>JAPPFK010000098.1 GCA_028823885.1 Rhodospirillales bacterium | reverse complement strand
GAGAGCGAAAAGGGAAGATACATGACTTGTTCCTTTGCGAATGAAAAAGCCCCGGGCCGAAGGCCGCGGGGCTGAAAGCGGGCGCAAAAAAACCGCCGGAAACGGCGGCTGCGGGTCGAACGGCTGGACCGGTGCACACGGCTCCCGATCCTGGGAACGAAACATACCAAATCCGTCGCATGTGTCGCAAGCTATTTTTGAAATATTTTCTCAAGAATAGAGAATTTACACCCAACCAAGGATAACCGGATGTGACAGGGGCGAAAAACGCATCGCGAGGCAAGGTCACAAATGCTCATTAATTTGCACTTCTAGCCATTGCGGCGAATGCCGAAGTAATTTGGAATTGAATATCCAAGTCATGCCGATTCAACGGGTTGACGGAAGAACGCGGCACCCGGGACGGACGCACGGAAAATCCTCCGGTCCGGCGTCGCCGGCAGGGTTCCGGGCGCCTCGATCGGGCCGCTAGTTCAGTTTGTCGGGAAGCTCGTCGATGGCGTCGTCGATGAGCTGGTCGGCCTTGTCGCCCTGTACCGTATCCTCGAGGATGGTCCGCGTCGCGGTGAGCGCGATGTCGGAGGCCATGGCCCGGACCTCCTGGGTCGCCTCGGTCTCGGCCTGGGCGATGCGGTCCATGGCCAGCTTCTCGCGGCGCTGCAACGAATGCTCCAGGTCCTCGGTCATCTTGGCGCGCAGGCGCTGGGCCTCTTCCCGCGCCTCGCCGATGATGGCTTCCGCTTCCTGCTCGGCCTCGGCGATCTTGCGCTTGTAGGAGGCCAGCAGTTCCTGGGCCTCCTCGCGCAGCCGGGTCGCCTCGTCGAGCTGCTGGCGGATGCTGTCGATCTTGGCGTCCATCATCCTGGTGACGATGCCCCAGGCCGGCTTGGCGGCGGCGGCGATCAGGATGATGAACGATACCGCCACCCAGAAGGTGGGATCGGTGTAGAAGGCGGCGCCGTCGGCCGCGGCGGCGTGGGCCGGAGAGATGAACATCAGGCCTTCTCCCGGAGCGCGGCTTCGACCGCGGCGGCGACGGCCCGGGGCGACGGGCTCTCGTCGATCAGGTGCCGCACCGTCGAGGCCGCGACCTCGGCGGCGGCTTCCTGGATGCCGGCGACGGCCTCGTTCTTGGCCCGGGCGATGCGGGCCTCGGCGGCCTTGATCTCGGCCGCCAGCTGCTCGCCGAGGGTGTCATGACGCCGGGTCCCTTCGGCCGACATGTCGGCGGTCGCCTCATGGATGACCTGGCGCGCCCGGGCGCGGGCATCGGAAAGGGAGGTCTCGTACCTGGCTTCCTCCGCCTTGGCCTCGGCGTTGAGTTGCTCCGCCGTCGACAGGTTGTCGTCCAGCCGCTTCTGGCGCTCCTCCAGCACCTGCTCCACCCGGGGCAGCGCGATGCGCGACATCAGGAAATAGAGCGCCACGAAACAGATCGCCAGCCAGACGATCTGGGTCGGAAAAGCGGTGATATCGAACTGCGGCATGGGGCAATCCTGCGCGCTTCCGGGCCGGGCCGCCGAACGCGGCCCGGACGGAGAAGCCGTTTAACCGAACAGGATGATCAGCGCGATGACCAGCGCGAAGATGGCCAGCGCCTCGACCAGCGCGAAGGACACCCACGCGGTGGTGGTGATCGCGCCGGCGGCGGCCGGGTTGCGGCCGACGGAGTTGATCAGCGCCGCCCAGATGAGGCCGATGCCGATACCCGGGCCGACGAAGCCGAGGGTCGCGAGACCGGCGCCGATGAGCTTTGCGGATTCTACGTCCATGATGAGGTTTCCTTTCTGTCCTAGGAAATTTCGTTGGATCAATGGAGATGGACCGCATCCGAAATGTAGATGCAGGTCAAAATGGTGAAGATGTAGGCCTGGAGGAACGAGATCAGCAGTTCCAGGGCGGTGACGGCGACGAGGCCGGCGATCGGCACCACGCCGAAGATCCCGAGCGGCACGACGAAGCCGGCGACCACCTTGAGAAGCGTGTGGCCGGCCATCATGTTGGCGAACAGCCGGACGCTCAGGCTCACCGGGCGCGACAGGTACGAGATGATCTCGATCGGGATCAACAGCGGCGCCATGGCGATGGGCACGCCGTGGGGCAGGAAGAACGAGAAGAACTTGATGCCGTGCTTGAAGACGGCGATCAGCGTCACCGCGATGAAGATGAAGGCGGCGAGCGCGAAGGTCACCGCGAGATGGCTGGTGAAGGTGAAGCTGTAGGGCAGCATGCCCAGGAAATTGCCGAACAGCACGAACATGAACAGGGTGAAGACGAACGGGAAGTAGGGCCGTCCTTCCTTTCCCACCGTGTCCGACAGCATTTTGGCGATGAACGAATAACTGAGCTCGGCCAGCAGCTGCCAGCGGCTCGGCACCATGGCCCGCTGGCGGACGCTGAGGATCATCAGGGCCGAGGCCAGCACCACGGCGGCGACCATGAAGGCGGCCGAGTTGGTGAATGACACGTCCACGCCGCCGATTTCGGCGGGCACCCATTGCCGGATGACGAATTGTTCGAGCGGGCTGGATCCTTCGGCCAACTTCTAAATCCTTACTTTTCCTCTCCGCCGTCCGGACCGGCGCCGTTTTGTCTTGGGCGCTGGTCCCGGTATCCGGCGGTCCCTCCTAATCTGTTGGCCACCCGGTAAACATTCATCACCCCGGCTCCCGCACCGAGGAAAATGAATGTGATCAGAAACCACGGTCCGGTTTCCAGCCACCAGTCCAACAACCATCCGATTCCCACCGCCACCGCCACGGCCGCCACCAGTTCCGTCCCGATCCGGGCCGCCAGCGCGATGCCGGTGCCCATGTCCTGCGAGCGTTGGTGGCGGGGGGCGTCGTCCTCGCCATCGAGCCGTTTGCGTGCCTCCCTGAGACGGGAATCCAAATCCTCGTTCGGAGGCTGCGGCGTGTCCTCGGTCATTTCGGGGAGCCCGCGCATCGCGGACGGATGATGATCGGCTCAAACCCCCTTGTGGGTCTCTTGGCGGGTGCCTCGGGGCATCGAATTCGGGCGGACATTATCCATCGCGCCGGGACCTGTCAAGGAACAATGGGAAGGTGTCAAACTATTGAAATATATATATTTTTTAGAAGTTTGACGGACGCGAAACTAAGGCCCTCGGCGCCTTGTTCCCTTATGCGGTCGCCCGCAACGCCATGGCCTGGCCGAGGTCGACGGATACCAGCTGCGAAACCCCCTGTTCGCCCATGGTGACGCCGAACAGCCGGTCCACCCGGGCCATGGTCATCCGGTGGTGGGTGATCACGAGGAAGCGGGTCGAAAGGGAATGCGCGATCTCTTCGACCAGGGAGCAGAACCTGTCGACGTTGCTGTCGTCCAGGGGCGCATCGACCTCGTCCAGGACGCAGATCGGTGCCGGGTTGGTGAGGAAGACGGCGAACAGCAGCGCCAGCGCGGTCAGGGCCTGCTCGCCGCCGGACAGCAGCGACAGCACCTGGAGCCGTTTGCCGGGCGGGCTCGCCATGATCTCGATCCCCGCTTCCAGCGGATCGTCCGAATCGACCAAGGTCAGGTGCGCCCGGCCGCCGGCGAACAGGCGGGTGAACAGTTCCTGGAAGTGCTTGTCGACCTCCTCGTACGACGCCAGCAGCCGTTGGCGGCCTTCCCGGTTCAGTTCGTTGATCCCGCGGCGCAGCCTGTCGATGGCCTTCAGCAGGTCGTCACGCTCGGTGAGCATGGAATTCATCTGCTCTTCGAGTTCCCGGGCCTCGACCTCGGCGCGAAGATTGACCGGGCCCATATTGTCCCGCTCCCGGAGCAGGCGATCGACCGTCTTCTCGGCAGCATCGGGCTCGGGGAGTTCCTGGTCTTCCTTGAGTCCGGCGAGTTCGAAGAGCGCCTCGGGGCCGGCATCCAGCCGGTCTCGGATGCGTTCGGTCAACGCCGATGCGGCCTGCTTCGCCTGCTCGACGGCGGCTTCGGCCCGCACCCGGCTTTCCCGCATCCCGGCCAGTTCCTGTTCGGCTTCGCGGAGCGCCCGGTCGGCCTCGGCCAGCTTGGTTTCCATCAGGGCGAGTTCGTCGGCCGCCGCCTTGCGGCCCGTGTCGGCCTCGCCGATCTGATCAAGGAGGGCATTCCGCTGCTCGCCGATCTCGCCGGGCCGGTTCTTCAGCGCCTCCAATGCGGTCTCGAGTTCCGCCCGGCGTTCGGCCAGTTGGGCGATCCGTTCTTCGGCGCCGGTCTTGCGATCGGTCCAGGATTCGATCTCGGAGGCGATCTCTTCGAGACGCCGGCGGCGCTCCTCGGCCCGGTTTTGGAGCGAATCGTAGGCCGCCTGGCTTTCGACGAATGCCGCGCGGCGCCCCGAGACCTCGTCGCGGAGCTCGCCGATCCGGGCGCGAACGGCGTCCAGGTCGGCAATTCCGCCGAGCGCGTCGCGCGCTTCGGCCAGCTGCCGTTCGGTGTCGCGCAGGTCCTGATCCAGGCGCTCGCCCGCTTCCCGTTGGGCGCCGAGGCGCGAATTGCTCTCGGCGGTTTTCTGGCGCAGCGCGGTCTGGGCCTGGCGCAGGGCCTCGACTTCCGTTTCCGCCTCGCGGACCGATTCCCGGGAATTTGCTTCCCGGTCGCTTGCCGCCTCGAGGCCGCCCCGGGCCGTCTCCAGCAGTTCCGCCGACTGGCGGGCGGCGATCTTGGCGGCCTGGAGGGAAACACGGATTTCGCCCAGGCGATTGCGCTGTTCGAGGCGGATGGCCGCGGCGCTCGGCGCATCGGCCGCCGCGGTGTAACCGTCCCAGCGCCAGAACGCGCCGTCCCGGCTGACCAGCCGCTGGCCCTGCTTCAACTCGGGCAGCAGGCGCCACCCGTCTTCCGTCGAATTCACCACGCCGATCTGAGACAGACGGCGCAGAAGCGCCTCCGGCCCCCGAACGAATTCGCCGAGGGGTTGGGCGCCCGCCGGCAGGGAGGGGGCGTCGCCAAGGGCCGGCAGCCGGCGCCAGTGTACCGGCGCCGCCTCGTCCATGGCTGCGCCGAGGTCGTCGCCGAGAGCGATGCCGAGGGCCGATTCGAGGCCCTGCTCGACGCTCACCGAATCGATCACCGGCGGCCACAGATCGGGATCGCCGGTCTCGAGAATTTCCGCCAGGGCCTCTTCCTCGGCCTTCAACCTGGCTTCCGCGGTCGCCGTGGTCTGGGCTGCTTCCTGGGCCGCCGACAACCGGTTCTGTGCCTCGAGCCGGGCCGCCTCCGCGGTTTGCGCCGCCGCGCGGGCATGGGTCAGGGCCTCGGCGGCCTCGGCCGCCTCCCGGTCCGCCTGGGTGAGCGCCTCCCGGTCGCCCGCAACCGTCTCCAGGCGGGCGATTTCCCGGGTCAGGTTCTCTCTGCCGTCCTCGAGCCGCGTGATCCGCGCCTCGGCGTCACCGATGCGGCGCTCGAGATCGGCTTTGCGGGCTTCGTCATGAGCCAGCTTATTGGTCTGCTCGGCGAGCTCGGCTTCGCCCGCTTCATAGGTCTTCCGGGCTTCGGCCAGCCTTCCGGCGGCTTCCTCCAACGCGCCGTCTTCACCGCCCCCGCCGGCGGTCAGGCGCTCGTTTTCCTCGCCGAGGCGGGTGACGGCGTTCGCCGCATCGGCCGCGAGGGTTCGTTCGCGCTCGCCGTCCCGGTCGGTCTGCCCGAGCCGCGATTCCAGCGAGGACTGCTGGTCGGCGAGGCGCTGTTCCTCCTGTTCCAGGGACTCGCGGGCCATGTTCAGGCGCTGCAGCTTGGCGGCGGCTTCCGCCTCGTTGTTGCGGAGTTCCGGCAGCTTGGCGGCGATCTCGGCCTGTTCGGCCGATGCCCGGCCGGCGCCGCCGGTCATGGATGTGACGGCGGTCTCCGCGCGGTTCAACTGTTCCCGGGCCGCCGCGAGTTCGGCCTCGATGGCGGTCCAGCGGATGTGGAACAGGGTCGCCTCGGCCTTGCGGATATGGCCGCTCAGGTTCTTGTAGCGGGTCGCCTGACGAACCTGCTTCTTGAGGCCGGCCATCTGGGCTTCCAGAGTGACCATGATGTCGTCGAGGCGTTCGAGGTTGGTCTCGGCGCCGCGCAGGCGCAGCTCGGCCTCGTGGCGCCGGGAGTGCAGCCCGGTGATCCCGGCCGCCTCCTCGAGCAGTTTGCGGCGGTCCGCCGGCTTGGCGGACACCACCGCGCCGACCCGGCCTTGGCTCACCAGCGCCGTCGAGCGCGCGCCCGAGGCGGCATCGGCAAACAGCAGCTGAACGTCCTTGGCCCGCACTTCCTTGGCGTTGACTTTGTAGGTCGAGCCCTTTTCCCGCTCGATCCGGCGGCTGACTTCCAGATCGTCATGGTCGTTGAAGATCGAGGGTGCGCCGCGGTCCGTGTTGTCCATGTGCAGCGCCACTTCGGCAATGTTGCGGGACGGCCGGTCGGCGGTGCCGGAGAAGATGACGTCGTCCATCTCCGAGCCCCGCATCTGCTTGGCCGAGGTCTCGCCCATGACCCATTTCAGGGCTTCGACGAGGTTCGACTTGCCGCAGCCGTTGGGACCGACGACGCCGGTCAGGCCGGGCGCGATCTCCAACTCCGTCGGATCGACGAAGGACTTGAACCCCGCGAGACGGAGCTTAGTGAACTGCACGGCGCGACCTACCCCCTAAAACCGCGGCGAACCGAAAACGGCGATCAGTTGCCGGCCGCCGCCCGGTCCAAAATGGGACGCAACACGTCCATCGTCGCAGGGCCGTTCACCGGCCGGCCGTTGACGATGATTGTCGGCGTTCCGCTGACGTTGAACTCCGCCTGTCCACGGCGGCCCGAATCGACGATCCCCTGGAAGATTTCCGGGCTCCGCAGGCAGGCTTCGACGGTCTTCGGCGTGATGCCCGCCAGCCGGCCGATCTTGGCTACCTCGGCCAAGGGATCCTGTGCTCGCGCCCAGTTCGCTTGCGTTTTGTAGATCAAATCCACCAAGGGAAAGAACCTGCTCGGCGGACCGCAGCGGGCGATCATCGAGACCACGACGTCGAGTTGATTGAGTGGAAACTCCCGGTAGATGAATTTCACCTTGCCGGTTTCCACGTACTCTTTCTTCACTGTCGGCAGAACGTCGGCGTGAAACGACGCGCAGAGCGAACAGGTCTTCGAGGCGTACTCGATGAGGGTCACCGGCGCGTCCGGCTTGCCCAAGATCCGCTCGGACAGGATTTGGGATGCGGGCGGCAACTCCTGGGCGTGCAGCGGCGAGACCGCCACCAGAAACCCCAGAAGCAGCCCCATACCTAGTGCTCTTCGAGCCAAATTTGCCTCCTCGGCACAACATGTTGATGACTATAGATTGGGTTCGGTCTCCCGACAAGTGCCGAAAATCCGCAGTATTCCGGTGATTTTGGACTATCCGGCCGCACTTCCCAAGGCCGTTTCGTCCTTTTCACGGTGATTTGTGCAGCAGCCGGTTGGGGCCGGAAGATGGCGGATAGGTGACCGGAAACGGGACCAAATCACCCCTTATCGGTGAGAATGCCGCTGCCGAGCGCCTCCAGGGCCGCCTTCAGATCGGGGTCGTCGATCACCGACAACCGTTTGGAAAGATTGGATTTTTCATCCTCGGTGAGCGTTCGCCTGGATTGCACCGGCTTTTCCTCGGCCCGGCCGATGGGGCCGTTCACCAGTTTGAGGTCGGCCACGGCCTTGTAACCGAAGAAGGTGTTGATTCGCTCGATCAGCTGCGGCTTCAGGTGCAGCAGCTCGGTGGCCAGGGAGGCGCTGTCGACCCGGAGATGAAGGGTGCCGTCGACCCGCTTCGGCCCGTCATGGGAAATGCGGTCCGGCTGGGTGTGGCGGGCCAAGTGCTCGCCGACGATGGCCTTCCAGTCGGTGACCACGCCGGCGCCCGCGAAACCACGGCGGCCGAAGATGGGTTTGGTCAGCTTTTCCACCGATTGGCCGATGGCGCGGACGCCGCCATGTCGTTTGATGGCCATGAGAAACGGGCCGCCTTTTTTGAGATTGCGGAAGCGCGTAGGGTAGGGACGAATCAGCGGCGCGGCAACCGGCTCGATAGATGACGAAGCCATCGACCAAATTGCTCAAATGGTATGACCGTCACCGGCGCGTTTTGCCATGGCGGGCCGCTCCCGGCGATGACGCCGACCCGTACCATGTGTGGCTGTCGGAGATCATGCTTCAGCAGACCACGGTGGCGACGGTGGGCCGGTACTTTGCCGAGTTTTTGGAGAAGTGGCCGACGGTGAGCGACCTTGCGGCGGCGAAGCTGGATGAGGTCCTTCACGCATGGCAGGGGCTCGGCTACTACGCCCGCGCCCGCAATCTTCACAAATGCGCCCGGGTCGTGGCGGGCGAATTGAACGGCGCGTTCCCCGACACCGAAGCCCAACTGTTGAAACTGCCCGGCGTCGGGCCCTACACGGCGGGGGCGATCGCGGCCATCGCCTTCGGCCGGCCGGCCTCGCCGGTGGACGGCAATATCGAACGGGTGGTGGCGCGCCTGTTCGCCGTCGGCGAGGACTTGCCGGCGGCCAAATCAAAAATCAGGGAGCTTGCCCGCGGCCTGACACCGGAGAAGCGCCCCGGCGACTATGTGCAGGCCGCCATGGATCTGGGGGCCGTAATCTGCACGCCGAGGAAACCCGCTTGCGCCATCTGCCCCCTGAGCGCCGACTGTGCCGCCTTCGCGGCGGGCGAGCCGGAGACCTATCCGCGCAGGCCGCCCAAGGCCGAACGGCCGACCCGGCGGGGATACGCCTATTGGATCAGCGGCGGCAACGGCTCGATCCTGCTTCGCCGCCGGGCCGAGGAGGGCCTGCTGGGCGGCATGATGGAGGTGCCGTCGTCCATCTGGGAAGAGGGGGATTGGCAACCCGACAAGGCATTGGCCGCGGCGCCGCTCGAGGCGGCCCGGGAGCTGCCGGGTATGGTGCGTCACACCTTCACCCACTTCCATCTGGAGCTTCGGGTGCTTGCCGGACGTTCGAAGGGGAATCTGGATGGCGTGTGGTGCCCGCTCGACCGGCTCGGCGACCATGCCCTGCCGACGGTGATGAAAAAAATTGTCCGCCATGCGCTCAATCATACCGGATAGGGACATTTTTACATTCTTGGCTTGTTAAATGTTTGACCGGTCGGGACCGCTCACTACACTTCTCGCCGACAACAAGAATTCCTTTCTTCCCGCCGAGGTTATATGT
Organism: Rhodospirillales bacterium; assembly: GCA_028823885.1. Classification (GTDB taxonomy): domain Bacteria; phylum Pseudomonadota; class Alphaproteobacteria; order Rhodospirillales; family UBA2165; genus JAJDXO01. The sequence continues at coordinate 7,814 of JAPPFK010000098.1, read as the reverse complement.
CCACATCTCCCGTGAGCGGCGATCGCCCCATCGACCTCTCTCCTTCCTTGGGGGATCGGGTGGAGACCACGACCTGCTACATGTGCGCCTGCCGCTGCGGGATCAAGGTTCACCTGACCGACGGCACCATCCGCTACATCGAGGGCAACCGGGATCATCCGGTGAACAAGGGCGTGCTCTGCGCCAAGGGCTCCGCGGGCATCATGCAGCACAACTCGCCTGCGCGGCTGACCAAGCCGCTGAGACGGGTCGGCGAACGGGGCGCCGGCGAGTTTCGGGAAATCGAGTGGAGCGAGGCCCTGGATATCGCGACCTCCTGGCTGGCGCGGGTCAGGGCGAGCGATCCCAAGCGGCTTGCATTCTTCACCGGCCGGGACCAGAGCCAGGCGCTGACCAGTTGGTGGTCCCAGCAATTCGGCACGCCCAACTATGCCGCCCATGGCGGGTTCTGTTCGGTCAACATGGCGGCGGCGGGAATCTACACCTTCGGCAGCGCGTTCTGGGAGTTCTCCGAACCCGACTGGGAGCGGACGAAATACCTGTTGATGTTCGGTGTGGCCGAGGATCACGACAGCAATCCCATCAAGATGGGGCTGAGCCACCTGAAGGAACGCGGCGCCAAATTCGTCTCGGTGAATCCCATCCGCACCGGTTATTCGGCGGTGGCCGACGAATGGCTGGGGATTACGCCCGGCACCGACGGCCTGTTCGTGATGGCGCTGATCCATGAGCTGCTGCGGGCCGGCAAGGTCGATGCCGGGTACCTAGTCCGCTACACCAACGCGCCCTATCTGGTGATCGATGCGGCGGGCGAGGCCGACGACGGTCTGTTCGCCCGGGACGAGGAGGGCCGGGAACTGGTCTGGGACCGGAAATCCAACGCGCCGCGCCCGTTTATCGATCCTGACGTGGAACCCGCTCTCAGGGGCGAGGTGGAACTCCCCGATGGGCGCAAGGCGAGGCCGGTGTTTCATCTCCTTGCGGAACGCTATCTGCATCTGGACTACAGCCCGGCCGTCGTCGCCTACCAGACCGGCATCGCCGAAGAGGTCATCAAGCGGATCGCCGCCGAACTGTCCGAGGCCGCCTTCGAGCAGGAGTTGACCGTCGATCAGCCCTGGACCGACTGGCGGGGCGTTCGCCACGAGAAGATGATCGGGCGGCCGGTCAGCATGCACGGGATGCGGGGCATCTCCGCCCATTCCAACGGATTCCAAACCTGCCGCGCCATCCACCTGTTGCAACTCCTGTTGGGCAGCATCGACGCGCCGGGCGGCCTGCGCTACAAGCCGCCCTATCCGAAGGGGTTCGATTCACTGCCCCGGCCCACCGGCCGTCCCGGGGACGTCAATCCCAACTCGCCGCTTCCGGGGCCGCATCTGGGCTTTCCCCAAGGTCCCGAGGACCTGTTGGTGGACGAGGACGGCACGGCCATGCGGATCGACAAGGCGTTCTCGTGGGAGGCGCCGCTGTCGGCGCACGGGCTGATGCACATGGTTATCGGCAATGCCTGGCGGGGCGATCCGTACCCCATCGAAGTGCTGTTCATGTACATGGCCAACATGGCATGGAACTCGTCCATGAACACCCCGAGAACCTTGGAGATGCTCACCGACAAGGACGAGGCGGGCGGGTACAAAATCCCCTACATCATCTACTCGGACGCCTACTACTCGGAGACCGTTGCCTACGCGGATCTGGTCCTCCCGGACACCACCTACCTCGAGCGCTGGGACTGCATCTCGCTTCTCGATCGGCCGATCAGCGACGCCGATGGCGCATCCGACGCCATCCGCCACCCGGTGGTCGAGCCCGACCGGGACGTGCGGCCGTTCCAGGACGTGCTCATCGACCTGGGCGCCCGGCTGGGTCTGCCGGGATTCATCAAGGAAATGGGCCGTCCGGCCTATCCGGGCGGCTATTCGGACTACATCGTCAACCATGAACGCCAGCCGGGGGTCGGCCCGCTGGCCGGCTGGCGGGGCGAGGACGGCGCGGAGACCGGGAAGGGCGCGCCCAACCCGGGCCAACTGGACAAATATATAGAGAACGGCTGTTACTGGCGGGAGGAGCTTGCCGGCGAGCACAAGTTCTTCCGCAACGTCAACCGCGGCTATCTCGCCTATGCCCAAGATAAGGGCTTCGTGAAATCCACCGATCCGGTGATCAGCCAGCTCTACAGCGAGCCGCTGCAGAAGTTCCGGCTCGCCGCCCGCGGCCACGGGGACAACGTCCCGCCCGAGAGCGAGCGGGACCGTATCGAGACCTACTTCGATCCGCTGCCGTTCTGGTATCAGCCGCTGGACGAGGCGGCGGCCGGCCCGGAGGCCTATACCCTTCACGCGGTCACCCAGCGTCCCATGGCCATGTACCATTCCTGGGGCACCCAGAATGCCTGGCTCAGGCAAATTCACGGATCCAATCGGCTCTATGTTCCCGAACCCGCCGCCAAACAGGCGGGCCTCGAAGACGACGACTGGGTGTGGGCCGAGAGCCGGTCCGGGCGCATCAAGGTGCAGGTAAAGGTGATGGCCGGGGTCAACGCCCGGACGGTGTGGGCCTGGAACGCCATCGGCAAACGCGCGGGCGCCTGGAACATCGACCCCGCGGCCGCCGACGTCACCCAGGGGTTCCTGCTCAACCACCTGATCGACGAACTGCTGCCGGAACGGGACGGCGGCCGGCGTTACGCCAATTCCGATCCCATCACCGGCCAGGCGGCATGGTACGATTTGAAAATTCGCATCGAAAAGGCGGAGGCCGAAGACGGGCGGACGGTGCCGCAGTTCGATGAGGTCTCTAAACCCGCCGGTCTCGGCGATCGGCCCGATATTCTCCGCTATGCCGGCGGGCGGCGGCCATGACCAGCCTGCCCGCGCAACCGGCGCCCAAGCGCCTCGGCCTGGTGATCGATCTCGATACCTGCGTCGGCTGTCACGCCTGCGCGGTCAACTGCAAGGAGTGGAACGCGGGCGGCTATCACGCGCCGCTCACCGATTTCGACCCTTACGGCGCGGCGCCGGACGGGGTGTGGTTCAACCGGATTCATTCCTACGAGGCCGGCTCGGGCGCCGATGCAAGGGTGGTGCATTTTCCCAAGTCCTGCCTCCACTGCGACAACGCGCCCTGCGTCACCGTCTGCCCGACGGGCGCCTCGTACAAGCGGGGGTCCGACGGGATCGTCCTGGTCGAGGAGGACAAGTGCATCGGCTGCAAGCTGTGTTCCTGGGCCTGCCCATATGGCGCGCGGGAGTTCGATACGGATGCGGGCGTGATGAAGAAGTGCACGCTCTGTATCGACCGGATTTACAACGAGAACCTGGAGGAGGTCGACCGGGTGCCGGCCTGCGTCGCCACCTGTCCCGCCTCGGCGCGCCACTTCGGGGATTTGGGCGATCCGGACTCGGATGTTTCGAGGCTCGTCGCCGAGCGCGGCGGTTACGATCTGATGCCGGAGATGGAATGCGCGCCGACCAACAAGTATTTGCCGGTCCGCGACAAGCAGACGGGAGCAGGCGGCACGCTTCCCCTCGAAGACGCCAGCCCCGAAGGCGGGTTTCTGGGCTGGGTGGACAGGCTGCTTTCGGACGCCTCCGCCGTCTGACCATGCATCCCGCCTATTCCATCATCTTCTTTACCACCGCGTCCGGCCTCGGCTACGGGCTGCTGGCGGTCGCGGCGGTCTTCGTCGGGGCGGGCTGGCTTCCGGCGGTGCCCGAACTGGGCGCCATCGTCATTTCCGTCGGCGTCGCGCTGGTCACGGCCGGACTGCTGTCGTCGACGTTTCACCTGGGACACCCCGAGCGCGCCTGGCGGGCGCTGAGCCAGTTCCGCTCGTCCTGGCTGTCCCGCGAGGGCGTCGCCGCGATCCTCGCCTATGTCCCCGTCGCCGGCCTGGCCTGGGGATGGGTCTGGCTGGGAGAGGTGGCGGGGGTCTGGCTGCTGGCCGCGTGGCTGACGCCGGTGCTGGCGGCGGTCACGGTCTACTGCACGGGCATGATCTACGCGTCGCTCAAGGCGATCCCCAGATGGCACCACCCCCTGGTGCCGTGGCTCTACGTCGCGCTCGGCCTAGCCACCGGCGCGGTGGGGTTTCATCTCGTCGTCGCCATGTTCGGGGCGGCGAACATGCGGAGCGCCGGGGTCGCCGTCGCGGGCCTGCTCGCGGCGGCGGTGCTGAAGATCGCATACTGGCGGTCGATCGACACGGCGGACCCCGTGGCGACGGCCGAAACGGCGACCGGCCTCGGCGGCTTCGGCGACGTCCGGCCGCTCGATCCGCCCCACACGGCGCCCAACTACCTGCAGAAGGAAATGGGATACCGGGTGGCCCGCAAGCACGCCCGGAAACTGAGAAAAATCACCCTGGTGACCCTGTTTGCCATACCGCCGATTTGCGTGGCCCTGTCGGTATTCGCCGGCTTCTTTCTTGGCGCCGCGCTCGCCGTGATCGCCGCGCTGAGCGTGGGGCTGGGCATTCTGATCGAGCGCTGGCTGTTCTTCGCCGAAGCCGTGCATGTGGTGACCCTCTATTACGGCGAAAAGGCCGCCTGATCCAAATTCCCTCACTCTTCCGCCGCCTTGGGCATCAGGTCCATGTGGCGCAGAAGCGCGACGAAGGTCGCCAGCTTTTCCCGCCGGTAGGCGTCCGTATCCATCTTGCTGAAATCGTAGAACCCCTTGCCGGTCTTGAGCCCGAGATCGCCCCGCTCCATCATGTCGTCGACGATCTTGGGGGTCTGGAAGCGCGCATCGAGGGCGTCCCGCAGATAGCGGTTGGCGTGGTAGAGAATGTCGACCCCGCCCCAATCGGTGAACTCCACCAGCCCCATGGTCGCGTAGCGGATGCCGAACCCGGCGGTCACCGCCCGGTCGATATCCTCCGCGGTGGCGACCCCTTCCTCGACCATGCGGCAGGCCTCGCTCATGGCGACGGACTGGAGCCGGGGGACGATGTAGCCGGGCGACGCCTTGCATCTCACCGGGACCTTGCCGATGGACGTCAGCAGGTCCATGAACGCAGTCAGTCTGCCCTCGTCGGTGCGGGATGACGGGCTGACCTCGACCAGGGGAATGAGGTAGGCCGGATTGAGAAAATGGGCGTTGAGAAAATTCTCCGGCCGGGCGCTGAAGCCGGCGAGGGTTTCCGACAGCATGGTCGACGTGGTCGAGGCGATCACCGCCTCGGGTCCGGCGAGGGCGCTGGCGCGGGCGATCGCGTCCCGCTTGACCTCCAGCATCTCGGTCACGCCTTCGAAAATGTAACGGGCGCCGCCGAGAACGTCCCCGGCTTCGCCGATCCCGGCGCCCCGGATGCGTGAGAGCGTGCCCTCGATCTGCTTATCGCCGGCGGCCCCCAGGCTCTTGAGGAAGGCGAGATTCTCGGCGATTTCCGTTCTGCCCTCGGCGAGCAGCGCGTCCACCTGGTCCGGCGGCCGCTCCTTGAAGTCGAGGATGGTCACCTCGTGTCCGGCGAAGGCGAACACCTGGGCGATGCCGCGGCCCATGCGGCCCGCGCCGAGAGCGACGATTTCGGTCATGCGGGAATGCCGTCCCGGAGCAGGGCGCTCAGCTCGTCGGGCGTCCGCCCGGCGAGGCCGAGGCGCTCCATGGTCCGGCCCGTCGAGCGCAGATCCTCGCCGGTGATCCCGGCGCCGATCGCCAGAAACCCGTCGATCAGCGGCAGGTCCGTCCCGGTCCACTCGCCGAGCGAGGCCATGAACGACAGGCCGAGATGGGTATCCTCCCGCATGTAGCGATGGCTCAGCAGGTCGATGTTCTCCCGCCAGTCGCCGCTGTCGGTGAGCCGCTGGTGGGACGAATCGCCGTACATCCACTCTTCCTTGTCGTCGTCGTAATGGTCGGCCAGGGGAAAGTGGGGGGCGCCATAGCCGAGGGCCTCGCGCAACTTGATCCGCTCCGCGTCGAGGGCGTCGGTGACCCGGCGGATCGACGGCTGGGTGCCCTCGTTGTGGATGTCCCAGGCCTCGAAATGCTCGAGCGGGCCCGCATTCATGACGATCAGCGGCGGATGAATGACCGGGCCGGCATTCATCAGCGCGCCGTCCAGCGCGTCCTTCAACGGCTCCACCGGATAGGCCCCGGCCAGCACCTCGAGGGCCCGGGCGGTCTCCCTCGCCGGGAACACGCCGGTCGGCAGCCGGGTCGCGTAGACGCTGATCCTGACGTGCGCCGGCCCCTGCTTGCGGGCGAGGTACGGCAGCGTTCCGGTCTCGGCGAAAGCGACATCGGCGGCGTTGCCGGCCTTCCGCATGGCGCGGGCGAAGACGTAGCTGCCGAAGGTTCCGGGCGGCAGGTAGACCACCTGGCCGTGGGTGAAATGCGGCGCCATGGCCTTCGAGAGGTCTTCGTGGACGGTGCAGGGGAGCGGGATCACCACCAGTTCCGCGCCGGCCATGGCGTGGGCGAGATCGTCCGTCGCCAGCGACAGGGCGACATCCCGGGTTCCCCCGTGGTCGGTGAGCGTGATGGCGCCGGTCTCGCGGACCGGGGCAAGGGCGGCCCCGTCCCGGCGCCAGAGCCGCACGCCGTGGCCCTGCTCGGTCAGGTGGGCGGCGGCGGCATAGCAGCCGTGCCCGCCGCCGATGACGGCGATTTCCATCTAGCCGTCCTCTTCCGGTTCCGGCGCGCGGGGGGAATGGGCGATCCGCTCGCCCAGCGGCTCGCCGGCCTTGTTGTAGTACTGGTGATTTCCGGGCTCCTTGACCAGCGCGAGGTCGTCGTCCGGATAGGTCACGGTGTCGTGGCTGACCCGGTTTCCCACCTCCAGGACCACGGCCGGGCCCTCGGCGCGGTTGCAGAACATGTGGCCGTCCGGCTTGCCGGCGGGAAAGCCCGCCGCCATGCCCGGCGTCAGGATTTGTTCGCCCGCGTCGCTGACCACCGTCACCTCTCCTTCGAGAACGTAGATGAATTCATCCTCTTCGGCGTGCCAGTGGCGGAGCGCGGAGGCCGCGCCCGGCGGCAGGGTGGTCAGGTTGACGCCGAATTTCGTCAGCCCGGCGGCATCCCCCAGGCGCTTCTTGAGCCGCGCCTCGGACGCGCCCTTGATGGCGTCCGGGTAGAAGGTGCCGGCATGTTCCTCGACGTCGGCCGGATCGATCGCCGGCAGCCGGTATTTCCCCATTTTAGTCGCCTCCCCGAAACGGTTCCCGGCCCATATCATCACAGCGGAAGCGGCGTGGCGAGCCTCATGCGGGCCCGGTTCCAACGGCCGCGAGCCATGCATTTTTTGCATAACGGCAAGGCATTGAAATTCCATAATTTATAAATATTTTCCAACTAGGCCGTTTTCGCTGTAATAGTCATTCATGGAAATTAATAGACATTTATTGTCACCCATTCGGGAGGTAACGCACCAAGAAGGTCGTACAAAAACGCATAGCTCGCCCCTTATACGCAAAACGCCGCCCCGGCGGGGGCGGCAGTCATCCATACATTTAGCTCAAGCGGGTGATGTGGCAAGGGGTGGCGAAGACGCACTTCATTTGAGGCTACTCCAGTCGTCATGCCCCGCCTCCGTGCGGGGCATCCAGAAAACAGGAATTTCACCACAGAGATCACCGAGATCACAGAGAAGGAATGATTAACTCCTCACTGTCTCACTGTCTCTGTGGTTCAAGAACTGGAAATCTGGATACCCCGGACTTGCGCCGGGGTATGACGTATTCTATTTGGCGACACAAACCAGATCGTCATGCCCGTGCTCGACACGGGCATCCACGCTTGGCGGCCGGCGGTTACACGTGGATGGCCGGGCCACTTTGCCGGCTGGCCCGGCAAAGCCGGTCCAG
>JAPPFK010000014.1 GCA_028823885.1 Rhodospirillales bacterium | reverse complement strand
CGTATAAGGGACGAGCTATGCGTTTTTGTACGACCTTTTTGGTGCGTTACCTCCCAAACGGGTGACAATAAATGTCTATTAATGTCCATGAATGACTATTAGAACGAAAACGGCCAAATTGGAAAATATTTATAAATCATGATATTTCAAAACCTTACAGCTATGCGTCTGGCGCATAGCTCACGCGCCGGTCAGGCTGTCCAGGGCGCCCTGGAGGATGTAGGCGGCGGCCATCTTGTCGACCAGTTGGGCCCGGCGGGCGCGGCTCAAATCGGCTTCCTCGGTGAGGAAGCGCTCCACCGCCGAGGTCGACAGGCGCTCATCCCAGAACGCCATGGGCAGATCGGTCTTCGCCGACAAATTCGCGCCGAACTGCCGCACCGACTGGCAGGCCGGGCCCTCGGTCCCGTCCATGCCGACCGGCAGGCCGATGACCAATCCGCCGACGGATTGCCGCTCGAATATCCCGATCAGCTCTTGGGCGTCCCGGGTGAACTTCCGCCGGCGGATGGTGTCCATGGGCGTGGCGACGGTCAGGGAGGGGTCCGAGAGCGCGAGCCCGATGGTTTTGGACCCCACGTCCAGACCCATCAGGCGGCGGCCCCGCCCGACGGCCCCGGCCAGTTCCCGCACGGTGTCGACGATCATCGGCGCCTCATACGCCAAGAGCCGGCGCTTGTCGAGGCGGCCCGTGGCCGGGTACGTTCTGTCGAACAGACCGAGAGGGGGGACGATGGCGTTTCCGGACAAGCCGATCCGATGGATTTTGCCCTTCCCGCCGGGCGGCTCTTCCAACGAGGTGGCCGGGTTCATGAAGCCCGCGATGGAAGAGGCGCTGGGCCGGCCCATCGAGTTCGACATCATCACCGGCGGGCGGGGCGGCAGCAACGGGCCCATCGCCGCCGCCGCCGCCGAGCCCGACGGCTGCACCATGCTGATGGCGACGGTCGGCAACATGGCGCTGCTGCCCTCCATATTGCCGGACTACGAAATCGCGCCGCTGGAGGATTTGATTCCGGTCACCAAGGTTGCCGATACGCCCGATCCGCTGGTGGCCCATTCGTCGCTCGGGGTTTCGACGCTGGACGAACTCATCGCCGCCGCCAGGGACCGTCCCGGGGAGATCACCTACAATCCGATCAACGCCGCCAGCATTCACCGTCTCGAGTTCATTTCGCTGATGAACGCCGCCGGGATCGAGCTCAAGGAAGCCGGCGTGGAGGGCGGCGCCAACGGCGCCATCGCCGCGGTCGAGAACGGAGATTTGGACGTGCTGTTCATGACCGCGCCCCGCACCATCACGCCCGTCGCCGACGGACGGATCAACGCCCTGGCGGTGGCCTCGCCGCGCCGGGCCGGCGCCTTGCCCGATGTTCCCACCTTCGCCGAACTCGGGTACCCGGCGCTCGAAACCGGATCGTGGATGGGCCTTTTGATGCCCGTCGGCTCTCCCGACGAGGCCGTGTCGGCCGTTTTCCATGCGGCGGCCGCGGCGCTTTCGGATCCCGGCATCATCGGGAAGGCGGCCGAACGCGGCCTGGATATCGATGCCAGCGCCAGCCCGGCGGCGTTCCGGGAATTCGTCGAAGCGGAGACCGCGCGGCTCGCCGGATTGGCATCGAGCGCCGGCCTGACGGGTGAGGATTGAACAGGAAAAAGTGATTTGTGTTTGTGGGAATTCGCGCGAATATTCAGCCGTCCGCCAAAATTTGCCGGAGGGGAACACTTGAATAAGTCCTGGTTGATTCCAACGCTGCTGTTTCCGGCAACGCTGGCGATCGCGCCGGCGGCAACGGCGCAAACGGTGCCCGACGGCCCGCTCACCGTGGCCTCGTCGGCGTCGGGAGACGCCGTCGGTTGCCGTGACTTCTTTGCCTTCAAGAGTGCCCAAATCGTTGACGGGCGGCTCCAGCTACGGGCCGAAAATCACGGCTTCCCGGTTGCCTGGGACCTGGCGGTGAAGGGTGGCGGGTTCTCGGCCTGGAAGCGGCTGCAGATGATTGCCACCTTGAAGCCGTTACCGCAGGACGCGACCGCTCAGATCAAAGGGAAGGTGACGGACACCGTTTTGGAAGGTTCGGTGCTGGGCACCCTCGCCAACCGCGGATACAGTGAGTGTCTGGTCGAATTCACCATGGCCCCGGCAGGCAGTGACCACGCGAAAGCGATCATTGCAGGCAAAAACCCCCTGGACCCGAAATCGTATATCGCCAAGAAACCGGGCACCGTCCTAACCGGCGCACCGGCCCGGGAACAGGCCCGGGAACAGGCCCGGGAACAGGCAAGCCAAGTGGCCGCGGTCGAACCGGCTGCACCCCCGGCGCCGGCAAGCAAAATCAAAACGGATACGATGACGATCGAGAAGCCGCCCGAGGCGGACATTCCCGATGGAGAGGTCTCACCGTTCCGGATTGGCCAGACCTACGAGACATTCGCGCCGATTTTCGACGGGTCCGATCACATGCAGATTCCACTCCCCGCCGGCGCGTGGCAGGTAATCGGGGTCAAGGAAACCAGGAGTTCGTCCGGCGTTACGGCCTTGGCAACCGTATATCTGGTGCAGACCGTCGACAAACGCCTGATTTCGGTGGTGATTATCGGCTATCCCGTCATCAACCGAAGCGGGGGATGGCGTGTGCCGCCGTGGTGTGAGCGCGGACGGAAACATCACTTCGAGGGCAAGGCAATGTATGCCGGCACCCAAACTGATTGTTGGGGTGTCGCCCATGCCGAGATGACCAAGGCCGATGAAAAAAACCCGGCAAGTCAGGTGGTCCGGTACGCGCAATCGTTGGGGATCAAGGTTCCGGCCAACACCGTCTCCACCCGATACTATCGGGCAAATTACGGCCGGCAATTTCGGATTGGCTATTATGTCAATCCGGAGATGGCCGGCCTCGGTTCCCCGGAGCACGCCGACTACAGCAGCAGCGACTACCACCCCGACCGGATCGGCAACTATCCCAGGAAGAAGGCGTTCGTCGAGCGCTTTACGGAGTGGTCAAAGGCGTGGAAGAAGGCGGTTGACCTGGGATTCGCGGGCGAACTGACCGCCGCGAAAATGGCCGAGTTCGCGGAACTCCATCCGTTGCCGGGACCCGTGGCGGCGGCGCCTCAGCCGCGGAATGTCGAAAAGACGGCCGGGCGGACGGTCAGGGACAACGCCAAACCCGCCAAGGCCGCTTCGGTGGAGGATCGCCCGCGCCGGATCGAGCGGCCGCCCGATCCGTCGCCGGAACCCGCGGCGGCGCCACCCCGCCCGCGGAATGTCGAAAGGACGGCCGGGCGGACGGTCAGGGACAACGCCAAACCCGCCGGGGCCGCTTCGGTCGAGGACCGCCTGCGCCGGATCAAGCGGCTGCTCGACGAGGGCCTGATCACGGCCGACGAGGCGACCGCACTGCGCCGCGAGGCCTTGAAGGACTTCTAAGGTCCCGGACCGCGATGGCGTTCATGTGGTCCGCGGCCCATAGCCCCGGATACCCGCGAAAACGCGGCGATCAGGACGCGGGCTCGAAGAACTCGCTGCCACCGTAGCCCGCTTCCGCCGGGATGCGAAAGATCCGGCCGCCATCCGCGCCCTCCATGGTGGGCTCCACGGTAACCAACGCCTCGCCGGCGGCGTTGGCGAAGGCCTCATCGACCGTCGAGGCCCGGCCGAGTTTCTCCAGGTTCAGCCTGGTGGCGAAGACGATGGAGCGCTTGCCGGCGGCCTGGTCGGCGAGGGCCTGGGCAGGCGTGATCCAGATCGAATCCACCGATTCCCGGCCGTCATGGCCGCCAAGCTGTTCGCCGGGCGCGACGGCCAGGTAGAACATCGTATCGAACCGTTTGGGCGACACCTTCGGCGTGATCCAGTGGGCGAACGGGGTCATGTGGTCGCAGGCGTAGTGGATGCCCTCCGCCGCCTGGATATCGGCCAGGGAAATCTCGTTGGCGTGGAGCTTGGCCCGATACCGGTCCTGCAATTGATCGAGGCGCGCACCGCCGACCAGCGGCCCGCCGGCTTCATCCCGGGCCAGCAGGATACCCGCTTCCTCGAACGTCTCCCGGATGCCGCAGAGACGAAAGGCGGTCTCCTCCGGGGTGAGGCCGTCCGCCGGGCGGGCCCGGGCGAGCGCCGCGTCCGCCGGGTCCAGCCTGCCGCCGGGAAATACCAGTGCGCCCGAAGCGAAGTCGATCTCGCGGTGGCGTTCGACCATGAACACTTCGAGGCCGTTCCCGCCGTCCCGGAGAAGAAGGACGGTCGCGGACGGATTGGCCGGAACCGGGGATCGATCGGACATGTCCGCTCATCAATAGCCGGTCGAAACCGCGCCATCAAACATTGCCGCACCGGTGAGGTGATTGCCGTCTAGGCGAACGCTTCGTCCCAGGTGCCTTGGGTGGCCGCCTTGGAATACTCGGTCGCCCGGTTCTCGAAGAAGTTGGTGTGCTCGACGGCGTTGAGCATGCCGTCCAGCCACGGCAGGGGATGCCGCCGTTCTTGATAGATCTCCTCCAGTCCCAACTGGGTGAGCCGCCGGTTGGCGATGTAGCGGATGTAGGCCTTGATGTCGCCGGCCGCGAGGCCCTCCACCGGACCCAGTTCGAAGGCGAGATCGACGAAGGCGTCTTCGTGGGTGACGATGGTTTCGCACGCCTTGTAGAGATCGCCCCGGAACTCCTCGGTCCAGATGCCCGGATTTTCCGAGATGAAGGTCCGGAACAGCTTGATGATCGAGGCGCAGTGGAGGCTTTCGTCGCGCACCGACCACGTGACGATCTGTCCCATCCCCTTCATTTTGTTGAGCCGCGGGAAATTCAGCAGAATGGCGAAGCTGGCGAATAGCTGCAGGCCCTCGGTGAAACCGCCGAACACGGCCAGGGTCTTGGCGATGTCTTCCGGCGTATCGACGCCGAATTCCTGCATGTAGTCGTACTTGTCCTTCATCTCCTTGTATTGGAGGAACGCGGAGTACTCGGTCTCCGGCATGCCGATGGTGTCGAGCAGATGCGAGTAGGCGGCGATATGCACCGTCTCCATGTTGGAGAATGCCGACAGCATCATCTGCACCTCGGTGGGTTTGAACACCTGCGAATAATGTTTCATGTAGCAGTTGTTGACTTCGATATCCGACTGGGTGAAGAAGCGGAAAATCTGGGTCATCAGATGACGCTCGGACTCATCGAGCTTGTGGTGCCAGTCCTTTACGTCGTCGGCCAGCGGCACCTCTTCGGGCAGCCAGTGCACTTGCTGCTGCTTCAGCCAGGCGTCGTAGCACCACGGATATGAGAACGGTTTGTAGACCGGTTTGGCGTCTAATAGGGACATGACGCGGCTCCTCCCTGGGTAAGTCCGCCTGCTCTTACTGGCAGGCCAGGCATTCTTCGTAATCGGTGCCCTCGGCGAATTCGACGGCCGGGGCCTCGTTCGGCGTTTCGGCCGCCGCACCCTGTTCGGTGACCACTTCCGCCCGCTGGATGGATTTGGAACGGCAGTAGTAGAGGCTCTTCATCCCCTTCTTCCACGCCTGGAAGTGAATCTGATGGAGGTCCCGCTTGTGGACATCGGCGGGGAGGAACAAGTTCACCGATTGCGATTGGTCGATGTGCGGCGTCCGGTCGGCCGCGAGTTCCACCACCCAGCGCTGATCCAGCTCGAAGGCGGTCTTGAACACGTCCTTTTCGTCCCGGGTCAGGAACTCAAGGTGCTGCACGCTGCCTTCGTTGGTGGTGATGGAACTCCAGGTTTCCTCATTGTCCCGGCCCTTCTCCGCCAGCAGTTTCCCGAGGTGCCGGTTGCGGACGTTGAACGAGCCCGACAGGGTCTTGTGCACATAGCTGTTGCCGCTGATGGGCTCGATGCCGGGAGAGGCGCCGCCGCAGATGATCGAGATGGACGCGGTCGGCGCGATGGCCGTCTTGTTGGAGAACCGCTCCTCGATGCCGTAATCCTCGGCGTCGGGGCAGGCACCCCTCTCCTTGGCCAGGGTCTTCGAGGCGGCGTCGACGCGCTCCTGAACATGAGCGAATATCCTGTTGTTCCAGGCCTTGGCCATGGCGCTCTCGAAGGGAATCATCTTGGCCTGGAAGAACGAGTGCAGCCCCATGGCGCCGAGCCCGACGGAACGCTCGCGCATCGCCGAATAAGCGGCCCGCGCCATGGAATCGGGCGCCTTGTCGATGAAATCCTGGAGCACGTTGTCGAGGAAACGCATGACGTCCTCGATGAAGCGGGGATCGTCCTTCCACTCGTCATAGGTTTCGATGTTGAGAGAGGACAGGCAGCAGACCGCGGTACGCTCTTCGCCCAGATGGTCGATGCCGGTGGGCAGGGTGATCTCCGAGCAGAGATTGGAGGTCTTCACCGTCAGTCCGGCGAGCTTGTGATGCTCGGGCACCATGGAATTCACCCGGTCGGAAAAGATGATGTAGGGCTCGCCGACCTCGATTCGCGCGGTCAGCAGGCGAATCCAGAGCGAACGCGCCGACACCGTGCGAATCGGCGTTCCGTCCAAGGGACTGATCAGCGCCCAGTCCTCGTCGGCCTCTACGGCGCGCATGAAGGCATCCGAGACCAGGACGCCATGATGCAGGTTGGGCGCCTTGCGGTTGGGATCGCCGCCGGTGGGGCGGCGGATTTCCATGAATTCCTCGATTTCGGGGTGATCGATGGGGAGGTACACCGCCGCGGAGCCGCGCCGCAGCGAGCCCTGAGATATGGCGAGGGTGAGGGAATCCATCACCCGAATGAACGGGATGACGCCCGAGGTCTTGCCGGCATTGCCGACACGTTCCCCAATGGAACGCAGATTTCCCCAATAGCTGCCGATCCCGCCGCCGTTGGACGCGAGCCAGACGTTCTCGGTCCACAACCCGACGATGCCGTCGAGCGAATCGGAGGCTTCGTTCAGGAAGCACGAAATGGGCAGTCCGCGGTCCGCTCCGCCATTCGAGAGGACCGGGGTCGCCGCCATGAACCAGAGCTTGGAGAGGTAGTCGTAAATCCGCTGGGCGTGTCCGTCGTCATCGCCGTAGGTGCTGGCGACCCGGGCAAACAGATCCTGGTAGTCTTCTCCCGGAAGCAGGTATCGGTCGGTCAATACGGCTTTGCCGAAATCGGTCAGGTTGGCGTCCCGGCTCTTGTCGATACGAACCTTGGGTCCTCTCGCGGTCTGGATGGAATCCAGCATGACCGCGGCCATTTCATCTCCGGTCTTGGGCAGTTCCAGCGGCAATTCACCGCTTGGGTCCGTATTATCCAGCACGTCGGCCTCCGTTGTTGATCCTCATCCGGCCATCCGGCCGGCCCCTCGTTTCTTGCCGGACCGCGTCCCCGGGAACATCGCGGTCGGCGGCGGCCGGAAGAAACGGCGCGGCGGGGTCCCGAATTTCGGACCTGAACTTCAGGAATCCCCCGTAAGCCCCCTCATCCCACCCGGTGCACCCCGCCCGGCCTGGAACGCCGTCAGCCGATGGTCAGGTCTCCTGGCTCACGGACACCTCGCCTGTTCCTGCCTTCCGGGTCTCCGGCGACCCGGTGGAACAGACCATCCGTCTACAGTTGCGGGGGCAGCGCCGGACTTGGTTGGGCTGAAATCAGCCTGGAAAAACGACCCGCACCGGCTTCCCTCTCAATCCCCAAGGGGAACCATCAACTACTAGATATAGTATGAGGACCAATTTTGACGTCAATACTTTGTTGTCCTGGAATCGTCATTTTGGCCAAAAAAAGGGCCGGTTGCGCCCAAGTGTGGCCTTCCTGCCATAGGGTGCGCGGCCACGAGGCGGCCCGCCCGCCCGATCCGGACGCCTTGTCGTCCCTCGGGCCCGGTGATAGTTTCCGCGCCGTTCCGAAGGGAGAATTTCGATGGCGCTCGACGAGGCCACCGTCCGCAACATTGCCCGGCTCGCGCGGCTCAAGATCGCCGATGACGACGTTCCCGGTCTGGCGGCCGAACTCGGCAATATCCTGGGCTGGGTCGAGCAGCTCGGCGAGGTGCCCACCGATGACGTTCCGCCCATGGCCTCGCCGACCGAAAAGGACCTGCCCAGGCGCGAGGACGCGGTCACCGACGGCGGTCTCGCCGGCGACCTGATGACCAACGCGCCGGACCCGGCGGGCAGCTTCTTTACCGTGCCCAAGGTGGTGGAATGAGCGGCCGGCTGACATCTTTCGACATCGCCGGGGCCCGCGACCTGTTGGATGCCGGGGAGACATCCTCCATTGAATTGACCGAGGCCTATTTGAAGGCGATGGAGGCCGGCCGGGACCTCAACGCCTTCATCACCGAGGTGCCCGAGGCGGCGCTGGAGCGCGCGCGGACCTCTGATGAGCGCCGGGCACAAGGTGAAACGCTGGGTCCGCTGGACGGCATCCCCATCGCCGTCAAGGATTTGTTCTGCACCGAGGGCGTCCCGACGACGGCGGCCTCGCATATTCTGGACGGGTTCGTGCCGACTTACGAATCGACGGTCACCGCCAAGCTGTGGGGCGCCGGCGCGGTGATGCTCGGCAAGACCAATCTGGATGAGTTCGCGATGGGTTCCGCCAACGTCACCTCGTATTACGGGCCGGTCAAGAACCCGTGGACGCTGGACGACGGCAAGGACCGGGTGCCGGGCGGGTCGTCGGGCGGATCGGCCGCCGCCGTCGCCGCGCACATGGCGGCCGCCGCCATCGGGACCGATACGGGCGGTTCCATCCGTCAGCCCGGCTCGTTCTGCGGCATTGTGGGCGCCAAGCCGACCTATGGGCGGTGCTCCCGCTGGGGCATCGTCGCGTTCGCCTCCAGCCTGGATCAGGCGGGACCGATGACGCGAACCGTCCGCGATTCGACGATCATGCTCAATGCCATGGCCGGGCACGATCCACGGGATTCGACCAGCGCCGATCTCGCCGTTCCCGATTTCGAAGCGGCGCTGACCGGCGAGGTGAAGGGGCTGAAAGTCGGCATCCCGAAAGAATACCGCGTCGATGGAATGGACGCGGAAATCGAGGGACTGTGGAGCCAGGGCGCCGAGTGGCTGAAGACCGCCGGCGCCGAGGTGGTCGATATCTCGCTGCCCCATACCCGGTACGCGCTTCCGGCCTACTACATCGTTGCGCCGGCGGAGGCGTCGTCCAACCTCGCCCGCTATGACGGGGTCCGATACGGGCTCCGGGTCGAGGCGGATGACCTCATAAAAATGTACGAGGAAACCCGGGGGCGGGGCTTCGGCGCCGAGGTGCGGCGCCGGGTGCTGATCGGCACCTATGTCCTGAGCGCCGGCTACTACGATGCCTATTACATCAAGGCTCAGAAGATCCGCACGCTGATCCGCCGGGATTTCTCGAGCGCCTTCGAGGATGTCGACGTGATTTTGGCCCCGGCCACGCCGTTCGCCGCCTTCGCCATCGGCGAGAAGATGGACGATCCGGTGCAGATGTACCTCAACGACGTGTTCACCGTGCCGGCGAGCCTCGCCGGCCTGCCGGCCATGTCGGTCCCCGCCGGGCTGTCGGCCGAAGGGCTGCCGCTGGGGCTGCAGCTGATTGCCAAGGCATTCGACGAGGAGACCATGTTCCGGGCGGCGGGCGTGGTGGAAGAGGCCGCCGGGTTCGATGCCGCGCCGGCGCTCCGGGTGGGGGGCCGGTCATGACCTACCTCATCAAAGGCGGCGGCAATGACTGGGAGGTGGTGATCGGGCTGGAGGTGCATGCGCAGATCGTCTCGGACGCCAAGCTGTTCTCCGGCGCCCCGACGGCGTTCGGCGCCGAGCCCAACACCCAAGTGTCGCTGGTCGATGCCGCCATGCCCGGCATGCTGCCGGTGGTCAACAAGGTCTGCATCGAACAGGCGGTGCGCACCGGCCTGGGCCTCAATGCGAAGATCAACCTGCACTCGGTGTTCGAGCGCAAGAACTACTTCTACCCCGATCTGCCCTTCGGCTATCAGATCAGCCAGTATCAGCATCCCATCGTCGGCGAGGGCGTGGTCACGCTGGACCTGCCGGACGGCGGCGTCCGCGAGATCGGCATCGAGCGGCTTCACATGGAGCAGGATGCGGGCAAGTCGCTCCACGACCAGGATCCCAGGCGCACCTACGTCGATCTCAACCGGGCCGGCGTGGCGCTGATGGAGATCGTCTCCAAGCCCGATCTCCGGAGCCCGGAGGAGGTCGGGGCCTATCTTCGGAAACTCAGGTCCATTCTCCGATATCTCGGGACCTGTGACGGCAACATGGAACAGGGCTCCCTGCGGTGCGACGTCAACGTGAGCGTGCGTCCCGCCGGCTCCGGCGAACTCCGGACCCGGACCGAGATCAAGAACGTGAACTCGGTGCGCTTCGCCATGCAGGCGGTGGAGTTCGAAGCCGGGCGGCAGGTGGCGATTTATGACGGCGGCGGCGAGGTCGATCAGGAGACCCGGCTGTTCGATCCGTCCAACGGCGAGACCCGTTCCATGCGCTCCAAGGAAGAAGCCCACGATTACCGGTACTTCCCGGACCCCGACCTGTTGCCGGTCGAACTGACGGCGGAAGAGGTCGAACGAATCCGCGCCGGTCTTCCGGAACTGCCGGACGCCAAGAAGCAGCGCTTCATCGATGAGTATGGAATTTCGGCCGAAGACGCCGGCGTCCTGGTCGCCGAGCGGGAGACCGCGGCATTTTTCGAGGAAGTCGCCGACGGCCGCGATCCGAAATTGGCCGCCAACTGGGTGATCCACGAGCTGTTTGCCGTCCTCAACAAGGAGGGGAAGGGGATCGCCGCTACGCCCGTCTCTTCGGAAGATCTTGGAAAACTGGTGGGTCTGATTGCCGACGGCACCATCTCGGGCCGCATCGCCAAGGATGTGTTCGAGATCATGATCGCCGACGGCGGCGACCCGGCGGACATCGTCGAAGAGAAGGGCCTCGTCCAAATCACCGACACGGTTGCCATCGAGGCCGAGGTGGACAAGGTGATCGCCGGCAATCCGGGCCAGGTGCAGGAATACAGGGACGGCAACCAGAAGGTCGTCGGCTGGTTCGTCGGCCAGGTGATGAAGGCCACGGGCGGCAAGGCCAACCCCAAAATGGTAAATGACCTGCTGAAGCGGAAATTGGGCTAAACTCTCCGGCCATGCATCGGTTGAAGGCGCACGGGCGGGTGTTTCTCTACGCCGTTATCTTCGGCATGCTGGCCTACGCGGTCATGCAGGGCTTCACCGTCGTCCATCGGCTGGTTTTGGGGTAGGGGACATGTTCGGGCTGTTGTGCATGCGCTGGACGCTCAAGACCGGACAATTCGCCGCGCCCATCGCCGCGGGTTTGGCCGTCATCTGGGTCGTTCTGTGGTTCGCCGCCTGGTGGCCGCCGGTATTCGGTCTCGAGGGCG
Source organism: Rhodospirillales bacterium (assembly GCA_028823885.1). Classification (GTDB taxonomy): domain Bacteria; phylum Pseudomonadota; class Alphaproteobacteria; order Rhodospirillales; family UBA2165; genus JAJDXO01. Next base: position 5,701 of record JAPPFK010000014.1, on the reverse strand, counting down.
CGGCCTACTTCCTGGCTGCGTTCTTCACCTCGTGGACGCTGGTCCCGATCCTCTGGGTTTCGGAGTTTGCCCGCGTCGTCCGGCTCATCGACGGATATGTCGAGGCGACGCTCGGCCTCCTCGATCGCAAGATCGCGCGCCGGCGATGGATAGAGGGCTAGATCGGGTCATGTTTTGACGGAACCACGGCGCGGTTTCGTCAAAACATGTGACTCGGCTCTAGAGGCTGTTATCCAGCCGCAGCCAGTCGTAGCGGTCCATCGACCTGACGTCGATTTCCTCGGATGTCAGGCTGGCGGCGCCCCTGCGCAGCACGTTGAGCGGCACCATGTCGCCGGCTTCCCAGCTATTCCAGAGCTTGCGGAAGTAATCCGCCTGACCGGAGACCGGAATTCCGCCGACGCCGAGAATCATATCGCCCGGCTCGATGCCGGCGCGGGCCGCCGGGCCGCCGGGACTGACCCGTGACACGATGACCCGGCTATGGAATTCCTGGGTGTTGGCGCCGATCCAGGGCCGGTACGGTCCCGCGCGGCGGCCCTTCGAGAGCAAATCGGCGAACACCGGCTTCAACTCGTCAATGGGCACGAACATGTTGCCCGGCAGCGGATGGCCGAGGCCCGAGGAATCGCCAACGAACAGGGATCCGATTCCCAGCAGTCTTCCGTCCGGGCCGAGCAACGCGGCGCCGCTGTGGAAGGCATGGGGCGGCGAGGTGAATATGGCCTTTTCGAGCAGGTACTCCCAGGCGCCCGCAAAGGCCCGGCGGGAGACGACTTGCGCCGTCGATATGGGCTGCGCGCCGCCCCGGCTGACGATCAGGACCTGATCCCTCACGTTCAGTTCCGCCGAGCGCCCGAACCTGATGGGTTCGACGCCAAGAGGCCGCCGCGCCTTGATAAGACCGAAGCCGGTCTCATGATCGTAGGCCACGATGCCGGCGGGAATTTGGCTGCCGTCGGCGCCGGTGACGACCGCCCCCGATGCTTCCAGAATCAAATAGCCGATCGTCAGCACCAGGCCGTTGCCGTCGACGACGCCGCCGCTGCCTTGCCGTTCGGTTCCGAGGAACCGGGCAGTCCGTGCTTCCGCCGGAACTTCCGCCTTGACGTTGACGATGGCGTTGAGCAGCTCGCCGGCCCGGTCGCCGGCCCGGTCGCCGGACTGTGCGGCAACGGAGCGCGGGAGCATGAGGGCTGCCGCCAAGATCAGCATGGTCAAAAGAGTAGGCGCGCGCCGTAAGGTCATATCAATCACCTCGAACCGGAAACGAATCGCCCCAGGCCTCAACAGTGATCCTACGCCCGCGGCGAGTCAAAGCCTATGTTCGGCTCAACACACAAACGTGACCGAATCCTTGCGATCCGGCGGTTTTGGACTGAGTCGCCGGACCCGGCGTGATATAACGGGAGCATGTCCGACGCTTTCGAGCCCAGTGATCCGGCGCCCGCGCCGCCGGCCCCGTCCGGGTCACGCGCTCCAACCGCCGAGCCGCCCTACTTCAAGGGCCTGAACGAGGAACAGCGGCGCGCCGTGGAAGCGACCGAGGGTCCGGTCCTGGTGCTTGCCGGCGCCGGCACCGGCAAGACCCGGGTGCTGACGACCCGGCTCGCCCACATCCTGATGGAGGAACTGGCGCGGCCCTGGGAGATCGTCGGCGTCACGTTCACCAACAGGGCCGCCCGGGAAATGAAGGACCGGGTCGCCGCGATGACCGGCCGTCCGGTAGAGGGATGGTGGCTGGGGACCTTCCATGCCCTGGCGGCGCGAATTCTTCGCCGCCATGCCGAGGCCGCCGGCCTCAAACCCAACTTCACCATTCTCGACGCGGACGACCAGTTGCGGCTGTTGAAGCAGGTGATGGAAGGCCGCGATATCGACGACAAGAAGTGGCCCGCCCGGATGCTGCTCGGCGTCATTCAGCGCTGGAAGGATCGGGGCCTGACCCCGGAAAAGGTGTCCGACGAGGAAGGCGGCGCCATGGCCGACGGGCGTCTGATACAGCTCTACGCCGTATATCAGGACCGGCTCCGCACCCTCAACGCGGCCGATTTCGGCGACCTGCTGCTGCATAATCTGACCCTGTTCAACGAGCATCCGGATATTCTGGACGTGTACCGGAACCGGTTCCGCTATCTGCTGGTGGACGAATACCAGGACACCAATGTTGCCCAGTATCTCTGGCTGCGGCTGCTTGCCCAGTCCCACAGGAACCTGTGCTGCGTCGGCGACGACGACCAGTCCATTTATTCCTGGCGCGGCGCCGAGGTCGGCAACATCCTGAAATTCGAGAGGGACTTTCCGGGTGCGGAGGTAATCCGCCTGGAGCGCAATTACCGCTCGACGCCGCACATATTGGGCGCCGCCTCCGGCCTGATCGCCCACAACGAAGGGCGGCTCGGCAAGACCCTGTGGACCGGGATCGATGCCGGCGACAAGGTCGGCGTCCAGGGCGTGTGGGACGGCGAGGAGGAAGCGCGGGTCATCTGCGACGAAGTGGAAGCCAAACGGCGCGGCGGCCAGTCGCTGGAGCAGATGGCCGTCCTGGTGCGAACGGGTTTCCAGACCCGTGCGTTCGAAGAGCGGCTGATCACCCTCGGGATTCCCTACCGGGTCATCGGCGGCCCGCGGTTCTACGAGCGCCAGGAGTGCCGCGATGCCATCGCCTACTTCCGGGTGATCGTCAGCCCGGACGACGACCTGGCCTTCGAGCGGATCGTCAACGTGCCGAAGCGGGGTCTCGGGCAAGCGACGCTGCAATCGATCCACCAGCTGGCCCGCGGCCAGGGGGTGTCCCTCCATGAGGCCTGCCGGATGATCGCCGGGACCGACGAACTGCGGCCCAAGGCGCGGACGACGTTGACCGCGCTGATTACCGATTTCGAGCGCTGGCGCTCCCAGTTGGAAATCCTCGATCACGCCGAACTTGCGGGGGTGGTTCTCGACGAGAGCGGTTACACCGACATGTGGCAGAAACAGAAAAATCAAAACCCCGAGGCATCCGGGCGCCTGGAAAACCTGAGAGAGCTCGTCAACGGCCTCGAGGATTTCGAGAACCTGCAGGGTTTCCTGGAGCACGTCAGCCTGGTGATGGAGAACGAGGACAACGCCACCGGCGAGAAGCTCAGCCTGATGACCCTCCACGCAGCCAAGGGTTTGGAGTTCGACACGGTGTTCCTGCCCGGCTGGGAGGAGGGGCTGTTTCCCCATCAGCGCTCCCTCGACGAAGAGGGCTTGAAGGGCCTCGAGGAAGAGCGCCGCCTGGCTTACGTGGGCCTTACCCGCGCCCGCCGGAAGGCGCATGTCACTTATGCCGCCAACCGGCGCATCTACAATCAGTGGCAAAGCGCCCTGCCGTCCAGGTTCATCGACGAGTTGCCCGAGGAACATGTGGAAGCCATGTCGGAAAGCGGGCTCTACGGCGCTCAAGCCCGCCCGGTATTGCGGGAAACGCCGCAGGCGTTTTCGTTCCGGCGGACCGGCCGCACCCCGCGCCGGCGGGACGGCGTGATCCTGGACGGCGAGGCCTGGGAGATCGATACCGCCGAGGGCGACTCCCGGTTCGAGGAAGGCGCGCGGGTGTTCCATCGGAAGTTCGGTTACGGCCGGGTCGAATCCCGGGACGGGAACAAGCTGGAAGTGGCTTTCGACAAGGCGGGCACCAAGAAGGTCATCGACAGCTTCGTCGAGCCGGCCTGACCGTTCGCCCGTTGGCAACGCTCAACCACATTTTCCGGGTCCGGATTTCCGTGCCGCCCGAGGCCGCCGACGGGATCGCCGCGGCCCTCGAGCCGCACCTCGATTCAGTCGCCTGGACTCATGATGAAGACGGGATGCTCGCCGAAGCGGTGATCACCGGATTTGCGTCCGGCCCGCCAAACGAGGCGGCCATCCACCAAGCGGCCGCCGCCGCGGCGGACGCCGCCCGGCTGGAGACGCCGGAAATCGACATCGCCCGGGTCCAGGTGCGTGACTGGGTGGCCGGCAATCTGAAGGAATTTCCGCCCCTTGCCGCCGGGCGTTACTTCGTCCACGGCGCCCATTACGAGGGAGCCGTGCCGGCCGGGAAGATCGGTCTTCGGATTCCGCCGGGCGCGGCTTTCGGGACCGGCGATCACGGCTCCACGCGGGGCTGCCTGTTGGCGCTGGATGCCATGCGCGGCGCCGCTCCGCGCCACGTCCTGGATATGGGATGCGGGTCGGGGATATTGGCGCTGGCGGCGGCGAAGCGGTGGCGGGGGGCAAGGAAAATCGTCGCCGCCGACATGGATCCCGAAGCAATCGAAATCGCCGCCGCGAATTTCGCCGCGAACGGCGTCGGGAACCGGATCGAGAGCGTCGTGTCCCGGGGCTATGGGGCCCGGCCGGTCCGCCGAAATTCGTATGATTTGATTTTGGCCAACATCCTTGCCCGTCCGTTGATGCGGATGGCGGGGGACCTGGCGCGTCATCTGGCGCCCGGCGGCACCGCCATCCTCTCCGGACTGGTGACCCGCGACGCCCAGCAAGTACTCACGGCGCATCGGCGGCTGGGTCTATTTCCGGTTCGGCGCATTGTCATTGACGATTGGACGACGCTCGTCCTCGGGCGGCGCTAGAAACCGAGGATCACCACGGCGCTGCCGCCGATACCCACGGCGGCGGCGGTGAAGGAGGCCAGCCAGCGCCAGTCGTCGGGGACGGCGACCCGCCCGTAGAGATTGGTGAACGTGCCGAGGGCCATGGCGACCAGCGGCCACCACCAGCGCCCGACGAAAAAGCCGGCGATCAGCATGGCGATCACCGCCCCGCCGCAAAACCGGGCGAGAAAGCTGAACAAATCAGGGTACGGCCCGAGATAGGCCTGGGTCTTGTTCTCGACCACAAGGACCCGGCGCTGATCGTAAGCGAGGGACAGGCCGAGTACGGCGAGGTAATACCACTCCATGGACGATCCAGGCTCGCCGGCGTATCAGCCGTCGAGGACGGCGAGCATCTCCTCCACGGTCGGAAATCTCTCTCGCGGGTGACCGCCGGTGGCCCGGGCAGTCTCGGCGTCGGCCACTTTCACCCAGTCGGGAAAGCTGACGATCCGGGCATCGCGTTCGGCCAGCAGCGCCCGGACGGCCTCACCGCCGCCCTTGCCCGAAGCCGTGACCCGCTGTGAAATCACGTCGGCGACGTCCCGGGAGTCCGGCCCATTGGTGGGGATGGTTCCCGTCGGGCCCCGCTTGGCCCACCCGACCACGTAGAGGTTGTCCTTGACGAGGCCGTTCTCATTGGCGACCTGGCCGCCGTTCATATCCAGCTCCCCCGGCGGCACGGTGTGATAGCCGATGGCGGTGACCACGGCGCCCACCGGCACATCGAAGGTCTCGCCGGTGGCGACGGCGCGGCCGTCGACGACTTCGGTGCGCTCGAGCCGGATGCCTTCGACCCGGTCGCCGCCGAGAATTTCCTTGGGCGAGGCATAGAATTGGATGTTCATCCTGATCGGGAGGTCCGGTTTGTTCTGGGCCGCCAGCTCGTTCAGAATTTTGAGGTTCTTCTCCTTGACGCCTTTTTCGCGGGCCTCGAACGTGTCCGGAACCTCGCTCGGCAATTGGGCCGGATCGACGATCGCCTGGCAGCGTTCCAGCTCGCGGATTTCGCCCAGTTCCTTGGGCGTGAAGCCGGCCTCGTTGGGGCCGCGGCGGCCGAACATGTGCAGGCCGGTGTAGTT
>JAPPFK010000007.1:9667-17187 GCA_028823885.1 Rhodospirillales bacterium | reverse complement strand
AGCTCATCAGGCCAGACGACTTGCCGCCGCCGGAGAGCGCCTCGCCCTCGCCGCGGAGGTTGGAGAAATTGGTGCCGGTGCCGGACCCGTACTTGAACAGCCGCGCCTCGCGGACCCACAGGTCCATGATGCCGCCGTCATTCACCAGATCGTCGGATATGCCCTGAATGAAGCAGGCGTGCGGCTGCGGATGCTCGTAGGCCGACTTGGAGCGGGTCAGCTTGCCGGTCTTGAAATCGACGTAGTGGTGGCCCTGCGCGGGGCCGTCGATGCCATAGGCCCAGTGCAGCCCCGTGTTGAACCATTGGGGCGAGTTGGGCGCGACCATCTGGCGGCACAGCATGGCGCACATTTCGTCGTAGTAGGCGCGGGCGTCGTCCTCGCCGTCGAAGTAGCCGCCTTTCCAGCCCCAATAGGTCCAGGTGCCGGCAAGGCGGTTGAAGACCTGCTTGGCGGACGATTCGCCGGTGTAGCGCTCTCCCTCGGGCAGCCGGGCGAGCTTTTTTTCGTCAGGCACGCTGCGCCACAGCCAGGAGGGGACGTCATTCTCCTCGACCCGCTTCAGGTGGGCCGGCACGCCCGCTTTACGGAAATATTTCTGCGCCAGAACGTCACACGCGACTTGCGACCAGCCGGCAGGGACCTCGATGGCTTCGTGGCGGAAGACCAGAGACCCGTCCGGATTGCGAATTTCGCTTGATGTGGTCCGGAACTCCACCCCCGCATAAGCACCGGAACCGGCATTCGTAAACTGGCGTGAAACCCTCATTTTACCCCCGAATTTCCCCGGCAAAGACCGACAGTTCGCCTTCTTCGAGCTATTGAAGCTGTTCCCAGGACGGTCCGTCGCTTTGCCATAATGCCCACAACATCTTGTGGTCTACGGCGTCTTAGGACCAAAAATCTAGCGGAGGCGATTCAGCGAGGCAATAACTTTTTTCAATATTTTGCGTTTTTTGTGAAAGATTATTACTAGATATTGTAGTAATTCGAAGTAATTCAAAGGGTTGGATTTCGCACCTGAAACGTCATCTCAGTTTATCCACAGGCTTGATCCGGGATGTGGATAACTCGAAAAACTTTCCTTCAATTACAGCGTTTAAACGGACATTTTTGATGTCCGGCATCGGCTCGGGTCTCTTGCGCCAACCCGTCGCGGAAATGATTCCGAAATGAAAATTCGCCCGACTGCTTGCCGGCGAAGCCGGGCAATTCGGCGGCGACGGTTCGGTCATTGAGGCGCCGGGTGAACTGCTATGGCGAACTGCCATATTGACATCGACAGCGGGCGGCCACATCTTGCCTCGCAATCATCGAGCGGACGCTGACATGTCGATTGGCACCTTCATTTATACGCTCCTGAACGGCGATTTGGTCGGGACCGACGAGTTCGGCAACAGGTATTACCGGGGCAAGGGCCGCAAGCTCAACGGCCGCGAGCGCCGCTGGGTGGTCTATAAGGGCGATGTCGAGGCGTCCAAGGTTCCGCCCGAGTGGCACGCCTGGCTCCATCATACGGTCGAGTCGCCGTTGACCGAAGAGGCGGCCGCCGCGCGCGCCTGGCAGAAAGACCACCTGCCGAACGTGACCGGCACCGCGCACGCCTACCGGCCCGCCGGCCACGACTACATGGGAGGCGAGCGCAAGCGGGCGACCGGCGACTACGAAGCCTGGACGCCGGAATAGGGCGCGGTCCCGGTGAGCGAGGAAGCCAGATACAGCATCGTCGGGTTCGTCGCCCTCCTGGCGCTGCTTGTCTTGGGCGTGTTGTCGTTCACCACGACCACCACCGAAAAGACCGCCGGCTTCGACATCACCGCGGATTTTGATCGTGCGGACGGCCTGACCGTCGGCGACGAGGTGCTGATGAGCGGCATCAAGATCGGCGAGGTCACCCGGATGATGCTGACCGATTCCTTCCGTGCCCGGCTGACCCTGAATATCGACGACGGGGTGGAACTGCCGTCGGATTCGGATGCCCGAATCCTGACCAACGGTCTTTTCGGCTCGAAGTTTATCGAGGTAAACCCCGGGGCCGAGGAGGAAATTCTGGAGGCCGGCGGCGAAATCGAGTTCACGCAGGAATCACTGGTATTGCAGGATCTGCTCGATCAGGTCATCGGACAGGGCAGATCGGCGCGGGCCGGGAAGGCAGGGAAATGAACAAGAACCTCATCGAGACCGTCATGGGCGCCGTGGTTCTCGGCGTCGCTGTCGCCTTCGTCTGGATTTTCTACACGACGACGCAGATCCGGGCGGTCGACGGCTATCGGATTACCGCGCTCTTCACCAAGGTCGGCGGGCTGCGGTCCGGCAGCGCCGTTCGGGTGAACGGCATTGACGTGGGCACGGTCACCGACCGGCGGCTGAACGAGGATTTCGATGCCGTGGTGACCATGTCCATCGATGACGCCGTGCGGCTCCCCGCCGATACGAGCGCCGTCGTCACCGGCGACGGTCTGCTCGGGGGCACGTATATCCGCCTGCTGCCGGGCCGTTCGGCGGAAAAGCTGGCGCCCGGCGGGCAGCTCGCCAAGACCGAGGATTTCAAGACCATCGAGGATCAGGTGGGCGAGATCATATTTCTCGCCACGGGGGGCTCGAACGGCCGCAATTGAACGAGGCTGGCATGGCCGACCATTGGGACTCCGGCGCCTATGACCGGAACGCCCGGTTCGTTTCCGATCTCGGCCAGCCGGTTCTCGAACTGCTGGCGCCGAGGCCGGGCGAGCGGATTCTCGATTTGGGATGCGGCGACGGGCCGCTGACCGAAGAGATCGCCGCCGCCGGGGCCGAGGTGGTCGGTGTCGATGCCAGCCCCAACCAGGTGAAGGCGGCGCGGGCCCGGGGGCTGGACGCGCGGGTAATGTCCGGCGACGCCCTGGCGTTCGACGATGAATTCGACGCGGTGTTCTCGAATGCGGCGCTGCATTGGATGACGGCGGCCGACGAGGTCATCGCCGGGGTCCGCCGCGCGCTCCGGGACCGGGGCCGGTTCGTCGGCGAGTTCGGCGGCGCCGGAAATGTCGCCCATATCCACGCCGCGCTTCATCGCCGTCTGGGCGAGCGGGACGTGGACCCGGCGGCGGTCGATCCCTGGTATTTCCCCGGCACGGAGGAATATGGGGCCAAACTCGCCGCCGGCGGCTTCGAGGTGACGCGGATCGAACTGATCCCGCGGCCGACGCCGCTTCCGGGGGACATGCGGGACTGGCTGGCGATTTTTTCGCAAGCCTTCACCGATGCCCTTCCCGGCGGCGATGTCGAGGGCTTTGTCGCGGACGTGATCGACGATGTCCGCCCCCATCTCAGCGACGCGGACGGGAATTGGACGGCCGACTACGTGCGCCTTCGTTTTGCCGCAATCAGGCGTTAGCCCGCATTATGATCCGCCGCCTTGCTCCGCTCCTGTTCGCCGCCCTGGCCCTGTTCGCGCCGGGCGACCTCCCGGCCGAGCCCCATTCGATGGCCGTGCTGCAGGGCCTCGACAAGGTGACGGCCCGGGTGTCCACCTTCGAGGCGCCGGTCGGCGACACGGTGCGGTTCGGGACCCTCGAAATCATCGCCCGACGCTGCGACAAGAAGCCGCCGGAGGAGCCGCCCGAGAGCGCGGCGTTTCTGGATGTCTGGGAGGTTCGCCCCAACGAGCCGGCGCTCAGCGTCTATCGCGGCTGGATGTTCGCCTCGAGCCCGGCGCTCGCCGCCATGGAGCATCCGGTCTATGACGTCTGGGTGATCGACTGCAAAAACGCTTCGGCCTCGTCCGCCGAGTGACCGGGAGACCGCCGGCTGTCGAAAACCGCATCCGTGCGCAGCGCCCGGTTGAGCATCGACAAATAGTCGTGGCGGGGTATTTCCACGTTTCCGAACTGGCTCAGATGTTCGGTGACGAACTGGGTGTCGAGAAGGATGAATCCGTCCGCCCTGAGACCCGCAACCAGGTGAACGAGGGCGACCTTGCTGGCATCCCGCGCCTTCGAAAACATGCTCTCGCCGAAGAACGCGGCCTTCAGCACCACCCCGTACAGTCCGCCGGCCAGTTCCCCGTCCCGCCAGCACTCCACCGAATGGGCGTGGCCCCGCTCGTGAAGCGCGGTGTAAAGCCGCAGGATATCGTCGTTGATCCACGTCTCGTCACGGCCCGGCGCGGACGCGGCGCAATTCTCCATGACCCGGCGAAACGCCTTGTCGCGGGTGACCTCGAAGGGCCGCTGACGGACGGTCCTGCGCAGCCGGCGCGGCACATGGACGCCGTCCAGCGGCAGGATGCCGCGAAACTCCGGGTCGACCCAAAACAGGGTCCGGTCGTCCCGGCTCTCCGCCATGGGAAAAATACCGGCGGCATAGGCGCGCAGCAGAACCTCCGGCGTCAATCTCAAATCTTCGGGATCTTTGTCGTGGGTCGACACGGTCGCTCCCGATATCGGTCCTAAAGGTTCTGGGCGGCGTCCAAGGCGAGAAGATAGCCGTGGCTGCCGAAGCCGGCAATGATCCCCCGGGCAGCGCGGGAAACATAGGAATGGTGCCGGAACTCCTCGCGCTGAAGGATATTGGACAGGTGTACCTCGATCACCGGGACGCCGCAGCTCTTCAGGGCATCGAGGATGGCCACCGAGGTATGGGTGTAGCCGCCGGCATTGAGAATGATGGCGTCGAAATCCCGGCCGCCCTCCTGAATCCAGTCGACCAGATCGCCTTCGCTGTTGCTCTGGCGGCAGTCGACGGCGAGGCCGAGTTCGCCGGCCCTGGCGGCGCAGGCGTCCTCGATCTGGGCCAGGGTCTCCGCGCCGTAGATCTCCGGCTCCCGGGTTCCCAGCAGGTTGAGATTGGGCCCGTTCAGGATCAGAATTTTCTCTGCCATCTCATGTCCTCGCGCGCCGGGGTTATAGCATGCGCCGCGATCCCGGCAACTCCCGGCCCGCGCAACCGCCCCTGTTACAATGCGTTTACAATGCGGTTGAAAGGCCGGGGATCGGCTACCATACTTGCGCCGAACGGCCCCATTGTGAGCCGCACCCCCTTAACGAACGTTTAATAATTGGCATCAAGATGAATGTGACGATAAATGGCGAGGCGCGCCATATCGATGCGCCGGTGACCGTGGAGGGAATGCTGGCCGGCCTCGGGCTCGATGCCCGGAAGGTCGCGGTCGAACGAAACCTGGAAATCGTGCCCAAATCCCGCTACGGCGATATCGACGTGGCCGACGGCGACAAGTTCGAGATCGTCCACTTCATCGGCGGGGGCGCGCCGGAAGGGACGGGCGCGCCGCCCGGCGGCGACGCCTTCGAGATCGCCGGGCGGAGCCTGTCCTCGCGGCTGATCATCGGCACCGGCAAGTACAAGGACTTCGAGCAGACCGCCCGCGCGCTCGAAGCCTCGGGCGCGGAGATCATCACCGTGGCCGTCCGCCGGGTGAACGTCACCAACCCGGACGAGCCCATGCTGGTCGATTTCGTCGATCCGAAGAAATACACCTACCTGCCCAACACCGCCGGGTGCTTCACCGCCGACGATGCGCTCAGGACCCTCCGGCTGGCCCGCGAGGCCGGCGGCTGGGATCTGGTCAAGCTGGAGGTCCTGGGCGATCAGAAAACCCTTTACCCGCATGTCACCGAGACCCTGAAGGCGGCGGAGGCGCTGATCAAGGACGGGTTCAAGGTCATGGTCTACACGACCGACGATCCGATCCTGTCGAAGACCCTGGAGGATATGGGCTGTGTCGCCATCATGCCGCTGGCCGCGCCCATCGGGTCCGGGCTCGGCATCCAGAACCCGGTGAACCTCAGGCTGATCATCGAGCAGGCGAACGTGCCGGTGATCGTCGACGCCGGCGTGGGGACCGCCTCGGATGCGGCGATCGCCATGGAACTCGGCTGCGACGGGGTCCTGATGAACACGGCCATCGCCGAGGCGAAGGATCCCATCAGGATGGCCCGGGCCATGCGGCTGGCCATCGAGGCCGGCCGGCTGGCCTATACGGCGGGACGCATGCCGAAAAAGAAATACGCCGATCCGTCCTCGCCCCTCGCCGGGCTGATCTAGGGAGTTTCGCTCGTCCGGGGGGCCGGATTTTCAATTCTTGAACCACGGAGACGGTGAGACGCACCGCCAAAGCGTCATGGCCGGGCCCGGACCCGGCCATCCACGTGTACCGCTGCCCAAAGCGTGGATGCCGGTGTCAAGCACGGGCATGACGACTGGAGTGTGTCGTATCTCCACTCGTCATACCCCGGAACAAGTCCGGGGTATCCAGGGTGAGGGGGGCGCGAAAACAGGATTCCCCCAATCGAATACGGACCATGGGCCTTGCAAGTGGCGGGCGCTCGGGATAGGCAGATCACCGACGCCCGGGATTGGGGCAGGGGAGCATCGCATGAGCGAACTTGGCGCATGAGCGAACCCGGCACACGCCGGAGCCACGAGGTCCTGGCCATCGGCCTGGTCTCCATGGCTCATTTTTTCAGCCATTTCTACATCCTCGTGGTGCCGGCGCTGCTGCCGCTGATCAAGGCCGATCTCGGCGCCGAGAGCGCCTTCGTGCTGTTCGGCCTGATCATGACCGCCTATGCCGGCATGTCGGCGGCCGGCCAATACCCGGCGGGCGTGGTCATGGACCGCTACGGCGCCAGGCCCTTCATCATCTTCGGGCTGATCGGCATTTCGGCCTGCATGTTCCTCATGGGCTTCGCCGACTCGGTCGCCGTGCTCATCGTGCTCGCCGCCGTCGCCGGGCTGTGCGACAGCCAATTCCACCCCTCCGACTACACCATCATGACCGCCCGGGTCCGCGGGCCGTGGCGGGGCAAGGCCTACGCCATCCACACCAGCGCCGGATTCCTGGGGTTCGCCGCGACGCCGACCGTGGTCAGCTTCCTGGCGCCGAACTTCCATTGGCGCGAGATCATGCACATCCTCGGCATCGCCGGGATGATCGGCGCCGTATCCCTGATCGTCTTCGCCCGCTTCCTCGACGACCGGGAGTTCGCCGCGCCCGCCGCCGAGGCCGATGCGGGCGGGACCGGCGCCGGCAAATCGTTCATCTTCACCACGCCCATCGTGCTGATGTTCGGCTTCTACGTGGCGACCGCCCTGTCGGGGAACGGCATCCAGACCTTCGGCATTCCGGCGATGATCGAGATGTTCGAGATCGACCTGGTGGCCGCCAACCAGACCCTCGCCATCTATCTCTGGGGCATCACCATCGGGGTGTTCGCCGGCGGCATGGTCACCACCTGGCTCAAGCGCTTCGACGCCATCGCCGCCGTCGGCTACTCCCTCTCCGCCGCCGTCCTGGTCCTCGTCGGGATGTCGGTGATGCCGGTGGGCGGCGTGGTCGTCGGGCTTGCCTTCGTCGGTTTCATGATCGGCGCGGTGATGCCGTCCCGGGACCTGATGGTCGCGTCCATCGCGCCGGCGGGCGCGACCGGCAAGGCGTTCGGCTTCGTCTCCACCGGGTTCTCCGTCGGCGGGTTCTTCGGCCCGGTGCTCTACGGCTCGATCATGGACCAGAACGCGCC
>JAPPFK010000007.1:0-9657 GCA_028823885.1 Rhodospirillales bacterium | reverse complement strand
TTCCCCTCCGCGGTCCTGATGCTGGCCCCGCTCGGCTTCGCCGGCGCCGCCGGTTGGGCGGCGCGGTCCCGCGGCGCCCGGGAAACCGTCCAGCAGCCCGCCGAGTAGGCTTGCCGGGCCAGCCGGCAAAGTGGCCCGGCCATCCACGTATAGCGCCGCCCCCTCACCCTTTTTTTGTGACCCCCTCACCCTGACCCTCTCCCCCTGAAGAAGGGGGAGAGGGGAATTTCATGTGCATTCCCTCTCCCTGAGGGAGAGGGTTGCGAAGGCTTTGCGAAGCGCCAGCTGAGCTTAGCCGTAGCTGGGTGAGGGGGAAAAATTCGTGGATGCCCCGCACGGAGGCGGGGCATGACGGTTGGGAAATTTTCTTGGAGGGTTTGCCCTACCAGTCGTTCCGGAGTTCCCGGAGTTTCAGGAACACCGTCTTCTCGTCGGGCTCGTCGGGGAGATCGGGGAACGCTTCCCGCAGCCGGGCGATCACCGTCGGGCTCTGCAGCCGGAAGAAGGTGTTGACCTCTTTCTCCAGCGCCAGCGTCGTCACCATCGCCCGGTTGGTGTCCTGGCCCGCGACCTCTTCCTTGAGGCTGGCGGCGCGCGCGTTGTCGGGCTCCCGGTCGAGGGTGAAGTTGAGGTTGTTCTCGATGTAGTCGTGGCCGGGATAGATCAGCGTATTGTCCGGGAGGGCCGCCAGTTGCCGGGCGAACGTTTCGTAGAGCGGCACCGGATGGCCGCCGCCCTTGCAGTGCCCGGCGCCCGCATTGAACAGCGTGTCGCCGCAGATCAGCGCCGGCTGATCGGTGCGCGACAGCAGGCAGACGTGGCTCATGGTATGGCCGGGCGTATCCATGGCCTCGAGCTCGACGGTCCTGCCCACCTTCACCACGTCGCCCGCATCGAGGCCGATATCCATCTCCGGGATGTCGTCCCTGGCCTTGGCGTTGGCGAGGATCTTGGCGCCGGTGGCCTCGACCATGCCGGCATTGCCGCCGGTATGATCGTGGTGGTGGTGGGTGTTGAGGATCTGGGTGATTTCCCAGCCCCTGTCCCTGGCCGCATCCAGGCACTGGCCGAACTCCAGCGGATCGACGGCAAGCGCCTCGCCGGTTTCCGGGCAGGCGATCAGGTAGTTGAAATTGCGGAAATTGTTGTTGGTCCAGATTTGCTCGACAATCACGCGTCATCTCCCTTGCGGATGCGGTCCGGGTGAGTTTAGCTGCCCGGCGTGACGACTAAAATAACCAAATCGGTGATGGCTGAGGCGCTGGCCGAGCTCGCCCGGCGTGATCCCGACATCAGGCGCGCCTACGAGGTGCTCGGCCCGCCGCCGGTGCGCGGCCGCCGGCCGGGCTTCGATTCCCTGTTCAAGATCATCTGCGCCCAGCAGGTTTCGACCGCGTCGGCCCGGGCCATCCAGGCGCGGCTCAACGAATATGCCGACCCCATGACCCCGGAGGTCTTCCTGGGCCTCACCGACGACGATCACCGCAGGGTGGGCCTGAGCCGCCAGAAGGGGACCTACGGCCGCGCCATCGCGAAAGCCCTGGTGGACGGCGATCTGAGCCTCCGGTCGGTGGCCCGCCAGGCCGACGGCGAGGCCATCGAGGCGATGACCGCGCTGAAAGGGATCGGCCCGTGGACCGCGCAGGTCTACCTGCTGTTCGCCCTCAAGCGGCCCGACCTGTGGCCGGTGGACGACCTCGGCATCGTCGTCGGCTACCAGAAGCTCAAGGGGCTGCCCCGGCGCCCCACCCGCGCCGAGATGCTGGTGGCGGGCGAGATCTACCGCCCCTGGCGCAGCGTCGCCGCCCGGTTCATGTGGCATGTGGTGAATTCGGAACGGGCCGAAAGGGACCGGATGTAGGGCCTACCCGATGTCCGCCGACTGGTCCGAGAAGTTGATGGTGACCTGGAACGACCCCTCGTTCATCTTCCACTTGCGGAGCTCGTAGGAGCGCACCCCGGTGGAATGCATGGGGTCCGACTCGGCGATTTTCCTGGCCTCGTCGAAATCCCCGGCCCGGATGACGATCATCCCGAACGCCGGCGCGTCCGCGCCTTCGTCGAACACCGGACCGGCGCCGTAGAGAATACCCTCTTTCTCCAGCCGCACCTGATGATCGAGGTGGGCGGGCGAGACCTCGCGCACCTTTTCCGGCGGCGCCTCGGGCTTCGAGAAGATGACGTAGAGTTCCTTGCCCAGGTAGCTGGTGAGCCGCTCCTGGAGCGCCTGTTCGTCGGCCATGGTTCCCCCCGGGGAGTTGCGGCGCTACATGGCGCCCGGCTGGTAATAGGGATTGGTGCCGCCCGCATGATCGGTGACGTCGAGCACCTGGCTGATGGCGGGGACGGCTTCCCTGATTTCCGTTTCGATGCCCTGCTTGAGGGTGGCGTCTGCCATCCCGCAGCCCTGGCAGCCGCCTTCGAGGCGGACATAGGCGATGTCGCCCTGCACGTCGATGAGCGAAATATGGCCGCCGTGGCTGGCGACGGCGGGGTTGATCCGCTCGTCCAGCACCGTCTGGATGCTCTTGGCCTCGACCGTATCCAGTCCCGGCTTGGGCAGGGCATCGCGGTAATCCTTCACCGCGACCACCTCCGGCACGTAGTGCCTGAGCACGTTGGTCATGCCGCCGATCAGCGAGAAGGCCGATCCCTGGAACTCGACCAGCACGTCGCCGTTCTTGAAATCGACGAAATCGACGTCGCCGCCGGTCTGCTGGGCGGCCGGCTTGATCCGGGTGTCGATGATTTCCCTGATCTGGGCGACGATGGATTCGTCGGCAGGCGCCTCTTCGGCCGCCTCGGTTTCCATGCCGTGCATCACCGGCGCGCCGGAGGTGTAGTGATCCATGATCGCGCCGAGGACCATCGGCTTCATCACCATCCAATCCAGGTCCGGGTCCTTTTCGACCACCACGTGATCGGCGTGGAGGGTGATTCCGGCGACGCCGTCGACACCGAACAGCCGCTCGGCGAGGGGCGAACGCTCCGCCGATTCCTCGTCGGGGAACTCCGCCGAACCAACCGGCAAGACGGTCTCGCCGGGAATGAATTTCAGCCGATCCGGGTCGGGCAGGGCTTCGGTTTGAATGAACATCTCTTACCTCGTCAACGCGCCGGGCGGCGGCAATCGCCGGCGCTTACAATAGTTCCGGGGGATATTTATATCGTCCACAAAAAATGTCCAGGTATTCCGGTCGGGTATTGCCCGGTTTTCCGTTTGAAACCGGTGAAATTGTCGTATAACCCGGCTCGAACTTGGGAGCGACCATGACGCCTAAAATCGACCGATTTCTCGCCGAACAGCAGCCCGAAACCCCCTGTCTGGTGGTCGATCTCGACGTGATCTCGGCGAACTTCGGCGCCCTGCGGTCGGCGCTGCCGCAAGCCGAGATCCATTACGCGGTGAAGGCCAATCCGGCCTCGCCGGTGCTTCAGCGGCTGGCCGGGCTCGGTTCCAATTTCGATGCGGCGAGCCTGTCCGAGATCGAGCGGTGCCTTGCCGCCGGCGCGGACCCGTCCAGCATCGCGTTCGGCAACACCGCCAAGAAGCTGGACCATATCGCCGCCGCTTACAGCCGGGGCGTGCGGCTGTTCGCCTTCGACAGCGAACCGGAACTGGAAAAGCTCGCCCAGGCGGCGCCGGGCTCCGAGGTGTTCTGCCGAATGCTGGTCGCCGACGAAGGCGCGGCCTGGCCGCTTTCCCACAAATTCGGCTGTTCGGCGGAGATGGCCGTCGACCTGATGGTCAAGGCGCGGGACGCGGGCCTGGCCGCGCGGGGCATTTCTTTCCACGTCGGCTCCCAGCAGACCGAGCTGGGCCCCTGGCAGGCGGCCATCGGCGAGGTGGCGCGCATATTCACCGCGCTCGCGGAAAAGGGGATCGCCTTGGATCTGGTCAATCTCGGCGGCGGTTTCCCCATCCGCTACCGGGACGACGTTCCGGAGCTGGGGGAGGTGGCCGAGGCGATCCGGACCGGGATCGCCCGCGCCTTCGGCAACCGGCCGCCGGCGCTGATGATCGAGCCCGGGCGGATACTGACCGCCAATGCGGGCCTGGTCCGCGCCGAGGTGGTGCTGGTCTCGACCAAGGGATACGGCGAGCGGGTCCGCTGGGTCTATCTGGATGTGGGCAAGTTCGGCGGGCTGGCCGAGACCATGGACGAAGCGATCCAGTATGCGCTCAGAACGGAGCGTCCGGATTCGGAGACCGGCCCGGTGGTTCTCGCCGGCCCGACCTGCGACGGCGCGGACATCCTCTACGAGCGCGCCGACTACCGTTTGCCGATGGATTTGAAGGCCGGCGACAAGATCGACATTCTCGATGCCGGCGCCTATACGGCGAGTTATTCGTCGGTGGGGTTCAACGGCTTTCCGCCGCTCAAGGCGTACTACCTCTAGCCGTTCCCGTCCGCCGGGCGGACTTGGAATATATTTCCAACGAAAATTGCGAATCCGGCCCGATCGCGCGGGCTGCAATAGGCATTTATAGTCATTTATGGACATTTGATGACTTGGTTAAATTCCAATTTTGCGCTTTTCGGCCCGCAGGAACCCCTGGCAAAATCATGGGGCGGCGCCCGCGAACCATGCTCCCTTGTCAATATGTGCGATTTGCCGCCCGATGCCAGCCCCTTACATTCATATCTTATGACCCCCTCACCCTAACCCTCTCCCCCTGAAGAAGGGGGAGAGGGAACCCGATGCGGCGAGGGTGATTCAATTCTTCTCCGTGTTCTCTGTGCTCTCTGTGGTGAATTTCGTGGATGCCCGTGTCGAGCACGGGCATGACGGCTTCTTGAACCACGGAGACAGTGAGACGGCGAGGGTGAGCCGCGACGCTCGCGGGGCGGCTCAGGAAAACGCCTTGAAGGTGATCAGGGTGAAGGTGTCCTTGACGCCGGGCAGGCGCTGGATCTGTTCGGTGACGAAATGCCCGATGTCGGTGGCGTCGTCGAGATAGCACTTGATCAGCAGATCGTGCTCGCCGGATATGGAATGAACCTCCGACACCTGTTCCACCGTTTCGACCGCCTGGCCGGCGACGGAATAGGCTTCGCCGAGCTCGCACTTCACTTGCACGAAAATCGTCTGCATGGAGCGGTCCTCCCCGGGGAAATGATGAAACCGACGCCGCCTAGTGTGAGGTCAAAGGCGGGGGATTGTCAAAGAGGCTACCTTGCCGGGCGCCGCATGAACGCGGGAACATGGTCGCCCATCCCGACCACGCCTTCGTCCTTCCCGGCCCGGCCGGGTTGCTGGCCGGGTTGCTTGCCGGGTTGCTTGCCGGGTTGCTTGCCGGGTTTCTGGCCGGGTTTCTGGCCGCGCTGTTCGTTCCGCCGTCCGTCATGCTTGTCGTCCGGCTTGCCGTCGCGCTTCGGCCCAGCGGATTTCTTGTCGGATTTCTTGTCGGATTTCTGGCCGGATTTCTTGGCGGACTGGCGCGGCGAAGCGCTCTTCTCCGGCTCGGCATGGTCCTGTTTCGCGCGCGCCGCCGGGCCCGGTTTGCCGGGGCCGGCGTGGATTTCCTCGATCCTGCGGCCCTGCAGCCGTTCGATGGCGTGGAGGTACTTGCCGTCCTCGGGCGTCACCAGGGTGAAGGCGCGGCCCTCGCGGCCGGCGCGGCCGGTGCGGCCGATCCGGTGAACGTAGTCCTCGGCGTGGGTCGGGATATCGAAATTGAAGACGTGGCTGAGTTCGATGATGTCGATGCCGCGCGCGGCGACGTCGCTGCACACCACGAGCTTGATTTCGCCGGCCTTGAATTTCCCCAGGGTCTCGGTGCGCGCCGACTGCGCCATGTCGCCGTGCAGCGCCGCCGCGTCGAAGCCGTGCTTCTTGAGCGAGCGGTAGAGGATATCCACGTCCCGCTTGCGGTTGCAGAAGATCAGCGCGCTGCGCACGTCTTCCTTTTCCAGCAGCGCCCTCAGCGCCTCGCGCTTGAATTTCTGATATCCGCCGCCGCCGCGGCCCCGTTCCTTCCGGGTTACCGTGACGATCCCCTGGAAAATCTTCTCCAGCGGGGTGGCCGGCGGCGCGACGGTGATCTCCCTGGGATTCATCAGGAAGGCGTCGGCGAGGCGGCGGATTTCGGGCGGCATGGTGGCCGAGAAGAACAGCGTCTGGCGCATCTTGGGCAGCAGGCCGACGATGCGCTCCACGTCGGGTATGAAGCCCATGTCGAGCATCCGGTCGGCCTCGTCGATGACCAGGATTTTCACGTCGCTGAGCAGCAGCATGCCGCGGTCGAACAGATCGATCAGCCGCCCGGGCGTCGCGATCAGCACATCGACCCCCCGGTCGATGAGCTTGTACTGGTCGTCCATGGACTGGCCGCCGATGATCAGCGCCTTGGAGAGCTTGTGGTACTTGCCGTAGGTGTCGAAATTCTCGGCGACCTGGGCGGCAAGCTCCCGGGTCGGCTCCAGGATCAGCGTCCGGGGCATCCGGGCCCGCGCCCGCCCGGCGGCCAGGATGTCGATCATCGGCAGGGTGAACGAGGCGGTCTTGCCGGTGCCGGTCTGCGCGCAGCCGAGGATGTCGCGTCCCATCAGGACATGGGGGATGGCCTTCGCCTGGATCGGCGTCGGATCGGTGTAGCCCGCGTCGGAAACCGCGCGGAGGACCTCTTCGCTTAAGCCGAGGTCGTCAAAACTCATTCGGGTATCGTCCGGAATTATGACCGGTTCCAATTCCAGGGGAACCGTTTATGGCGGCGGGAAGTACGGGAAAACGCCCCTATTGTCAACCGGGAGGAGGGGGGCTTGCCGTGCGTCCCCTCTCCCCCTTCTTGGAGGGGGAGAGGGTCAGGGTGAGGGGGTGCGGCCGGAAGCGGGTCCGAGGCGCGGGTTCACTCCGCCTTGTACGGCTCCGCCGGTTCGGCGAGGCCCGGCGCTTGGACCTCCGGCGTTTCCCTCAGCCGGTCGGCGATCCACTGCTTGATGAGCGACTGCCGGGGAATGCCCAGCACGCGGGCCTCCCGTCACGGCGACGCTTCCATGAAATCAGCGACCGGGGGCATTCACGGGCAGATCGGTGGTCACGATGGCGAAGACGCGCCCCGCATCCCGCGCCGGAACCGAACGCGTTATCATCCAGATCTCGCCGCCGCCCGCATCGAAGTAGGGAGGCGTCCAAACGCCCGCACCGGCCGCCAATGGCATCGTGAACCAATCCTGCGCCTCAATGTTGTAACCGGGCCGGGCAAGATCGAGAGTAACGTAGCCGTCAGCGGTACGGTATACGTACGGACTGGCGGTGACCGCGCCGGCCTCGTCGAGCATCGCCGCGGCAGCCCCGTAGAACGCGGGATGCGCTTCTAGGTAGGCCCGCAATCGCTCCGCATACGCGTCTGCGTTGGCCGGCCGCTCCGCCGCCCACTGCGCCACCAGGGAATCGAGGGCGGCAGCCACCGCGGCCTGCAGCACGTTCCGGGCCGGCTCGTTCGCACGGCAGGCTTGGGTGGTGACGAGGGCGAGCAAGAGGAGAGCCGGGAAGATCGTGGAACGCATGGTTATTGACGATAGCTCGCTGACGGTTGAAGTGACCGGCTAACGGAAATGGTAAATCAACGACACGCTCGCCACAATGCCGCCGGACGCGAGGTTCGATCACGCGGGCAGCGCGCCCGTTCGGCGGCGATCTTGTCCCGGCGCCTCAAAGGCGTTCGGCGCTCTTCGAGCGCCGCCTCGTAGCCCGCTTCGGAGCGGATGGGTCTTAGTTCAGTCGCCATGATCTTATGCCGCCGACTGGCGGGGCGTCACCCGCTTCGCGATCTCCCGGCCCGCCGCGATCTCCGCTTGGCGAAGCTCCCACGTCTTCTGCAGGTTCAGCCAGAGTTGCGGCGTCGTCCCGAAATACCGCGCCAGCCGCAGCGCCGTGTCCGCGCTCACGCCCCGCTGGCCGTTCAGGATCATCGTCACCCGGTTCACCGGCACGCCCAGCGCCTTCGACAGCGCATTGGCCGACAGCCCAAGCTCGTCAAGCTCGCCGCGCAGGATTTCGCCGGGATGCACCGGCCTCATTCCGTTCCTGGCGTTCATGTCAAATCTCCCTCAATGATAATCCACGATCTCCACGTCGCACGGCCCTTCGTCCGTCCAACGAAAACAGACGCGCCATTGCGCGTTGATCCGAATGCTGTGCTGACCGGCACGGTCGCCGCGCAACGCCTCAAGCCGGTTGCTCGGCAACGCGGCGAGGTCGCCGAGCGTCTCCGCGCTGTCCAACAGAACCAGCCGGCGCACGGCCTGACCGGCGAAGCCCTGGAATGCCGCGACGCGCCGCCCCTCGAAGAAGCGGCGCGTATCCCGATCCTTGAAGCTTCGAATCATGCTCGCTGACCGTACCGTGCTTTACGTCTTCCGTAAAGGGTGCGGGCCGAGCAAATGTTGCCGCGACCGGCGCCGGCCTTGGCGCGGCGCCTGGGGTGATCTAGGTTTCCGCATTCCACCCACCCGGACCGGAATTCATCCATGCACGTACACGGACTCATACTCCCCTTCGAAGGCGTCATGCCGGCCATCGCCGAGGACGCGTTCATCGCTCCCACGGCGACGGTGATCGGCAAAACCGCCATCGGGTCCCGGTCGAGCATCTGGTACGGGTGCGTGCTTCGCGGGGATTGCGGCGCCATCGAGGTCGGCAGCGGCACCAATCTCCAGGACAATACGGTGGTTCACATCACCGAAGGGATCGCCGATACGGTCATCGGCTCGGACGTCCTGGTCGGCCATTCCTGCCTGCTGCACGGATGCACGCTGGAAGACGGGTGTTTCGTCGGCATGGGCGCCACGGTCATGGACAATGCGGTGGTGGAGACCGGCGCCATGGTCGCCGCCGGGTCGCTGGTGACGCCCGGGAAGCGCGTCAGGAAGGGCGAGCTGTGGGCGGGCAATCCGGCGAAGTACTGGCGCGGCCTCAGGGACGAGGAGGCCGCTCAGTGGCCCGATCAGTGCGCCCATTACGCGGAAATGGCCGAGAGGCACATCAAGTCGATGGTTGGCTGATTCCGCCTTGGCCGAACACGCCGACTCGTATATGAGCCGCATCCGGGCAGGCGGGACGGAATCCCGCCGTTGTTTGCATTCTGTTAACCCTTGGCTGGCAGGGTGGGCGCCGAATCGGTAAACGGCATTCGGTCAACTGACGAAGGGCGCACCGACGATGCGTAGATTGGCACAGAGACGGATCAAGCGGCGGCGGCGATTTATTGCGGTGGGTCTGGTCGCGCTGCTTGCCGGATGTTCCTCGATCCCCGACGCCGTCAATCCCGTGGAATGGTACAAAGGCGCGCGGGATTTCGTCTTCGGCAAGGACGACCAGACGCGGGCGCCGGAGAATGGCCGGAGCGATCCCAGGGCCGAGCGCGGGCAGGCGGCGCCCGGCGCCGGTCAGCCCATCCCCGATCTGAACACCGTGCCCCGGCGGCCCGTGGCCCGTTCCCGGGAGCAGCGCGCCGAGGTGCAGCGCGGCCTGGTTTCGGACCGGGAAGGCGCCCGGCGCTATTCCCGCGAAGCGGTCCGCCGCCAGGGCGATCCGGTGAATCCGCTTCAGACATCGCCCCAGACATCTCCCCAGACATCTCCCCAGGCCGCGGCACGTTCGGCGGCGCCCCGGATCGAGACGCCGCCCCGCGCGGCAGCTCCGTCCCGGTCC
>JAPPFK010000030.1 GCA_028823885.1 Rhodospirillales bacterium | reverse complement strand
GCGGTCAGCGGCCGGGTGATGGTCACGTCGCACCCCATGCAGGCGACCCTCTACATGTCGGCGGGCGCGTTGATCACGTTCGTGGTGATCGTGTCGGTCGCCGGCGGCTTCCAACTGCCGGAAACGGGGATAGGCTGGACCGGCTTCTCGCTCACTCACCTGTTCTATGCCGCCTCGATGATCATGTTCTTCGTCGCCATCGGGGCCATCGGCGCGCCGCTGACGACCATCCTCTCCAACATCGAGCCGCTGGTCGCCATCGCCGCCGGGTTCATCCTGCTGGATCAGAGCCTGTCGCCGCTCCAGTTGCTGGGGGCCGCCATCGTCGTCCTGGCGCTGTTCATCGCCGCCCGGAAGTAGGGCGCGGATGAAAAAAGCCCGGCCTCTCGAAAGAGACCGGGCTCCCTGGTGAACTTGGAGTAAGACTAGTCTTGCTTCAAGTTCTCTTCCGCAAAGGCGCGGAACTCGTCGTCGGTCATCAGCCGCTTGTGCTTCAGGCCCCAGTTCTTGATGTCCATGAGGAGCGCCATGGCGGATTCCTCGGTGTACTGGAACTGGAACTTGTCGAGATAGTGCTTCACGTTGTCGATGCCGCAGCCCTTGCCGATGACGGCGATGGGGTCGGCCTGGCCGACCATCGAGGGGCGGAACGGAACGACGGTGGTGAGGTCCTCGCCGACGCCGCAATTCAACAGCCAGGTGGCGATGATGCCGCTTTCGATCTTGAACAGATCGTCGCCGACGATTGGCCGGTTGCGGGGCACGATGGCGCCGGATACTTCGGTGACCATGTCGGCCAGTTCCTTGAACTTCTCCGTCTTGATGCCGCAATCGACGTTGTAGAGGGTCTTGAGCGCCATCACGGTCTCTTCCATGGGCACGTTGCCGGCGCGCTCGCCCAGACCCAGAACCGTGGACTGGATGACCTCGACGCCTTCGGCGACGGCCATGATGGTGTTGGCGACGCCGAGACCGTAATCCATGTGGAAGTGGGCCTCGAGCGGCACGTCCGGGAACCGCTTCTTCACCTCGCGGACGAAGTACGGCATGGCGTGCACGGACGTGACGCCCATGGTGTCGACCAGCGCGAGACCGTCCATGTGGCCTTCGTTGCCGACCTTCTCGATCAGGTCCATCACCCAGTTCAGATCGGAACGGGTAAAGTCGATCGGGAAGAACACCACTTCCAGGCCCTGGTCATGGGCGAACTTGGTGCTCTCGATCGAGAGGTCGATGGCCCGCTCCAGTTCCCAGCGGTAGCCTTTTTCGATCAGGTGCTGGGAGGACGGGACCTCCATGATCACGCCGCCGACGCCGGCATCGACGGCGCGCTTGACGTCGTCGACCATGCAGCGGGCGAAGGAATAGATCTTGGGGCCGAAGTCGCGCTTGGCGAGGTCCTGGACCACGCGGGCGTCGTCGGGGGAGACCACCGGCATGCCGGCTTCGATCCGGTGGACGCCGGCCTCGGCGAGGCCCTCGGCGATACGGATCTTGTCGTCGTAATCGAAGGCGAGACCGGCCTGCTGCTCGCCGTCGCGGAGCGTGACGTCGTGAATGCGGACCTGCTCGGGGAACTTCCAGTCCTTGGTCACTTCGTCGGCGAAGTTCCAGGGGCTGGTGAACCAATCATCGGAAATCCATGGGGTATCGGGCATTAATGTTCTCCTCGGGGGGCCCGCGCCTCTACGCGGGCCGGACAGCAATCGGCAAAAAAACTCGAACTCATCCTCGCCGGGCGAAACGCGGCGGGAATCTAGGGAACGGGTTGGGGGGAGTCAACGCGGAAGCCGGTTGCGGAATCAACGATTCCGCGCCCCGGAGAAGGCGGCTCAGGTCGCCGTGTAGCCGCCATCGACCAGAAGATCGATACCGGTGACGAAACTGGCCTCGTCGCTCGCCAGAAACACCGCCCCGGCGGCGATTTCCTCGGGCTCGCCCAGTCGGCCCATCAGCGTGTTGGCGTTGGCGTGCGCCTCTTCCTCGCTCGGCCACTGGCTGAAGAACCGCTCGTCGGCGGTCGGCCCGGGGGACAGCGCATTGGCGCGGATGCCGTCCTTGGCGTGGTCGACGGCGAGCGCCTTGGCGAGGCTGACCATGGCGCCCTTCTGGGAGGCGTACCAGGTACGGCCGGGTTTGGGCGCGAAGGCGAGCTGCGAGGCCACCAGGATGATGCTGCCGCCGCCATGTTCACCGGCGCCGGCGGCCATGACCGGCACCGCGTGCTTGACGAGCAGGAATGGGCCGGTCTGGTTTACGTCAATGCTTTTCTTCCACTCCCCGACGGAAAGTTCCGGGGCCGGTCGGTAGGGGGCGTCGTAGATGGCGGAGGCGACGACCGTCGTCAGTCCGCCGAATTCGCGGCCGGCCGTCTCGACTGCGCGGACCGCCGTCTCCTCGAGGGACACGTCGCCGACCAGGGCCGCGGCCCTGCCGCCAGCTTCAAGGATGGCGTTCTTGACCTCGCGGGTCGCGGCCTCGTTGAGATCGACCAGCACCACCGCCGCGCCTTCCGCCGCATACGATTTGGCAATGGCGCCGCCGATGCCGCCGCCGGCGCCGGTCACGATCGCAACCTTGTTTTCCAGCCGTCCGCTCATGTCCTTGCGTCCGAAAGTGATGTGCATCCGGGATTTAGCTTCTAAACTTCGGGCGAACAATGACGAAATGCCAGGGAGGGGTCGTTGAGCGGATTTGATCGAGACACCATTCGGGCGCGGTTTCAGGCCGAGCGGGAGGCGGGCCGCGCCATCTACGATGCGCTCTGCGGCACCGGCATCACCGCGAAAATGGCGGCCCGCGGCGGCGCCGACATGGTCACCACACATGATCTCGCCTATTTCCGGATGCAGGGCCTCTCGTCCATGGCCGGGTATCTGCCCATCTGCGACGCCAACGAACTCACTCTCGAAGTCGGCGAACGGTCCATGATCAACGTGGTTGACCGCTGCCCGGTGATGGCCGGACTGCTGTGCGTCGATCCGACCCGCGACATGCACCGCTTCGTCGATGGTGCCGCGGCCGCCGGGTTCGACGGCATCATGGCCTGCCCGACGGTGGCCCTGATCGACGGCAAGTTCCGCAGCGACCTGGAGGAGACCGGCATGGGTTACGGCAAGGAAGTGGACGTACTGGGCTATGCATCGAGCCAAGGCATCTACACCAAGGCGTTCTGCACCAGCGTCGACGAATCCCTCGCCATGGCCGAGGCGGGGGTGGACAACATCATTGTCCATTTCGGCAACTCGTCGGGCGGCACCATCGGCTCGCAAAACGTGATGGCCGAGGACGACGCGGTTGGGCGCGCCGCCGCCGTCTGCGACGCGCTGGCATCCAATTACGCCGACCGGATCGTCACCTGCCACGGCGGCTCCATCGAGACCCCGGAGGATTTCGCCGCGTTCTGGGCCAGGGAGCCGCGGCTGGACGGCTATGTGGGCGGCTCGTCCGCCGAGCGGTTTCCCATCGAGGACTCGGTCCCGGCGGTCACCGCCAGGTTCAAAGAAATCACCAAGCCGGCATAGCCCATGGCCGATCCCCTCCGAATTGCCGTTCTGGCGACCCTCGACAGCAAATCCGAGGCGGCCCGGCACATTTGCGGCAGTCTCCGGAACGCGGGCGCCGAGCCTTGGCTGCTGGACTTGTCCCTCCGGCCGCACGACAAGCCGGGGGCGGCGATGACCGGCGGCGAGGTCGTGGCGATCGCCGGACGGACCTGGGAGGCGTTGGGCGGACTGGAACGCTCCGCCGCCGCCGAGGCGATGATTGCCGGCGGCGCCCAGGCGCTGGCCGACGCCCAGGCGGCAGGGGAAATCTCCGGCGCCATCGGCGTCGGCGGGGCCAACGGGTGTACCGTCTTTTGCGGGATGATGCGCCGACTGCCGCCCATGTTTCCCAAGGTGATGGTGACCCCCGTCGCGGCCACGGCCGCCGTGCAGTGGTACGTGGCCGAGAGCGATATCGCCATGTTCCCGACCATCAGCGATATCGTGATGAACCGGATTACCCGCTCGATCATGGAAAACGCGGCGCATGCCGTCGCCGCGATGGCGCGATCGTGGGAAGACCAGCGGGCCCGGACCGAGGAGGCCCCGCCGCTGATCGGCGTTTCGTCCTTCGGCAATCTGCAGGCCGCCGTCGACCGCATAACCGATCAATTGCAGGCCGCGGGATACGAGGTCATGCACTTTCATGCCTCGGGACCCGGCGGCAAGGCATTGGAGAACCTGGCGTCCCGCCGCGAGCTCACGGGCGTGATCGATTTGACGACTTCGGAAGTGACCGACCTGCTGACCGGCGGGGTCTACAGCGCCGGGCCGGACCGCCTGACGGGCGCGGCGACGGCCGGCCTGCCGCAGGTCGTTGCGCCCGGCGCCATCGATCACACCAACTGGTGGGTCGGCGAGTGTCCCGAGCGATTCAGGGACCGGGAGTTCTATCAGTACAATCCGGAAATCCTCCTGATGCGGACCAACGCCGAGGAAATGGCCGAACTGGGTACCATGTTCGCCGAGCGCCTGAACCGGTCGAGGACGCCGTTCGCGGTTCTGGTGCCGAGCCGGGGATTCAGCCAGCACACCATCCGCAAGACCCATGATTTGGACGGCAACGAGATCGGCTCCTGGTTCCAGCCCGAAACCGACCGGTGCTTCACCGACGCCCTCCACGGCAAATTGAGCGCCGGAGAACTCAAGGTGATGGACGTTCATATCAATGACCCGGAATTCGCCGATGCCTGCGTGGCGGAGCTCAGGCGTCTGATGGTCCAGGGCTGAGATGGCCGGGCTGGAAACCAGAAACTTCAGGACCGGCGTCCTGATCATCGGCGGCGGCGCGGCCGGCACCATGGCTGCCTTCGAATGCGCCGAGGCCGGCGTGCCGGTCATCCAGGTCACCAAGGGCCGGGCGACGTCCGGAACGACCACGGTCGCCCGCGGCGGATTTGCGGCGGCCATGGGCAAGGAGGATTCGCCGGAGAAACACCTCGAGGAAATCCTTGAACATGGCGGCGAGCTGATCGACCCCGATCTGGCGCGGGCCTGGTGCGAGGACATCGTGTCCATTGTCCGGGACCTGGAAGCGTGGGGCGCCGAATTCGTGCGCGGCGGCGATGGCGGGCTGGACCTCAAGATGTTTCCCAACCACACCCTGCCCCGCGCCGTGCACCATCACGACACCACCGGCAATATGGTTACCAAGACGCTGTCCAAGCGGCTCCGGGCGGACGCGCGAATCGACAAGCACTCGCTGACGGCCATTGTCGATCTCGTGAAGGACGGGGACCGAGTGACCGGCGCCTGGGGTGTCGATTACGGGGAAGGGCGCCTCGTGGCCTACGCGGCCTCCCAGGTCATTCTCTGTACCGGCGGCGGCAGCGGCCTGTTCTACGTGAACGACAATCCGCCCCAGGTCACCGGCGACGGCTTCGCCCTCGGCTTCCGGGCCGGCGCCCCCTTGATCGGGATCGAAATGATCGACTTTCAGGCCATGTGCTGCGCGCCCGAGGAACTGTTCGGCTTCGCGCCGCATCCGACCGGCTTCATCAATGCCGGCGCCATTTTCAAGAACCGGGACGGCGAGGAGTTCCTGAAGCGCTACTATCCGGACACGGCGGAGCGCAGTACCCGCAGCGAAGTGATCCTGGCCATGGCGCGCGAGATTCACGCCGGCAACGCCAGCCTCACCGGCGGCATCTATATGGATGCCACCCACGTGCCGAAGGAGACCATCCTGAAGGCCATCCCCCACGTCTACAGGACCTGCCTGCACCGGGGGATCGACTTGACGGAGACGCCCCTCGAAGTGGCGCCGGGCAGTCATACCTGGCTCGGCGGCCTGAAGATCGGCGTTCATGGCGAGACTCCAATCGACGGTCTGTGGGCGGCGGGGGAAACATCTGGCGGCGTGCACGGCGGCAACCGCATCGGCGGGTCCGCCTTGTCGGACGCCCTGGCCTTCGGCCGCCGGTCCGGCCGGGGCGCCGCGGCGGCCTCGTTGGATCACCCGGCTCCGGATGCCGTAGGCCTTCCCGAAGACGCCGCCGAAAACCTCGAAGCGCTGATGGCGCGGGAGGACGGCCCCCTTCAAGCCGAGGTCCGGCTGGCCTGCCGCATGCTGGCCCACGAGAAGCTGGGGCCGATCCGGGATGCCGAACAATGCGCCGCGGCGCTGGCCGAGTATGAGCGGATCGAGGCCGAGGACATCCCGGCGATGCGTCTCTCGCCCGAGGCCGGGACATCGGCGAAGACGCTTGGCCAGGAACTGGAGAGCGCGCTCTCCATTCCCAACCTCACACTCCTGGGCCGGCTGCTGGCAACCGCCGCGGGCGCTCGGGAAGAAAGCCGTGGCGCTCACTTCCGATTGGATTTTCCGGATGCCGACGACGACCGCTGGCGGGCGGTTACCCGGCTGGAACACGCGGCGGGCGGAAAAATCCGCTTCGAAACCGATCCGGTGAAAACCTGATTCCGGCGAATAATTTTAGTATTGGGATATCAAAATTATGCTGTGGAATATCACCATACCAATTAATTCGACATTTTATTTTGGCGATCTTCGCTGAAAATTCATATAACATGTTGAATAATATATTTAATTTTCGGTAACACGCAATTGGAGCGGTTCCACGGCGCAACCAATATTTCGTATTGACTTTGAAGGAAAATTTCTGAGATATTCTTTTATGTGATATTTCAGAGAGCGCTCGAAATGCTTGATCGGCCGCAAATTCAGGACCGGACAGAAGACCAGCCGCAGGGATTGATGCGGGATACGGTGTATGACCAGATCCGCCGGGATATTCTGAGCTGTGATCTGCAGCCGGGCGCTCAGCTTCGGGAAAACGATCTCGCCCGGCGCTACCGGGTTTCCAAGTCTCCCGTCCGGGACGCCCTGCTCCGGCTTCAGGAGCAGGGTCTCATCGAAGTCCTGCCGCGCAAGGGTTACCGGGTTGTTCCCGTCTCGGTCTCCGACGCGCGGGAGCTTTACGAGATGCGGATAATGATGGAAAAGGCGTGTGCCCGCCGTGCCATCGAAGAGGCGAGCGACGAGGAACTGGCCTCTCTCGATATTTTCCGGGCGGTGGATGCCGACGGCCTCGCGGCATGGGTGACCTACAACCGGGACTTCCATACCGCCGTCGCTAGGCTGTCCGGCAATACGCGGCTGGCGAAGACCGCCGGCGAGGTAATCGATCAGTTCGACCGCCTGACTTTCATGGGCGTTTCGGGCCAGCAGTCGTCGGCTCAGGGAAATGGCTCGGCGGAGAAATTGGTCGCCGAACACGTGGCGATCATCGATGCGATCCAAGCGCGCGACAAGACCAGGGCCGCGAGCCTTATCGGGTCGCACATCAAGAAATCCCGGAAACGCTTGTTTGCCGTACTCGAGAACCCGCCGATTGTGCAGTAGGCGGTTCCCAGCCCTTTCGACAGGCAGAGGAAAAAGAAATGAGGGCCTTTGATTTTGTATCCGCGGAGTCCGCCGATCAGGCGGTTTCCCTTTTGAGCGAACATGGTCCCAACGTCATCGTGCTTGCCGGCGGGACGGACATTCTCGTCGATCTCAAACACGCCAAGCACGACCCGGATGTGGTCGTCGACATTACGAGGGCCGACGACCTGAAGGGCATCGAGGTGAATGACGAGGGGCTGCGCATGGGCGCCCTGGTCACCCACACCGAGATCATGGACGACCCTTACATTCAGGAAAACTTCCCGGCGCTGGTTCACGCCGCCCACACCATCGGCGCGGTGCAGACCCGGAACCTCGGAACCCTCGGGGGCAATCTGGTCACGTGCGTGCCGTCGATGGATTCCGGCCCCGCCCTGATGGCGCTCGAAGCCGAGGTGACGGTAGCCGGTCCGGACGGCACCCGCCGCATGGACCTGGAAGAGTTCTTCGTCGGCCCGCGCAAGACCGTTCTCGAGCACAACGAGGTGCTGCTCGACGTGATCATTCCCAAGAGGAACCTGGGCAAGCCCACCGACTTCCTGAAATTCGGGCTTCGCAAGGGCCAGGCGCTGGCGCTGGTCAATGCCGCCTCCGCCCTCTGGGTCGGCGAGGGGAACACCTTCAAGGACGTGAAGATAAGCCTGGGCGCCGTGGCGCCGACGGTGATCCGCGCGCCCGCCGCGGAGGACTTCCTCGAGGGCAGGGAAATCACCCCTGAGAACATGGCCGAAGCCGGCCGGCTGGCGGTCGAGGACGCCAAGCCCATCGACGACTTCCGCGCCTCGGCATCCTACCGCCGGGATCTGATTGCCGTGCTGACCAAGCGCACGCTCGACAACGCCTATCGGCTCGCGCAAAACGACTAGGCGGGCGGAGAAAGGGAGAACGGACATGACGGACGTTACGCTCACCATCAACGGCGAAGAACGCTCGGCGTCGGTGCCGCCGGAGACCAGCCTGCTTCGGCTGCTCCGGGACGAATTTTATCTCACCGGCTCCAAGCTCGGCTGCGATGTCGGCGACTGCGGCGCCTGCACGGTCATTGTCGACGGTATGCCGGTGAATGCCTGCCTGATGCTGGCCGGCCAGGTGGATGGCAGGGATGTGGTCACCATCGAGGGCCTGGCGACGTTGGAGGATCTCCATCCGATCCAGAAGGCGTTCGAGGAGTTCGCGTCCCTGCAGTGCGGTTTCTGCGGCCCCGGCGTGATCATCTCCGCCAAGGGACTGTTGGACAGAAACCCCGACCCGACCAAGGAAGAGATCAAGGACGCGCTCTCCGGCAATCTTTGCCGGTGCACGGGCTACACCAAAATGATCGAAGCTGTCCAGGATGCGGCGCGCATTCTCCGCGGCGAGAAGGAAGCCGCCTGAGGGCGCCGAGAGAGGAGCTTGAACCATGACTGATGACGTCAAAGTCGCCGACAAGACGGATTCACTGACCGACCTCAAGGAGACTGACGAAGACCTTCGCCTCCCGTCGGTTGTCGAGCCGGCCCATTTTCCGGTCGAGACCATCGATACCGAGGCGCGGCATCAGACGCCGGCGGTGGGCCAGCGGGCAACCCGTCCGGACGGCCGTCTGCACGGACTGGGCCAGACCAAATACATCGATGACATAACGTTCCCGAACATGCTGTTCGCCAAGATGAAGCGGGCGGGCATTTCGTCTGCATTGATCAAGTCCATCGATACCTCCGAGGCCGAGGCCATGCCCGGCGTCGCGGCGGTGCTGACCGGCAAGGAAATTCCGGTCAACTCCTATGGCCCGTCCTATCAGGATCAGCCGGTCCTGGCCGACGAGCGCGTGTTCCACGCCGGCGACCCGGTCGCCGCGGTGGCCGCGGTGACCGAACAGATCGCCGAGGAAGCGTGCGAGAGGATCAAGGTCGAGTACGAGCCGCTGGAGCCGGTCTACGATCCGGTGGAGGCGATGAAGGACGAGATCAAGGTCCATCCGCCGCACAGCAACATCTACGCGACCAAGCGGATCAAGAAAGGCGATCTCGAGAAGGGCTTCGCCGAGGCCGACCACATTTTCGAGGGCGTCTATTCGACCCAGATGATCGAACACGTGCCGCTGGAGCCTCATGCGTCCATCGCGCAGTGGGACCCCAACGGCCGGGTGACCTTGTGGTCGAGCCTGGGCCGGATAACCCTGGGCCGGGCCGACATTGCCCGCACGCTCGATATGCCGATCAACAAGATTCGGATCGTCGGCACCATCGTCGGCGGCAACTTCGGCGGCAAGAACGAGATCACCACCGAGCCGGCCCTGGCGCTGCTGTCGCGGAAGACGGGACGGCCGGTGAAAATGGTCTATACCCGCGAAGAGGAATTCATCGCCTCGACGACCCGGCACCCGTTCATCATGGAGTACAAGACCGGCGTGACCGACGACGGCATGATTACCGCCCGCAAGGTCCGCCTCGTGCTGGATGGCGGCGCCTACTGTTCGTGGAGCGAGACCACGCTGGGCAAGGCCTGCATCTTGTCGGCTGGGCCGTACAATATCGAGAATCTGCTCGCCGAGGCCTACTGCATGTACACCAACAAGACCATGACTGGCGCCATGCGCGGGTTCGGGGCGCCGCAGGTGTGCTTCGCTTACGAATCCCAGATGGACGAGATCGCCCACAAGCTGGGCATCGACCCGCTGGAGCTGCGGATGAAGAACGCCTTCCACGAAGGTTCCGCCAGCCCGACCGGCCAGGTGCTGCAAAGCGTGGTGGTCAAGGACTCGCTCGAAAAGGCCGCCGAGCGGTTCGGCTGGAAGGAGGACGGCCAATGAAAAAGCGCGGAAAAGGCATGGGCTGCATGTGGTACCCGATCGGGTTTACCGTGATGGCCAACCCGTCGGCGGCGACGGTGAAGGTCAATGAGGACGGCACCGCGACCCTGATCACCGGCACCGTGGAAACCGGCCAGGGCTCGCTCACCGTCCTCGGCCAGATCGCCGCGGAGGAACTCGGCATTTCCACCGATGACGTGCATGTGGTTTCGGCGGATACCGACGCGACGCCCATGGATACGGGCGCTATCGCCAGCCGCACGACCTATGTCACCGGCAATGCGATCCAGCTCGCGGCCGAAAAGGCCAAGAACATCCTGTTCGAGGTTGCGGCGCCGATGCTGGGCGTCCGTCCCAACCAGCTCGAGGCCAAGGATCGGCAGATCCAGGTGAAGGGCTTCCCGCAATCCTGCCTGCCCATCGGCGAGGTGGCGGCGCACGCGCAGAACGGCGCCGGCACGCCCGCGCTGGGCTCCGCATCCTACAATCCGCCGACCGTCGCGATGGATCCGGAAACCGGTCAGGGCAAGCCGTTCTCCACCTATGTCTACGCGACCCAGATCGCGGAGGTCGAGGTGGACGAAGAGACCGGAGAGGTCGAGGTTCTGCGAATCGCGGCGGCCCACGATTGCGGCACCGCGATCAACCCGATGCTGGTCGAAGGCCAGATCCAGGGCGGTATCTCCATGGGAGTCGGCATGGCGATCCAGGAAGAGATGCTGTTCGATGACGAGGGCAGGCAGATCAATCCGAACCTCACCAACTACATCATGCCGACCAGCCTCGACATGCCCGACCTGGAGGTCGACATCGTCGAGAACTTCGACCCGACGGGACCGTTCGGCGCCAAGGGTGTGGGTGAGCCGACGGCGGTCGCCACCTCGGCGGCGATCTGCAACGCCATCTACGATGCCGTGGGCGCGCGAATCTACAATCTGCCGGCGACGGCGGAGAAGGTCCTGGCGGCGATCAAGTCGAAGGACCGCAGCGACCGGCAGAAATACCTGCCGGCCGAATAGCGCTCGGGATGGCCGATCCGATCCGCAGACTGACGCCCTTGGCGGAGACGGTCGGCCGGCTTCTCAAGGACCGCGGCGAGACGGTCGCGGTGTCCGAATCGTCCACCGGCGGCCTGGTTTCCGCCGCGCTTCTCAGCATTCCCGGCGCCTCGGCCTACTTCATGGGCGGCGGGGTGATCTATACGCACAAGGCGCGCGAGGTGTTTCTCGAGATCGATCTCGACGACCACCCGGGCGTGCGCTCGGCCTCCGAACCGTTCGTCAGGCTGACCGCCGCCGCCGTTCGCGAGAAGCTGGGCACGACCTGGGGACTGGCCGAGGCCGGCGCCGCCGGGCCGACCGGCAATCGCTACGGTGACGATGCGGGACACACCTGCATCGCCGCCGCCGGGCCCCTGGAGCGGGCCGTCACCATCGAGACCGGCCACGCGGACCGCGAGGACAACATGTGGCGCTTCGCCGAGGAAACCCTGACGTTCTTCGAGGCGGTTCTGCGCGACGCGTAAGTCTCCATCCCGCCGGTCTCCTCTCCGCTAGAGCCGATCATGTTTTGACGAAACCGCGCCGTGGTTCCGTCAAAACATGACCCGATCTAGCCGATGGGCGGACACTCCGGCGGATGCGTCTGTCGGGGCGCGCGCTTACCCGATATCCTCAAGGCCAATCGACAACCACCGCCGGGGAGGAACTGGTCGTGGCGGAAATCGTTCTCGGGATCGGCACCTCGCATAGTCCGATGCTTTCGCTCGCGCCGGAGCACTGGGATATCCGGACGGATGCGGACCGGGCGGCGCCGGCGCACCCCTACCGCGGGGAAACGTACTCCTTCGAGGAGCTGAAATCGGTGCGGGATACGGCGCGCTACACGGCGCTGGATACGCTGGAGAACCGCGAGGCGAGCTACGCGGCGTGCCAACGGCATTTGGATGCGCTGGCGGCGAAGCTCGCCGAGGTCGATCCCGATGTGCTGATCATCGTCGGCGACGACCAGAAGGAATGGTTCTTCGACGACGTACAGCCGGCCTTCGTCATCTATCACGGCAGCTCGATTCGGGCGCTGGCCGTTGACGCCTCCGATCCTAACCTCCCGCCGCCCATGCTGCCCGTCCGCTTGTCCTATTGGCCGGCGGAGGATACCGACTATCCGGTCGACGGGGCGCTTGCCGAACATATCATCCTGCAAACCATCGAGGATCGGTTCGATGTCACGGCGTCCAGGCGGCCGCCCGCCGATGCGCATGGCCCGCGCACCATTGGGCACGCCTTCGGCTTCATTTACCGGCGGCTGCTGAAAGACCGGCCGATCCCCTTCGTCCCGATTCTGATCAACACCTATTTTCCGCCCAACCAGCCGACCGCCGCGCGGTGCTACGAGATCGGCCGGTCCATCGCGCGCGGGATCAGGTCCTGGGAAGCCGACGCCCGCGTCGCCGTGATCGCATCGGGCGGCCTGACCCATTTCGTCATCGACGAGGCGTTCGACCGCAAGCTGCTGGGCGCCATGCTGGCGGGCGATCGCGCCGCCATGACCGGGGACGGAAATGACGCCTTCCAGTCCGGAACATCGGAAATCAAGAACTGGATTGCCGCCTGCGGCATTCTCGAAGACAGCGGCCTCGACATGACGCTGCTGGACTATGTGCCCTGCTACCGGTCCGAGGTGGGAACCGGTACCGGGATGGCGTTTGCAACCTGGACGTAGGGTTCAGCCGGGCGCCCGCTCGACGCTGACCGAATCCCCGGCCCGGACCGCCGCGAGCGCCCGGACGTCGCCGGCGGCGTCGGCCCAGATATTGACCGCGTCGGCGAGACGGATTTCGTCGCCTTGGCTGACCGGCGTCCGGCCGAAGCCGATGGCGATGGCGTCGCCCTGACACCAGAAGGCGATCTCGCCCGCTTCGACCACATCGCGGGCGTCGTCTTCCGGCGGGGCCGAAACCGGCGTCGAGAAGTACACCTCCTCGCCCCAGGTGTTGGCGGTCGACGAGAAGGGGAGGGCGTCCCAGAGAGCTTCGGCCGTTGCCGTCTCGCGGAGGGTCGCCTCCAGGACAATTTCACCGGCGGTGATCCGGACGGTGCGCATTTACCGCTCGACCGGAAACCCGACGATCGAGCCCCATTCGGTCCATGAACCGTCGTAGATTTTGACGTTCTCCCAGCCCAGGATCAGCGCCATGGCGGTCCAGGCAAGGGTGGCCCGGTGGGAGAGGCGGCAATAGACGACGATTTCGTCGGCGTTCCCGGGGGCGGCGCCCGCTTCCCTGAATTTTGCGCTCAATTCGTCGGCGCTCTTGTAGGTATCGTCGTCATTGAGCAGTTCCTTGAAGAACAGGTGCCTGGCGCCGGGGATGCGGCCGCCGCGCTCGGCGCCGTGGTCGAATTGGCCGTACTCCATTACCCGTTCGCCCGAATATTCCTCGGGCGTCCGCACGTCCAACAGGAAGCGCCCGGGGTCGCCCAGGCGTTCGCGCACGGCCTCGCGCCCGAGACGCATGGACTGGTCGGGCGTTCCGGGCGTATAGGCGACCGGCTCGTACGCCGGAACGTCGGTGGTGAATTCGTGACCGTCCGCGAGCCACTTCTTGCGAGCGCCGTCGAGCAATCGCAGGTCGGGATGGCCGGCCATCTTCAACGCCCAGAAGGCGTAGTTTCCGTACTGAACCGGGTCGCCGTAAAGAACCAGCGTGGTCTTGTCGCCGATCCCGGCGGCGCCGAGCCGCCTTGCAAGCTCATCCGGCGTCACGAACTGGCGGTCGGTGTCGTGCCAGCAAAGGTCCTTCCAGAACCAGCGGATAGCGCCCGGAATGTGCCCCTCGTCGTAGGCCTTGCCCTCGGGGTCCGATTCGACCTCGATAATGCGAACCCCCGGATCGTCCAGATGCTCGGCAAGCCAAGCCGTGTCTATCATCGGTGAGGTCATCTCTGCTCCTCAGGCTGCGTGGTCGAGAATGATTTTGATGCCCTTTCCGTCTTCGAGCATTCCGAGGGCGGTGTTCATATCCATCAGGGGCACCACATCGGTGATCAGCGGACCCAGATTGACGATCCCGCGCTGCACGAAGTCGATGCAGGCCGGGAAGTCCTCGGGCTTCGCCACGCGCGCGTTCACCACCTGGATTTCCTTGAAGTACAGGTCGTAGAACGGGAGTTCGCCCTCGGTGACGGTCAGGATGCCGAACGGCAGGATGCGCCCGCCGATGCGTACCAGATCGATGGCCTGGGCGACGATTGGCAATTGACCGACGGATTCGATCACCAGATCCGCGCCGCCCCTGTCGCTTGTTGCCTCGATCACCTGCGCCTTCACATCCGCGGCCGGATCGATGGTGAGGTCGGCGCCCAGTTCCTCCGCCAGGTCC
Source organism: Rhodospirillales bacterium (assembly GCA_028823885.1). Classification (GTDB taxonomy): domain Bacteria; phylum Pseudomonadota; class Alphaproteobacteria; order Rhodospirillales; family UBA2165; genus JAJDXO01. The sequence goes on along the minus strand of JAPPFK010000030.1, from coordinate 2,804 downwards.
CTCTTCCATTTGCTCCGCGTAATTCCGATCACCGGATAGGCGCCGTGGGCCTTGGCCAACTGGACATGGAGCAGGCCGGTGACCCCGAGACCGATGACGATCACCGCTTCGCCGGGAAAGATATTGGCCAGCCGCTGGGCATGGAGGCAGGTGGTCATCGGTTGAATGAGCGGCGCATGGGTGACGTCCATTCCGTCCGGCAAAGCGTGGACGTTGTCGCTGGGCGCGACGAGATACTCCGCAAATCCGCCATCCACGTCCCGGCCGATGAGCCCGCCGTTGGGGCAGATGTGCATCTGCCCGTTCCGGCACTGAAAGCAGGTGCCGCAGAAATAGGCCGGGTCGACGATGACCGGCGTGCCCGGCGCCAGCGTTCCGCCGGAGACGACTTCGCCCACCGATTCGTGGCCCATGATCCGGGGATAGTCGACCGGAATGCCGCCCTGATAGATTTTCAGGTCGGTGCCGCAGATGCCGGTCTTGGCGACCCTGACCAGGGTTTCGCCGTCGCCAGGCGCCGGTTGCTCGACATCCCGTGCCGAGATGTCCTTGGGGGCCGTCAGCACCATGCCTTTCATGTCGGGGACTCCCTTGGCCGCGGCCTTAGCGCGGCTTCACCGGGTATTTGGGCTCCTCGCCGGCGAGTACGGCGGCGACGTCGCTGGCGACCGTGGTTTGCAGGTCCAGCAAGGCGTCTTCGGAGTAGAACCCGGTGTGCGGGGTGAGCACCACGTTGTCGCGCCCGACGATGGGGTCATCGGCGGCCGGCGGCTCGGTCGGCAGCACGTCGAGGCCGGCTCCGGCGATTTCGCCCGCGTCCAGCGCGGCGGCCAGATCGGCGGTATCGACCAGGGGGCCGCGCGCGGTGTTGATGAGGAACGCGGTGTTCTTCATCTTCTTGAAGGCGTCCATGTTGAACATCTTCTCGGTCTCGGGCGTCAGCGGCGCGTGGACCGAAATGTAGTCCGAACGCGCCAGGAGATCGTCAAACTCGACCTTGGCGACATTGAACTTTCGAAAAACCTCATCGGGGCAGTACGGGTCGGCGGCAATGACGTTCATGCCGAACGCCTGCGCCTTGCCGACGATTTGCTGAGGGATGTTGCCGAGGCCCAGGAGCCCGAGGGTGGTTCCCCGGAACCGCGCAATCGGGACCACCGCCGGCATTTCCCAACGGCCGTCGGCGACCAGCTTGTTGGCGTACGGAATCTTGCGGGCTACGGACAGCAAGAGCGCCATCGCGTGGTCCGAAACCTCGTCCAGGCAATAGACCGGAGCGTAGGTGACGACGATTCCCTTCCCGGCCGCCGCCCCGATATCGATGTTGTCGGTGCCGATTCCGAACCGGCCGATGGCTTTGCAGTTATTGAGGCCGGCGATGACGTCGGCGTTGATCTGGCCGTACGTGACCAGCAGCGCGTCGGCATCGGCGGCCACCTCCAGGATGCCCTCCACGGTCGGCTCGGAAGCGAGCGTGAGTTCCGCATCGACGCGGGACAAGGCCTCCCTGGCAGGGTCGAGGCTGGGAAAGACGGTATCGGTAACGGCTACCTGGGTACTCATAAATCAATTCCTCACCGGATGAATTCATAGGCCCGGAGGCGGGCTAATATCGGTTGCTGAAGGTGCCGTGACATAGCATTGCCCCCCGGGGGTTGCCAGCTAAATTTGGGCTGAATTCCGCGCCAATTCGGCACTTTCGGGTGCGTCCGGCGGACGCTCAGGCAACGATGGGCTGGGCGATGATCCACAGACTGATCATCGTGTAGCCGACCATCAAAACCAGCATCGGCAGTTGGCTGCGGAGGGCGCGGCCGCGATCCCGGTAAAACTTCAGCGCCTCGGCATGGGCGAGATAGACGGCGGCCACATGGCCGATGACAATCGCGCCGACGGAAATGAACCAGACCGACCTCGCGCTGACCACGGCGATGTCGACCTTGTGCCCGGCGGTTCCAAACAGGTCCCAGCCGAACCCGAAGGGATCCGAAATGCGCGAGATGAGAAGCTGCCCGTCGATGGCGAGCAGCGTGTAATAGTGGGAGAGGTGATAAGCGATGGCGATGGGGACGATGGAGTAGACCAATATCCGCGCCAGCCGGAACGTGTCCCGGACGTCCCCGCCCATGGCGCCGACCGCCGCCATGAAAATCAGATAGACGGCGATAAACAGGATCGGGAACGCGGCGAGGCCGATCAATTCGACGATCGGCACGGCCAGCCGCCCGATGTCCTGGATCATGTAGAAGGCTTCGAGGGCGATGCGTTTCGATTGCTCGGTCTCGGTAAAGCCGTCCCAGCTGACCGTCGCCAAGAGCATCAGAATGAAGACCATCAGGCCGGCATTGGGCAGTTTGCCGACCCGCAGCCCGACCCCGGGCGGCCGGAGATTCCATTCCCGTCCTGCCGGCCCGGCCCGGCCCTCGGTGATGGAGAACCGCGCAAACGTTCCGAACACGTTGTGAAAGGCCTCGCCGCGCTCCAGCCACTCCTCGCGGCTGGTGAGAAACATGCCGGTCCAGGTGATGGCCGAATAGATGGTGAGCGCGATGGCGATATTTCGAGGGACCGCGCCGCCCGGCCACGAAATTTCCATCCAGGCAAAGATGGCGAACAGAATGACGGCCGGCCACGACCCCATCCCGGGCGGGCACGCGAGGCCGCGGGACAACCGCCTGCCCGTTGCCGCTCCATAGGCCTGTTCGGCCCACAGGAAGAGCGTGTTCCAGGGATTGAGAAGCGCCCAGACATTGCCGATCAGCGAACAGACGAATGCCAGTCCGGCCCAGGCGATCACCCAGACC
>JAPPFK010000058.1:10147-17549 GCA_028823885.1 Rhodospirillales bacterium | reverse complement strand
GCATAGACCACCATGACAATGGAGGGCGGGATCAAAATCCCGAGAGTGCCCGCGTTGCAGATAACACCGGCGGCGAATTCCTTGGAATAGCCGACTTGGCGCATGCCCACGATGACGATGGAGCCGATGGCCACCACGGTCGCGGGAGAGGAGCCCGAGAGCGCCGCGAACAGCATGCACGCAAAGACGCCGGCGATGGCGAGGCCGCCCGGCAGATGTCCGACACAGGCAATGGAAAAGCGAATGATCCGTTGCGCGACGCCGCCCGTGGTCATGAAAGCGGAGGCCAGGATAAAGAAGGGAATGGCCAGCAGGGTGAAATGCCCCTCGAACGCGGCGAAAAGGGTCTGCGCGACGGAGGCCAGCGAACTGTCCGAGAACCACAGCAGGAACAGAACCGACGACATGCCGAGGGCGACGGCGATGGGCACGCCGACGACCAGCAGGCCGATGACCATGCCGAAAAGAAGGACGACTTCCATCAGGCCTTCTCCCCGTCGTCTTGCTGCCTATCCTGCTGCATGTCCTGAAGTTCTTCCTCGACCTCATGGCTCGCGACGACGCGGTCGACTTCCGAATTCCAGACGGCCCAGGCGGCCTGGCAGAACCGGTAAAGCATCAGGAACATGGAGAGGGGGAGAACGATATAGGGCAGAAGACGCGGAATTTTCTCGTAGGCCTCGCCTTCGTTGAAGACGGTTTCCATCCAGGCCAGCACGCCGACCATGGGAATGTCGTTGACCTCGTACCAGCCCTTATCGCGATATTTCTCTTCAAAGCCGAGGGGGAACCAGCGGCCTTCCGTCGCCGGCAGGTTCGCGAAGTTGGCCCAGTAGTCCCAGGAGCCCTTGCTCATCAGGAAAAAGAACGCGATGCAGATGGCCACGGCGAAAAGCGCCATCAGCCGCCGGGCGTCGCGGGGAAGCGCGTTGATCAGCATATCGACGCCGAGATGGGCGCCCTTTTTAACCGCATAGGACGCGCCCAGGAGGACCAGCCAGGCGAAGAGAAACACCGTCAACTCCAAGGCCCAGAGGATGTTGGCGTTGAAGGCATAGCGCGCGACCACGTTGGCAAACGTGATCAGCGTCATGGCACCGAGAATGATGACGATCAGCTTTTCTTCGATGACGTCGATGAGCCGGCTTTGGTCACTCATCTTCACGCCCCCGCGGTGAATAGGAAATGTCCGTTAGGCCGAAATAAGGAAACGGGGCAGCTGCCGGCTGCCCCGTCTGATCTTTAAAAGTTTGCGTTGATGGTCTGCGCGACGTTGATGGCGTCTTTGCCGACGTCTTTTTCAAATTGCGACCATACGGGGCGCATGGCTTTCACCCATTCGGCCCGTTCCGCGTCCGTCAGTTTCAGGATCTTGCCGCCTGCCTCGATGATGGCTTTCTTGGCGGCCTGGTTGACGGCATAGCTTTCCGCGTTCCGCGTTACCGTGACTTCGTCAAGGATCGTCAGGAACTGCTTGCGGACGTCAGGTTTCAGCCCGTCGAGCCAATCGACGCTCGCCACCACCAGGTAGTCGATGATGCCGTGGTTGGTTTCGGTAATGCCATCCTGCACTTCGAAGAACTTTTTGCCGTAGATGTTGGACCAGGTGTTCTCCTGTCCATCGACCACGCCTTGCTGAAGCGCGCCATAAACTTCCGAGAACGCCATTTTCTGCGGTGATCCGCCGATGGCTCTCATCTGGGCCACCAGCACGTCCGAAGACATGACACGGAATTTGAGGCCGTTCGCATCGGACGGCACCCGGAGCGTCTTTCTGGCCGACATATGCTTCATACCATTGTGCCAGAAGGTCAGGCCTTGGAGGCCGCGCCGGCGCATGCTGTCTTTCAGCGCCTGGCCGGTGGGCGAGGCCTGGAATGCTTCCACGGCTTCGATGTTTTTGAACATGAAGGGGAGGTCGAAAATCCGGAACTTTTTGGTGAACTTTTCGAACTTGGAGAGGGACGGCGCGGCAAGCTGAACGTCACCGTTCAACAGCGCCTCAAGCACCTTGTCATCATTGTAGAGGGTGGAATTGGGAAAGACTTCCATGCAGGCCTTTCCGTTCATTTCCTTATTGATCCGCTTTTGAAGCAGGGACGCGGCGATCCCCTTGGGATGTTTATCCGTGTTGGTCACATGGCTGAACTTGATCAGCATTTCACCCTTTTCGCACGCGGCATGGGCGGGCGCGGGATCAACGGTTATGGTTGCCGCAGCAACGACGGCCGCAACAGATGCGGCGGATATAAAGTATTTCATAGAAGCCTCCTAGATCGATGCGCCGCGCACAAACGGTCCATGAACGGGCATCAAAATTATTTCAGTGAGAGGCCAGAGTATCAGCATGGTGGATTTTCACTAGTCGCCATTACTAATAAATATTTCCGAATAATATTCGGCTATAAATCTGCGATAACGGACAATCACAGAGTTGGCAGGAGATCCCATGTTCGAGGGATTTTCAGAGCGGAATATCGAGGGGGACGGGGTCCGGCTGTTCGTCCGCATGGCGGGCCCGGAAGATGCGCCGCCTGTTCTTTTGCTGCACGGCTATCCGCAGACGTCCGCCATGTGGCACGGCGTAGCGCCGCTGCTGTCCAAATCGTATCGGGTCATCTGCCCGGATTTGAGGGGATACGGCCGGTCCGGGAAACCGCCATCGGATGAGCGGCACCTGACCTATTCCAAGCGTGCCATGGCCAACGACCTGGTCAAAATGATGGGCAGCCTGGGCCACAAAAAGTTCTACATCGGCGCCCATGACAGGGGGGCGCGGGTGGCCCACCGGCTGGGGATGGATCATCCGGATCGCGTTAAGGCTATGACCTTGCTGGACATCGCGCCGACCCGTGAAATGTACGCCAATACGTCCTTTCCGTTCGCGCGCGGCTACTGGCACTGGTTCTTCCTGATTCAGCCGAGCCCGCTGCCGGAGACGATCATCGGCCGCGACCCGGCCGGCTTCTGGAAGCAGAAGTGCTTCAACCAGGCGAGCGGCGACAACCCGTTCCTGCCTGAGGCACTGGAGGAGTATCTCAAGGCGTTCTCGGATCGCGACGCCATCCACGGGAGTTGTGAGGACTACCGCGCCGCCGCCACCATCGATATCGAACATGACGACGCGGACGGAAACAGACGGCTGAGCATGCCGGTCCTGGTTCTCTGGGCCAAAAACGGCACCGTCGGAAAATGCTTTGATCCTCTGTCCCTCTGGAAAATGCGCGCAGAGAATGTGTCCGGCGGGCCGGTGGACGCCACGCACTATATGGCGGAGGAACAGCCTGCGGAGATCGCGCGCCAATTCGAAAACTTCTTCACCCATCAGGAAACCACGCTTCAAAAGGCCGTCTCATGAGCAAGACCCTCTACGACAAGCTGGTGGACGCCCACATGGTCTGCGAGGTGATCGACAAATCCACGCTGCTGCGGTTTGTCGCCGAAGACTTGGGCATGGCTCTCGTGCCGGCCTGGGTGGAAGCCATCTCCCCCGGCCGTGTGGCCTTCGTGCCGTTCCTTCCCGGTGAGAAGTTTATCGAACTCTATGTCGCGCACAGGAAAAACGACAATTCCCCGACCATCACCACCTTTGTTGATGCAGCGAAATCAGCCGCACAAAGGTTCCATTCAAACACTTCATACATGACGTATCCTACTCGGAACTGAGAGCATCTCTCCTGCTCAGCTTTAGGGTTGGCTAACGACGATTTCCTCTGTGAGATTAAGGCTCGATAACTGTATCGCGACGTAAATACACTTGTCTGGAAAGCTTCCGCTTCTGGCTAAAAGCGGACTTCAGCAAGGCAACTTCCAACAATCCGCTTCAAACCGTTAGCTGACACATTCTCCTTTTCACACAATTCATGACATCCCGGATCGAGCGTGCGACGCGTTCGGTCTTGGAATTAATTACGACGATCTCGGCTATTTAATCCTAATGAGGACTTCGCCGAGCGCCTCAAAGCGATTTTCGGCAAAATTGATGCGATGGCGGATGGGGCTATCGCCTTGGGAATTGGGGTTGCCCGAGGAAAATCCCTGCAAGACGATTTGGAAGGCCTACATCAGTTGGGGCAAGAACGTCGAAATCTGCGGGAAATAGACCAGGAGTGCGACGATCACCACCTCGCAACCCAGGAACCACGCGACTCCCCGGAAGATGGTTCCCAGGGGGATCGCATCGCCGACGACGCTTTTCACGATATAGACGTTGAAGCCTACCGGCGGGGTCATGAGCCCTATTTCAAGGAACTTGATGACCAGGACGCCCAGCCAAATGAGATCGAGGTCGAGCGCGTCGAACATGGGCAGCAGAAGCGGCAATGTCAGCAACATGAGGCCCAGCGGGTCGAGAAACATGCCGAGCACGACGTAAATGAGCGACATGGCGATGATCAGGAGCACCGGGTCGAGCGCCCAATCGCCGATCATCTGTCCCATGAAGAACGGCAAGCCGGACAAGGCCAGAAATCGGGTCAACATGACCGCGCCGACGGCAATGAAGAATATCTTTGCCGTGTTGATCAGCGCTTCGTTGACGCTGTCCTTGAAAAGCCTCCAGGTCAGCCGCTTCTGTGTCCAGGCCAGCACGAACGACAAGAAGGCGCCGAACGCGCCCGCCTCGGTCGGGGTGACGATGCCGGCATATATTCCGCCGATAATCCCGATAATCAGGGCGAAAAGGGGCCAGACCTGGCTCGACGCCGACAGTTTTTCACGCAGGCTGTATTTCTCGGCGACGACCGGCGCAAGTTCGGGCCGAAGCTTGCACCGCACAATGATCATCGTTGCATAGACCACCGCGGTCAGAATGCCGGGCAGAATGCCCGCGATCAGGAGTTTTGCGATCGACGCCTCGGCAAATATGCCGAAGAGCACCATGAGAATGCTGGGGGGAATCAGGGAGCCCAGCGTGCCGGCGGCGGCAACGACGCCGGCGGCCATGCCCTTGTCGTAGCCCTGCTTCATCATTTCCGGGATGGCGATGCGCCCCATCGCGGCGGCGGTCGCAAGGCTGGACCCCGATGCGGCGGAAAATCCGGCGCAGGTAAAATTGCTGGCGACCGCCAGGCCGCCGGGCAGGCGTCCGAGCCACAATCGCGCCGATTTGAACAGAGCCGAACTGATCCCCGAATGGTGTGCGACGGCGCCCATCAAAAGGAACATGGGAATGGCCGAGAGATTCCAGCTTGCGGCGAATTCGAAGACCGTCGTCTTGACCACGCCGACCGCCACGTCCGGCCCGCGCAGCATCATGATTCCGAGAATGGAGACGCCGCCGAGGGCAACGCCGATCGGAATTCGAATGGCGATGAGCAGCATGACCATGCCCAGGCCGAGAAAACCGATCTGCAGTCCGGTCATGTCGTTACTCCAGGATGGGCAATGTCCGGATTCGGGAGCCGCGATTACGGATCATGGCTTTCAAATACCGGGGGACGTCCCGATTTCATCCCCGCGATCGCGGCGCAGCAAACGTATGATCTGCGCGATTACGACGATACCCATCGCCGCCATCCCAATCGGCAGCAGCCAACGGCTCGGCCAAACGGCCACCAACTCGACGGATGTCTCCCACGCTTCGCCATCCCGAGTCCGCAGAATCGCCTCATCCGCCGTGTAGATGATCAAGAAAAGTAGATAGAGAACCGTCGCCGCACCGGCAAACGCCGACAACAACCTGAGCGGCCGGCCGGACATTTTACTGGTAAACAATTCCACGATGAGGTGGCCCTCGGTAAACGTTACATAGGCTAGCGGCAGAAAGACCGAGGCGACCATATAGTAGGCAGCGACGATTTCGGTCGTACCGTCGATCGGGTCATTGAGCGTATGCTTCAAAATCACATCCGCGACGATGTGGAGCATCATCATGATCGTGGCGACGCCGCCGAGGATCATCAGTATTCGGCCCAATGCTTCCGGGTATTTTCCGGCCTTCAGTGAGATCATTGGTTTGGCCAACCATTCGAATACGTCGAAGTCGATGATATCCGATAGCGATTCCGCGGGCTTTCCGCAACAACCTTGCCAATTAACCTGGACCGATTAGACTCCCGGAAAGCCTGCTGGCAAATCACGGGCTCCGGAAAGACGTCAGCCAAGATGACGCTCGGGCAATGAATTCGGCAACTGGAACGCTAACAAATCTGGGAGGTTGGAAATGAAATATTCGAATATTGGTCTGCTCGCCGCCGCGGCTATCTTGATCTCGGCGCCGGCGGCCACGGCCGGCGAACTTACGTACGGGTCCTGGAACGGCCCGAAAAATGTCGTCATCGTCGAAGGCGTGGCGCCGTATCTGAAAGCGATCGAGAAGGAAACCAACGGGTCGATCACCTGGAAGTTGATCGCGGGCGCGCAACTCTTCGGCGGACGGCAGACCCTGGCCGGCATCGGCAATCGGGTGGCGGATGCCGGGGGACCCGTGATTCCCGCTTTCACCCGGAAGGCGCTGCGTTCCGCCAACGTGGTCTACGATCTCGTCAACGCATCCGAAAGCCCAATCGCCATGGCGGGCGCCGTTGCGGAGACCTATCACTTGAACTGCCCCGCCTGCAAAGCGGACTTCGAAAAAAACAAAACGGTCTTCATCGCGAATTACGCCGCCACCAGCTTCAACCTTCTATGCCGGGAGCCGGTGAAATCGGCGGCCGACGTCAAGGGCCGGAAAATTCGCGTGGTTGGCGCGCTCGGCCGCTATATCAAGAGCCTGGGCGCCGTACCGGTGGGCGGACCGCCCTCCAAGGCCGTTCAGGCCATGCAGCGCGGAAATCTGGACTGCATCGCCGGCCCATCCAGCTGGATTCAGTCTTTCGGCCTTTGGGATATCGCCAAGCATGTGCTGGACGCGCCGCTGGCGATTCAGCCGACCCCTTCGGCAATGGTCATCAACCGGTCGGTATGGAACGGCCTCAAACGGTCCGAACGGGCGGCCATTCTCAAGCATGCGCCGCGGCTGATCGCCAACACCACCGTCAAAGGGTATATGGCGGAAGACAAAATGGTTCGAAGCGAAGCGCCGAAACGCGGCATCACGATCGTGAAGGCCGGCAACGATATTCTGTCGTCCCTCGAAGCCCACAAGGCGAAAGAGCCCGGCATCATCGCCGAGGTCGCGGCCAAGGAAGGCGTCAAGGACCCCAATTCGATCATTCAGGCCCACCTGAAGAATGTCGCGAAATGGGACAAGATTCATGCCCGCATCGGTGACGATGTCGACAAATTCGCCGAAGCGCTTTGGACCGAAGTGTTCAGCAAACTCGATCCCGACAAAATCTAGTTGAAGCCGGGGAAATTTGTCCGCGTCGAAGCGGGGGGGGGGGGGGGGGGGGGGGGGGGGGGGGGGGAGTAAAGATGTTAAGTTGTGGAGAGGGGGGGTTGAGAGAAACACCCACCCAAA
>JAPPFK010000058.1:0-10137 GCA_028823885.1 Rhodospirillales bacterium | reverse complement strand
AGGCGGCGGCCTTCGGGCCGCCGCTTTCCATTGTGGCGAATAAAGGGAGAAATGGTGCCGCCTGGGTGACTTGAACACCCGACCCTCGCATTACGAATGCGATGCTCTACCAGCTGAGCTAAGGCGGCCCATCTCCGGACCGGGTGGTAATATACCGCCCACCGTTTTTTTTCCAGAGCGGATTGGGCTGCGCGGCCCCCGCTAGTTGGCGGTGGGCTTGTCCTCGTCCGCGGGCGCGCCGGCGGGCTCTTCGCCGGGACCTTCCTCCGGCGGCGCCTCGGGCTCGATGGTCTCGCCGTGATGAAACTCCGCCGCCGCCGCGTAGGCCGTCACCCTGGGCGGCGTGGCCCATTCCAGACTGTCGAATTGTTCGCAGCGGCCGCAGACCGCATCCCACTCCGCAACCACGTTGCCGCAATTGTCGCAGACCCACGCCGGGTCGGGATCGGCGACGGCCATCCGGCGGAGCCAGTCGCGCGCGGCCTGCGGGTCGGCGCCCTCGGCCTCCTCGAGTTCCGCCATATAGCGGCAGATCCTGGCCGAGGGTTCATCGCCGGCGACCGCGACCAGATGCTCCCTGGCTTCCTTGTACATGCCGCTGTTGAGGGCCGCCCGGGCCAGCGCCAGGTGGCTCTCGGGGTGATCCTTGTTGTTCCCGGCGAGCCGTTCCAGAAGCCGCATCTTCTCCTGGGCGTTGTCACTGTCGCTCAGGCCCTCCATCACCGTCACCAGGTCCGGGTGGGGGTTGACCACCCAGGTTTCCTCGATGATCGAAGCGGCGCGGCGGCGCTTGCCGGCGCCGTTCAGCAGCCGGGCATAGCGGACTGCGGCGGGAACGAAACGCGGCGCCAGGTTGTTGGCCCGCTTGGCCAACTGCAGCGCCTCGTCGAGTTTGCCCTCGTCCTCGGCGGCGACGCTCTGGCCGTGGGTCAGCACGGCGCGGCGGCGGCGTCCCACGTCGGCATCGATGGTCTTGTTCTTCACCGATTTGCGGACCGTCGCCTCCGCATCCGACCACTTGCTTTCCTTCACCTGAAGATCGAACAGGGTCTCGGTGACGCCCTCGGTCTTGGGTTTGAGTTCCGCCGCCTGCTCGGCGAGCTCGATGGCGCTTTCGGAATCTCCCTCCTGCATGGCCTGGTTGAGCTGTCCCCGGAGGCCGAGATAGCGGGTCTCCTTCTGTTCGGACATGGCCTCGAAGAACTTGTGGGCCGCCGCGTCGTCTCCGGACAGTTGGGCCGCCTGCGCCGACAGCAGCATGGTCAGCGGCGGCTCTCCCAGCAGCCGCTCGGCCCGGCGGGCCTGACGCCGCGCCTCGACGGCATCGCCGGCCGCTACCGCGACCATCCCCTGGGTCAGGGCCTTGTAGCCGCGCCGGCGGCGGCTGTCCTGCCGCGCGCGGCTGATCTTCCGGGGGGCGGTCCGAAACGCCGACCACAGCCGCCAAAAGGCCGCGAATCCGGCCGCCAGGGTCAGGACCGCGGCGAACAGCACCCCGATGGAGGTGTCGACCCGGTATCCCAGCCACTCGAGTTTGACCGAACTCGGCGTATCGGCGATCAGCGCGGCCGCCCACGCCACGGCGCCGATCAATATGAGAAACCAGAGCGTCCTGAACATGGGCTATTTGCCGGTATCGGAAAGCCGGGAAATGGCCGCCGTCCGCAGGCCGGCGAGGACCGCCTTGACCTGGGTGTGATCCCTGGCCGCCTCGATCCAATCCGCCGCCGCCTCGCGGGCCGGCCCGTCCAGGGTTTCCAGCTCCTCGACGGCGCCGGCGAAATTTCCCGCCTTCACCCGAACCTCGGCCCGCGCCACGGTGGCCTGGACCCCGGACCCCTCCAGCCGGTCCGTCCGGCGCCAGCGGATCGGGGCCGTCAGCCGGGCGATGGTCCTGTCCACCCACCCCCCTTCCTCCCGGATCACCCCGGCCCGGACGATGCCGCCCGCGGCCCGGTCGAAGGCGGATTTGAGGCCGGCCTCGGAGGCGACCCCCGCCGGCGCCAGTTCGGCGAGCCGCCCGGCGGCATCGGGAGCGAGAAACGTCTCGTCGGTCACCCCCCGGAGCGCATCAAGTTCGGCGGCGAAGCTTCGCCCGTCCAGGACCGCCTCGCGGAGCTGGCCCAACGCCAGGAGCGCGGCCCGCCGGCGGGCGCCTTCGGCATCCGGGGCCGGCACCTGGGCGGCCAGTTCGGCGATCCGCTGGGAGAGCCGGGCGACGGTATCCGAGTTTTCGGCGACCGAGCCCGTGGCGGTCTTCTCGAGCGCCTCGATCCGGTCCGACAGGCGCCGCAAGACGCCCTCGGCCTCGGCCGGGGTCAGGTCGGCATTGAGGGCGCCGACCGTCCGCCGGATGGCAGCGGCGGACCCCTCCACCTGGGAGAGACGCGCCAGCGCGTCATCGAGCTGCACCTTGAGACGGTCGCGTTCGGCGGCCAGGGCCTCGAGACCGGGAACGATGTCGTCCCTCGACGCCTTTTCCAGTTCGGCGACCCGGGCGACGAGCGCCGTCACCTGCGCCCGTGTCTCGGCGTCGGTCCCCAGCCCCGGAAAGAACACCCGGGCCTGATCGATCCAATACGGGCTCAACGCCGCGACCACGGCCGCGATGATAATGACCCCGGCGGCATAGCCCATGACCTTCGACAGGCTGCCGAAGGTTTCCCGGGGCCGATGGGCGGCGATCGGTGCGCCGCCCGGCGCTGCATCACCCTCCGTCACCGGCGGCGGCGCGTCGGCGGGCGGCGGGGCGCCGGCAGGGCCGATGAGGCTCAGCAAGCTCTCCTGGTTTGGCCGGGGCGCGACCCGCACGTCCCGCCAGGTCAGCTCGGATGCCGCCTCGCCCACCGCCGCGCTGAGACACAATGCATCCAGCTCGCGGGCGGCCCGGACCACCCTGGCCTTGCGCATCAGCTCGATACAGGTCTCCGCCGACCGGGGAGAATAGAAAACCACCGCGTCGATGTCGCCGTCCTTGAGGGCGGCAACCGTCGCCGCCGTCAGCCCCTTGACCGGAACCGCCCGGTACAACACCGCCCGGCGATAGCCGTAGCCGGCGGATTCGAGGGTTCCGCCCAGATCGCCGGCGACCTCGGATCCGGTGACATGAAGCAGGATTCCGGCATCACGGGGCATCCGGTCCTTGACCAGCTCGGCCAATTGGTCGACCCCGCCATCCGCCGAATGCACCTGCTGGAACCCCGCCTCCCCGGCCGCCGACGCCGTCGCGTCGCCGATGGCGTAGACCGGCAGCTCCCTGGAGACATCCCGGCGGGCCAATGCCCGGGCCCCATTGGCGCTGGTCAGCAGCAGGGCGTGAACGCCGGACAAGTCCAGCGCCGCCGTATCCAGGAATTCGACGTGGAACAGCGGCTCCAGCACCGCCTCGCAGCCCAGCGCCGTCAGCGCCTCGGCGAGCCCGGCGGCGTCTTCCCTGGGTCGTGTGACGAGCACCCGCATGGCTACGACCGTTCGCGCGCCAGATCGGGGTGAACCGCCGTGACCCGTTCCTGGGATTCGGCGATGGCCCTCACCAGCGCCGGGCCGGCGCCGGCCAACAGCGTCCGGGCCAGGCCAGCCCCGATTCCCTCGGCCTCGGCCGCCGGGCCGGCGGCCTCGTCGGCGACCATTTCGGACCCATCCGGGCAGGCAATCATGCCCTTCAGGGTCAATTCGCCCGGCGGATCGATGACCGCATGGCCGGCGATGGGGGTCCGGCAGGACCCGTTGAGCGCCGCCAGCATCGCCCGCTCCGCCATGACGCACGCCGTCACCTCGGCCTCGGCCAAGGTCTCCAGCAGCGTGTCGGCCTGCAGGTCGCCCGTCCTGCAGGTTGCGCATAAAGCTCCCTGTCCCACGGCCGGCAGCATATCATGAACCGGAACGGCTTGGGTGATGACGGCCTCCTTCCCCAGGCGCCGAAGCCCGGCGACCGCCAGGAACGTCGCATCGACCTCGCCGGCATCCAGCTTCCTCAGCCGCGTATCCACATTGCCCCGCAACGGAACCACGCTCAGGTCCGGGCGGGCCCGGCGCACCTGGGCCGAGCGGCGAAGCGACGCGGTACCCACCCGGGCGCCGGCGGGCAGCCCGGCCATGTCCTTCGACTTGTTGCTGATGAAGGCGTCCCGGGGATCCTCCCGAGGCATGACGGCGTGCGCGGCGATGCCTTCCGGCAGCAGGCTCGGCATGTCTTTCATCGAATGAACGGCGATGTCGATCCGGCCGTCGAGCATGGCCTCGTCGAGTTCCTTGGTGAACAGACCCTTGCCGCCGAGGTCGGAGAGCAATTCATTCCGGACCCGGTCGCCGGTCGTCGAGATGACAACGGTCTCGACGGCGCGGGGTTCTCCCAGGCGGGGGTGGAGTTCGGCCAGGCGGGCGATGACGTGTCCGGTCTGAGCCAGCGCCAGCGGGCTTCCCCGGGTCCCGATGCGGAGGGCGGAATGTGCCGACATGTCCTCGGTTTTACTGGATTTCCGGTGCAGAAGGCCATAAAGGGTTAATGGCGTCAAGAAAACGGTAAACCGCACGGCTGCAATGATAATTCTGGGCATTGAAACCAGTTGCGACGAGACCTCGGCGGCGGTCGTCGACGATTCGGCGGGCGCGGCTTCGGCGCGAATCCGAAGCAATGTCGTCAAATCGCAGATCGACGAGCACCGTCCATTCGGCGGCATCGTCCCCGAGGTCGCGGCGCGGGCCCACCTGCGGCACCTGGATGCGCTGATCGGGCGGGCCATGGCGGAGGCCGGCGCCGATTGGACCGATCTCGACGGCGTCGCGGCGACCGGCGGGCCCGGATTGATCGGCGGCGTCATCGTCGGCGTCATGTCCGGCAAGGCCATCGCCGCGGTGCACGGCCTGCCGTTCCTGGCGGTGAACCATCTGGAGGGGCACGCGCTGACCGCGCGGCTCACCGATGACCTGGAATTCCCCTACCTCCTGCTCCTGGTGTCGGGCGGCCATTGCCAGTTGCTGGCGGTCGAAGGCGTCGGCGCCTACCGGCGCCTCGGCACCACCATCGACGACGCCGTCGGCGAGGCGTTCGACAAGACCGCCAAGATGCTCGGGCTCGGTTATCCCGGCGGCCCCCGGGTCGAGGCGAGGGCGCGGAACGGCGATCCGAACCGGTTCAGGCTGCCCCGGCCGATGAAGGGCCGCGACGGGTGCCATTTCTCCTTCTCCGGCCTGAAGACGGCGGTCCGCCACGCTATCGACGGTCTCGGCCGGGAGCCCACCGAGACCGACATCGACGATCTGTGCGCCGGGTTCCAGACGGCGGCGGGCGAGGCCATCGTCGACCGGAGCCGAAACGCCATGGAACTGTTCCACGGCCTTCACCCCGGCGCCAACGATCTGGTGGCCGCGGGCGGCGTCGCCGCCAACCGCGCCCTTCGCATGATGCTGGAGGATTTGTGCGGTGAAAAAGGCTTCCATTTGACGGCGCCGGCGCCCGCGCTGTGCACCGACAACGGCGCGATGATCGCCTGGGCCGGGCTGGAGCGTCTGCGGGCGGGCCACGCCGATGCGCTCGACTTCGCGCCCAGGCCACGCTGGCCGCTTGACCCGGACGCGCCGGCCGTGGCCTATGCCGGGGTCAAGGCTTAAAAGCGGCGGACACTGACATGCGGGGGCAACCATGACCAAGATCGGCGTATTGGGCGGCGGCGCCTGGGGAACGGCGCTGGCCGCGGCGGCGTGCCGGGCCGGCAGCGAGGTGCTGGTCCAGGCCCGCGAGCCGGAAGTGGTCGAGGCGATCAACACCGGCCACGTCAATTCGCTCTTTCTCCCCGGCGCCGAACTCGATCCCGGGATCCGCGCCACCACGGCGATCGCCGAGGCCGTCGATGCGGATGTCGTCCTGGCGGTCACCCCGGCCCAGCACCTCCGGGCGACCTTGGCGGGTCTTGCCGGTCAATGGCCCAAGGACGTGCCCGCGGTCATCTGCTCCAAGGGAATTGAGCAGGAGACCTGCGCGCTGATGAGCGAAATTGCCGCCGAAGCCCTGCCGGAAGCCCCCGTCGCCGTCCTGTCGGGCCCCACCTTCGCCATCGAAGTGGCCCTCGACCGGCCGACGGCGGTGACCGTCGCCTCGCAAAGCGCCGGGGTGAACGACCGCGTCATCCCGGCCCTGTCGTCGTCCCGGTTCCGCATTTACGGCTCCGATGACGTCGTCGGCGCCCAGATCGGCGGGGCGGTGAAGAACGTGCTCGCCATCGCCTGCGGCATCGTCGAGGGGCGGAAGCTGGGCGACAACGCGCGCGCCGCGCTGATCACCCGGGGCCTTGCCGAGATCGTCCGCCTGGGCGCCGCCAAGGGCGCCCGGCCGGAGACTCTTTCGGGCCTGTCAGGCCTCGGCGATTTGACTCTCACCTGCAACGCCATGCAGTCGCGCAATTTTTCATTGGGCGCCGCCCTGGGCGAAGGCCAAAGCCTGGACGAGATCGTCGGCAGCCGAAACTCCGTTGCCGAAGGGGTGTTCACCGCCTCTTCGGTCACCGAACTCGCGCGCCGTCTCGGCGTCGAGGTGCCGATTTGCACGGCCGTGGACGGCGTGATAAATCACTTCGCCGCCATCGATGCGACCATCGAAGGCCTGCTGTCCCGCCCATTGAAGGATGAAACCGACTAACGCCATCGCCGGGGAGCGTTCACATGTATTTTCACATTCACTGCGTCGACAAACCGGATTCCAGCGGCCTCAGGGCCGCCACCCGGGACGAACACCTCGCCTACCTCAAGGGCTCGGGCGTCAAGGTGGCTTTCGCCGGCCCGACCACCGACGAGGCGGACGAGGCCGTGACCGGCAGCGTGCTGGTCATCCAGGCCGAGGACCGCGCGTCCGCCGAGGCCTGGGCGGCCGGCGATCCCTACGCCAAGGCCGGACTGTTTTCCTCGACCACCGTCACGCCGATCCGCAACGTCATCCCCGGGGACTGACCGCCGGGGGCCGGGGATGCTGTTCTTCGTCTACAGGGTGGACAAGCCGGGCGCCCGGGACCTCCGCGAATCCACGCGGCCGGCGCACCTGGAATATGCCCGCGGCCTGGGCGGCCGGCTTCGCCTCGCCGGACCGACCCTGGATGAAGACGGCGGCCGCATGACCGCGAGCGTGTTCATTCTCGAAGCCGCCGACCGCGCCGAGGCCGAGGCGCTGACCGCCGAGGACCCGTACGAGAAGGCCGGGCTGTTTGAAACCAAGATCGTACGGCCGTTCATGGAGGTCCCGCCCTGGGACCTGAAACCCGCCCCCGGGAGCTAGACACGCATAGGAGATTCGCCATGGCTTATTGGCTCGTCAAATCCGAACCCGGCGCCTGGTCGTGGGACGACCACGTCAAGGCGGGCGTCGCCGAATGGGACGGCGTCCGCAACCATCAGGCCAACAACAACATGAAGGAGATGAAGATCGGCGACAGGGCCTTCTTCTATCACTCCGTGGACGAAAAGCGGATTGTCGGCGTTCTCGAGGTGGTGAAGGAGCACTACCCCGATCATACGGATGCATCGGGCAGGTTCGGCATGGTCGATTTCAAGGCCCTCATGCCGGTAGAGACCCCGGTCACCCTGGCCGAAATCAAGGCCGACGAGCGGCTTCAGGACCTGCTTCTGGTGCGTCAATCCCGGCTCTCGGTCGTCCCCGTCTCCAATGCGCACTGGAAGATCATCTGCGGCATGGCGGGCGTCGAGGCCTGAGGGGCCGCGCCGGTTTCATGTTCGGAGGCATCCGCAACGCCCTCAAGGACAGCATGAAGAACCATGCGCTGTCGTCGAGCCGCAAGGAGGTCCAGCGGTTCGTCGACGGACTTGTCTCCATGGGGGACGAGGATCTCGGCATCATTGTCGCCGTCGCCACGGTTGTCCGGATCAACATGGAGGAGGAGGGATTCCTGCCGAAGAAACTGTTCTCCTCCAAACGGATGCCCAGCGCCTATGAACTCGGCCAACATCAGATGGCGCTCAACAAGCTTGCCAAGGACTTCAACAGGCTCAAGCAGCCCACCGACGCGGTGGCGGTGATTGCGCTGTCCTACAGCCTGCGCTGCCTCAACGTCGCCGAACTGCGCGACCTCGGGCGGGCGATTTGGGGTGAACTGGAGCGCGGCTTTCCCCATGTGGAGGACAAGCTGAAGGACGGCGAGAAACTCAAGGGCGAGAAATTTCCGGCGCGGGTCTGGGAGGAATGGCGTCAGATACCCGCCGGCCTCGAACCCGCGGAAACGCGGCCATGACCCGGCTTTGCGCCCTCGACGATATCGAGGACACCGAAAGCGCCGGGATGACCGCCGAAATCGGCGGCGCCGAACGGCCGCTGATCCTGGTCCGCCGCGGCGAACAGGTGTGGGTCTATGTCAATTCGTGCCCGCATGTCGGCCTGCCGCTGGACTTCAAGCCGGGCTGGTTCCTGTCCCTCGACAAGAAATACATCCACTGCGCCAATCACGGCGCCCTGTTCCGGATCGAGGACGGACTGTGCGTCGCCGGTCCCTGTGTCCGCCAGTGGCTGACCGCGGTCCCGGCCGAGGTCAAGGAGGGCGAGGTGTTCCTTGCCTAGCCCGGCAAGACCTTGAACACCTCTCCCGCAGTGGCGCCGCCAACGTCGATGTTGTCATCCCCGGCCGATTGTCGATAATTTGAAGCGGACGGCCCGGGACCGAGGGTTCGGAGGCCGGCGCGCAAGGGAGGTCCGCGAGATGTCAGAAGATGCCGTTTATCCCGTTCCGGAGTCCGTGGCCAAGGACGCCTGGATCGATAACGATCAATATCTGGAAATGTACCGGCGCTCGGTCGGCGACCCGGAAGGGTTCTGGTCCGAACAGGCGGGGCGGATCGACTGGATCAAGCCGTTCACCAAGGTAAAGGACGTGGACTATACCGGCGACGTCCGCATCCGCTGGTTCGAGGACGGCACCCTCAACGCGTCCGCCAACTGCATCGACCGGCATCTGGAGAAACGGGGCGGCCAGACGGCGATCCTCTGGGAGCCGGATGACCCGAACGCCGACGCGGTTTCCGTCACCTACGGGGAATTGCACGAAGCCGTCTGCCGGCTCGCCAACGCCATGAAGGACCGGGGCGTCAAGAAGGGCGACGTGGTCACCATATACATGCCGATGATTCCCGAGGCCGCCTACGCCATGCTGGCGTGCGCGAGGATCGGCGCCATGCATTCGGTGGTGTTCGGCGGATTCTCCCCGGACGCCCTGGCGGGCCGCATCCAGGACGGCAATTCGGTCTGCGTCATCACCGCCGACGAGGGCGTCCGCGGCGGCCGGACCGTGCCGCTGAAGGCCAACACCGACGCCGCCCTCGAGGACTGCCCGACCGTCAGCACCGTCTTTTGCGTCAAGCGCACCGGCGGCGACATCGGCTGGAAGGAGGGCCGCGACGTCTGGTACGAAGACGCCACCGCCGCCGCATCGTCGGACTGCGAACCGGAAGAGATGAACGCCGAGGACCCCCTGTTCATCCTCTACACCTCCGGTTCCACCGGGACGCCCAAGGGCGTGCTGCACACCACCGGCGGCTACATGGTCTATACGTCCATGACCCATCAGTACGTCTTCGACTATCACGACGGCGACGTCTATTGGTGCGCCGCCGATGTCGGCTGGGTCACCGGGCACAGCTACATCGTCTACGGCCCGCTCTCCAACGGCGCGCTCACCGTCATGTACGAGGGCCTGCCCAACTGGCCGGACGCGTCGCGCATCTGGCAGGTGATCGACAAACACCAGGTCAACATCCTCTACACCGCGCCGACGGCCATCCGGGCGCTGATGCAGCAGGGCGACGAGCCGGTGAAACAGACCAGCCGCGCCTCGCTCCGCATTCTCGGCTCGGTCGGCGAGCCCATCAATCCGGAGGCCTGGAGCTGGTACTACAATGTCGGCGGCGACGCCCGCTGCCCCATCGTCGATACCTGGTGGCAGACCGAGACCGGCGGCATTCTGATCACGCCGCTGCCCGGCGCGACCGAGCTCAAGCCGGGCTCCGCCACGCGGCCGTTCTTCGGCGTCCAGCCGGCCATCGTCGATGCCGACGGCAATATCCTGGAGGGCGCCTGCGAAGGCAATCTGATCATGACCGATTCCTGGCCCGGCCAGATGCGGACGGTCTACGGCGACCACGAAC
>JAPPFK010000146.1 GCA_028823885.1 Rhodospirillales bacterium | reverse complement strand
GCACCCAGAGGTCCTTGCCGCCGCCGCCCTGGCTCGAATTGACGACGAGCGAGCCGGGGGTGAGCGCGACCCGGCAGAAGGCGCCGGGGACCAGGCGGGTCTCCTGCCCGCGGAGCACGAAGGGACGCAGATCGACATGACGCGGCGCGGCGCCGTCTTCGGTCAGGCACGGTGCGCGGGACAGGTCGAGGGTCGGCTGGGAAATGTAGTTTTCCGGGGTGGCGCGGATCTTTTCGGCGAAATCGGCGCGCTCCTCCGCCGTCGCGTGCGGCCCGACCAGCATGCCGTGGCCGCCCGACCCGCCGACCTCCTTGACCACCAGCTTGTCCAGATTGTCGAGGGTGTATTCCAGCTCGTCCGGATCGCGGCACAGATGGGTCTCCACATTGGCGAGCAGCGGCTCCTCGTTGAGGAAATAGCGGACGATGTCCGGAACATAGGCATAGACGCTTTTGTCGTCGGCCACCCCGGTGCCGGGCGCGTTGGCGATGGTGACGTTGCCGAGCCGGTAGGCGTCGAACAGGCCGGGCGTGCCGAGCACCGAATCGGGCCGGAATGTCTGTGGATCGAGGAAATCGTCGTCGATCCGCCGGTAGATCACGTCGACGCGGCGCAGCCCGCCGGTGGTGCGCATGTAGACGAAGCCGTCGCGAACGGCCAGGTCGGCGCCCTGCACCAGTTCCACACCCATCTCGCGGGCCAGGAACATGTGTTCGTAGAAGGCCGAGTTGTAGACGCCCGGCGTCAGCAGGACGATGGTCGGGTCCGACTCGCCGTGCGGCGACAGTTCGGCCAGCGTCCGGCGGAGCAGCCGGCCGTAATGCTCGATCCCGCGCACCCGGTGCCGGCGGAACGCGTCGCGGAGGCTCGTCTTGACCGCCGCGCGGTTGGCCAGCATGTAGGATATGCCCGACGGCACCCGCAGATTGTCTTCCAGAACCAGGAAGCCGTCATGGGTCCGCACAAGGTCGGTGCCGCACACCGAGACATAGGCGCCGTGGGGCACGTCTACGCCGCGCATGGCGTCGCGGAACTGCGGGCAGCCCTGCACCAGGTCGGCCGGGATGACGCCGTCGGCGATGGCCCGGCCGGGGCCGTAGATATCGGCCAGGAACAGGTTGAGCGCATCGAGACGCTGGCGCAGGCCCCGTTCGAGAAAATCCCAATGTTCGGCGGCGACGATCCTGGGCACGATATCGATCGGGATGATGCGCTCCTGCGCGCCCTCCTCGCCGTAGACCGAAAAGGTGATGCCTTCGTGCAGGAAGGACCGCTCCGCGCGCTCCTGCATGGTCGCTAGCGCGTCCGGCGGCGTCTCGCCGAGGGCGTCCCACAATTCGCGGCAATGGGGGTGCGGCGCGCCGTCGGCGTCGAACATCTCGTCGTAGAATACGGGATCGGTCTCGTAGCCGGCGAAAAGGTGGCCTTCTTCCGGCGGCGGCGCGCCGCTCTCCGCCCGTTCGCCCGGCATCCGCTACAACCGCTTGGTGAGGGCGAGGACCGGCCCGTCCCGGGCGATCATCGCGCCGGACATCCGTTTCGGAAGGCCGGCCTTGCGCTTCGCGATATCGGCTTCGGTCATGGCCGAATCATAGGAAGCCCCGCATCGCAGGACAACCTTTATCGGACCCGGGCGTTATCGTACCGGGCTGTCAGCGCGGGAAGTTCAGGCGGTCGGGGCCGTAAATGCCGTCCGCATCGATGTGCGGTTACGCCACGCGCAATGCGACGCGGTGCATGGTGTTGTTGAGATAGCCGTTCGGGTTCCAGTCGATGGCGAAGGGCTGCATCTCGCCGGCGCTGTCGGTCGCCCGCGCCCAGACCTCGTAGTAGCCGGCTTCGGGGAAGGACACGGTGCGGCGCCAATTCTGCCATGCGCCGGGATTGACCGGCCCGTCCAGTTCGGCCGCCATCCAGCTCCTGCCGAAATCGACCGATATGTCGACGGCGGAGACCGTCCGGTCACCCGACCAGGCATGGCCGCGCACCTCGGCCTCCCGGGCCGCCGCGCCGCCGTTCGCCGGCGCCGTCACCAGGGATTTCACCGGCATGCGCTCGATGATCTCGAAATCCTTCGCCGGCACCTTGTCGCCCGGGGCGACGGGATAGCGCGGCACACGGTAGGACGTGCCGGTCATCTTCGGCCCGTCATGCACCCGGTCGCGAAGCCGGATGCGCGTCAACCATTTCTGCGAACACGACCCCGGCCAGCCAGGCACCACGAGGCGGAGCGGCGCGCCGTTCTGCCTGTGCAGCGGCCCGCCGTTCATCCCGAAGGCAATGAGCACGTTGCCGGTCATCGCCTTGGCGATCGGCACGCCGCGCGAGATCGGCAGCTTGCCCTCCTCGCCGGAGAGATGGGTGTCGGCGCCGTAATGCGCGGTATAGACCACGCTTGGCTTGACGCCGGCCTTCTTCAGCACATCGGCGAGGCGCACGCCCGTCCACGCCGCGCAGCCCACGGCCCCGACCGTCCATTGGCTGCCCTCCGCCGGCGGGTCGAAGAAGGCCCGTCCGTTGCCGCCGCATTCGATGGTGAGCGCCATGGTCACCACCTCGAACCCGGCCTTCAGGTCCTCGATGGACAATTCCATCGGGTTTTCCACCAACCCGTCCACGGCGAGGGTCCAGCCGGCGGCATCGGCATCCTCCGGCGGCAGGCCGTTATTGCGGATGAAGTGCCGGGCGGTGGGCGTGATCGCATCGTCGAGCAGATGCGCCGGCGTCTCGGCGCTGATCGGCCGGTCGTTCAGCAATATCAGCCCGTCCTTGCCGACCAGCACGTCCTCGGATGCGAAGGCGGCCGGCACCAGCCCGCGCGGCATGTTGGCATAGAAGGGAATCGTCATGCCGAGCAGGCCGCCCGCGGCCGCCAGTCCGGTGCCGGCGAAGAAGCCCCGCCGGCTCAACCCCGGCGCAGGCTCGAAAAACTGCCGGCGCGCCTCTTCCGGGTTTTCGGCAAAGTACTCGTAAAGCCCTTTCGCCTCGCCCAAATCCCTCGGCATATGGTCCTCCCCGGCCGTCCGGCCGTGCTCCAGCGCTCCAACCTCCCGGAGACCGCCGGTTGCCGATTGCATTGTTACACCCGGAAGCTGTCAACATGAAAGCCGCATGGCGGCCGTTCGGCGCCCCGGAGACGGGTCTCCCCACAGATCGCGCCCCAAACTCTAACTTGACCCATGGACCACTTGACGGGGTCGGGGCCGTACCCTCCCGGCGCCTCAAGGCGTCACGAGCCCTATGAAATTGTCGATCAACAAACGCCCTACCTTGCGGTGGCGCTTCACTGTCCAGCAAACGTAGATGGGGCTCATCGCATGGGAGATTTCGGGGTCGCGCGCGCACGATGGACCACAATCTCCTCCACATCGATCAGGCTGCGAACGACGGGCTTGATTTCGGATTGCCATTCTTCGGATTCATACACCGCCGCGTACTGCTCCTCACGAACTTCATCGTCGTCGAACCGGCGTATCCAGATGAACAGATTTTCATCGTCGTCACTTTCAAACATGGCGTTGACGTCCATGCCCTTCGCAATCATGAACGGCACGATGCGGTCCTCCATGAAGCCGATCCACTCTGCCATTCTGCCGTCTTTGACGTTGTAGTGGCGAATTTCGAATATGGACATCAGGGCCTCCTGTTGGCCGCCACAACCCGGTCGAGGGCAGCGCGCCGTGATCAAATTGCCGTGGCACGAGGCTCTTCCTCGCGCCGTCTTCAGCTACACTTACAAAAATGTGTGTACTTGTATTTTTCAACATGTAAATGCAATCTCACCGAAATATCAAACGAGAAATAGGTGAAATATGACGGCCAATTTGTCGCCCGACGTTTCCCAATGCCTGGAGTTGCTTCAAACGATGCAGGTCATCCGGTATGCCGAAGAGCAACTCGCCGCCGATTTCGCGGCAGGCAAGACCCCGGGTGGCGTACATCTTTCCATCGGACAAGAGGCGGTCGCCGCGGGGGTTTGCGCCCATCTCTCAGAGAATGATCAGCTGGCGAGCAATCACCGAGGGCATGGCCATTTTATTGCCAAGGGCGGGGATCCCAAGCAGCTCTTCGCGGAAATATATGGGATGTCCGAGGGTATCTGCGGCGGCATGGGCGGTTCCATGCATGTCGCCGACTATTCGAAAGGCATAATTGGCGCCAATGGAATTGTGGGAGCCGGGCTCCCGATTTCGACCGGCGCGGCGCTTGCCGATCTTCTGGACGACGACGGCAGTATGACCGTCGTGATTTTTGGAGACGGCGCGTCGAACCAGGGCGTATTGCAGGAGTCCCTGAACTTTGCCGCTCTCTGGAAATTGCCGCTGCTATATGTCTGCGAACACAACGGATTTTGCCAATTCTCTCCCGCCGAGACCGTGACCGCGGGGACCATCAGCGACCGGGCAAAACCTTTCGGAATCCCGGTCGAGGTCGTGGATGGGAACGATGTCAGGGCGGTCTGGCAGGCCATGGCCTGGGCGACCGACCATATCCGCTCCGGCAAGGGCCCGGCGTTCATCGAGGCGAAAACCTACAGGATTAACAATCACTTTGAACGGGAGCATTTGGTCGTCCAAACGCCCTATCGGACCGAGGAAGAAATCGAAACGATGCGGCGTGAACGTGACCCGATCAAATTGCTGCAGAAATGGTTGAAGGAAGAAAATCTGGTTGATGACGAAGAGCTCGGCGCCATCGACGAGAAAGCGTCGTCCATCATCAAGGAAGCGGTTGCGTTTGGAGAGGCCGGGACGCCTCCGCCCGAAGATATCGGCGAGAGTTACATGTTCGCCGGGACGCACAGCTGATGGCGCGCACTCGATTTATTCAGGCGATCAACGATGCTCTTCGCGAGGAAATGGAGCGGGATGAGAAAGTCATTCTCTTTGGCGAAGATGTCGAGGCGAGCATCTTCGGAGACACCCGCGGACTGATCGATATTTTTGGTTCCCGCCGGGTGCGAAATACACCCATATCGGAGAACACCCTTACCGGAATGACCGTGGGGACCGCTGCAAGCGGCTATCGGGTGGTTCTCCACCTGATGTTCGCGAATTTCGTCTATACCGGCATGGACGGTATCGCCAATCAGATGGCCCGGGCCCGGCTGATGTCGGGTGGTCAGATCGACTTGCCTATTACGATTATCGCCAGCTACGGCGGCGGCAGAGCAAACGCGGCGCAGCATTCGGACACGCCGTTTTCAGCGGTTATGAACGTTGGCGGCGTGCACGTTGTGGCACCCTCGAATCCAGCCGATGCCAAGGGCCTTCTGAAGTCGGCCATTCGCAGCAATGATCCGGTAATATTCTTTGAACCGGGCGGCCGCGGCGGCGAACAGGGCGAGGTTCCGGACGGGGAATACCTCACGCCCATTGGAAAAGCGGCCGTGGTGCGCGAAGGAACCGATCTGACCTTGATCGGAATGGGTTCGACCATGCGCATGACGTTGGAGGCCGCGGACAAGCTTGCGGAGAGCGGAATTGAGTGTGAGGTCGTGGACGTTCGAACCATGGCTCCACTCGACGAAGATACCTTGTGCAAGGCCGCCGAACGAACGGGCCGTGTCGTCATTGTGGATGAGTCTCGAGACCGGTGTAGCGCGGCCAGTCAAATCTCGGCGATACTGGCGGACAAGGCATTTGAACATCTGAAGGCGCCGATCAAACGGGTAACGACCCCCAACGTTTCATTCCCCTATGCGCCGGCAAGCGAGAAATATCTTCTTCCAAACACCGACAAGATTTTGGCCGCGGCGACGGAAATCGTAAGGAACTAGGAGAATCCGCTTTGAAGGTAACGCTGAAACTTACCCGTGTCGGCATGACGATGGAGGAAGCAACCATCGTCCGGTGGGCTAAACGGCCGGGGGATACCTTTGCCAAAGGCGAGGTTCTCTATGAAATCGAGACGGAAAAAGTAACCCAAGAGGTTGAAGCACCCGGAACAGGCACCCTGGTGGAAATATTGGCACCCGAGGGGTCGGATATTGCCGTTGGAGACAACGTCTGTGTAGTCGACACGGATTCTCCACACTAACCCTTTGCCGGTGGGGTAGCCGAAAATGCAACTCTCTTCACAAGCCGAGGCCATGCTGGCGGGTGAGATGGGGCCTGCGCGAAAATGGGCCGTGGAACACCAGCTGCAAATCGGACGAATGTTCGATGCGGTAGACATGGTGAACGTGAGCCAGGCACACATGATGGCGGATCCGGAATCCACCGGTGAAGCCGGTGTGAAACTGGTCGAGAGCTTCGCGGCGCTTCCGGAGGAAGAAAGGCGGGTCGTCATACCGACGATCACCGATCCCCGCGGTGTCGATTTGAACTACTACGACCCGTTGGGGCAGACCGAGGAGATGGCGGACTTGGAGCGGCGATTTATTGCCGCCTGCCAAAGCCTTGGTATTACGATGACCAACACCTGCATCAACTACCAAACGGTCATGCCGCCTGTCCGAGGGGACCACGTTGCCTACGGCGATACGGGCGTGGTGATTTATTCCAACAGTATTTGCGGCGCCAGATCCAACTTCGAAGGCGGCCCATCGGCGTTGGCTGCCGGGCTGACCGGCCATACGCCCAGATACGGACTGCATCTTGATGAGAACAGGCGCGCCACCCGCCGGTTCGCCGTCAAGTCGCCGCCCCGGGAACTGACGGATTGGGGTGTTTTGGGAGCGGTGATCGGCAGGCGCTCAGGCTCCTATTGGGAGGTGCCGGCAATCGAGGGCATCGAAAATGTACCGACCTCCGACGAAGCCAAGCATCTGGGTGCGGCGATGGCGAGCTACGGGTCAACACCCCTCTTTCACATTGTCGGCATTACGCCGGAATGCGATGCGCTGGATGACGTCGGCGGCTCGAGGCTTCCCGCGGAGGAAGTTACCGCCGATGACCTCGACGAATTTCGCGGCTCGTTCGGGGCTCGTGGCGAGAAAGTCGATGTCGTCGTGTTCGCGGCGCCGCAGCTTTCATTGGTCGAAATGAAACAGGTTGCCGATCTATGCCGCGGCCGGACCTGCCATGCCGATACTGCGCTCCTGGTTTGTACACCGTCCAGCGTGTACACCGATGCCAAGGCGGCCGGATATATCGATGAAATCGAAGCGTTCGGGGGGCGTGTACTGCAGGGAACGTGCTTCTATCAGCAGTATGCTCGTGAGATCGCGGAAGCAAACGGCTGGGAGCGGCTGCTATCGAACTCGACCAAAATCGTGAACATCCTTGGCGGATACGGCTACAAGCCCGCCCTGGCCCCGATGGACGCATGCGTCGCTTCCGCCATAGCAGGGGAGATCGTCTGATGCCGGTGACACTCACGTGCCACGTCGGCATAGGCCCCCGCGCCGAGGGGGAAGCACTGGTTGCGGATGACAACTTTTCGGCACGATACGATCTGGATCGTATCAAAGGAGTATTTTCCCGCCCTGATCACGCTTTGGCCGGCCAGAGCTATGTCGACAAGATATTGGTGATGAATACCGCCAAGGGTGGCGTCGCAACCGCCTGGATGCTCTATGAGATGGTTTCAAGAGGGATGGCGCCGAGGGCACTGTTGCTGAACACCGCAAATACCATTCTGGCGCAGGGGGCGGCGCTGGCCCATATGCCCCTATGCGACCGCTTCGATGCCGGCGACGTTACCCAACAGATCAAGAGCGGAGACATGCTCGCCGTGGATCCCGGCTTGGGACAGGTTACGATACTCGACGGATAGGTCTTCGCCGGGTGTCCGGTTTTCCCGGCTGGGAATGGGCTGAACTATCGGCCCCCGCTACGCCGCGACATCCGGATTTTCGTCATCGGATTCCGCTGCCAGTTTGCGAGCCTTGAATTCGCTGCCCCATGCCTGCATCGACTCGATGATGGGCTGAAGAGACATACCGAATTCGGTGATTTCGTACTCCACGCGCGGAGGTACCTGCGGATATTCATGCCGCGTTATCACGCCATCGGCTTCCAGTTCCCGCAGCTGTAGAATTATCATGCGCTCCGTGGCGTTCGGAGCGAGCCTGCACAATTCCCCGAACCGCTTGCGTCCGCCAATCAAACGGCAAACCAAAACCGGTTTCCAGCGCCCGCCAATTACGCTGAGCGTGGCTTCGACATCGCATCCGGTTTTCCAGTTGTATTTCCTTACCATTTTCGCTCTCCGGCGTATCCAATCGCTGTGTACTTACAAAAATGTAAGTACTTGTCAATTTATTTGTACCACCACATTCTGATGCGAAAAGCTAACCACAGCAGGGACGAATATGAAAGCCTTGGGCTACTCAGAGCAGGGGCCGGTCTCCGTCGAAGGAGCGGTCGTGGAATTCGAAGCCGTCGATCCGGTGCCGGGACCAAACGATCTTCTCGTCGAAGTCAGGGGCGTCTCGGTCAACCCCGTGGATTTCAAGGTTCGCGCAAATCGGCCCCCGCCCGAAGACGGTCCCCGAATCCTCGGTTTCGACGCCGCCGGCGTGGTCAAGGAAATCGGCTCGGATGCCTCCCGGTTCAAGCCGGGTGACGAGGTCATGTATGCCGGCGAGTTTACGCGGCCCGGCTCCAACGCCGAGCTTCAGGCCGTCGACGAGCGGCTGGTCGGCCGAAAACCCTCCTCCCTGGATTTTGTGGAGGCGGCCGCGTTGCCGCTTACGAGCATTACCGCCTGGGAGCTTCTGTTCGACAGCCTGAACATCGACGAAGGCGGGGGCGAGAACGACGCCCTTCTCATCATCGGCGGCGCCGGAGGAGTTGGATCGCTCCTTATTCAATTGGCGAAAAAGCTGACCAGGCTGACGGTCATCGCAACGGCATCCCGTCCCGAGACCCGGGACTGGGTGAAAAAGATGGGGGCCGACCATGTGGCCGACCACAAGATGCCGCTGGATGAGGAAATGGCGGCTTTGGGTATTTCACCTCGATATGTGGCCGCCCTGACGAATACCGACGATCACTTCGCATCCATAATCGAGATGATCAAGCCGAGGGGCCACATCGCCATGATCGACGACCCTCAAAATATCGATATTGGCGCCATCAAGCTGAAGGCCCTGTCGTTCAGTTGGGAGTTCATGTTTGCCCGATCGATGTTCAAGGCCGAAGACATGGTCGCCCAGCACGACCTGCTCAATCGTGTCGCGGACCTGGTGGACCAGGGCGACCTCGTTTCGACGGTCAACAAGGATTGCGGGCCCTTGAGCGTCGACAGTCTACGCGCCGCTTTGGAACATCAGTCGAGTGGAGCCGCTATCGGGAAGACGGTTCTGGGGGGACTGAACGGCAGATAGCCGTTACGTCCGCCGGATCGGGGGCCTGCGATGAGTGCGGACAAAATGCGTGCCTAAAAGCCATGAACACGACAAGGAGGATACGACGATGAAGCTGTTTAAATTACTCAAGACCGTCGGGCTTGCTGCGGCAATCTCGGCGCTGACCGTTCCGATGGCCTCGGCCCAAATGGAAATGAAAGTCGGTAGTTTCGAACCGGAGGGCCACTACCTCGTACAGCATGTCTATATCCCGTACCTCAATGAGATTGAGAAACGGACCAAGGGAGCGCTGAAATTCAAGTGGTTCCACCATGGCACCTTGGTCAAGGCGCCGCAGACCGTGGACGGCCTCAAATCCGGGCTGGTCGACCTGGTTGTCACAACCGGGATCTTTACCCAGGAGAGCAAGTTTCCCGCGACCCACGTCATGACCCTGCCGTTCCAATTCGACAGCACTCTTGAAGCGAACCACGTGTTCCAGAAGGCCTATCACAATATTCCTGAAATCAAGGCCGAGTTTAAGGGTTTGGTCGAGCTCGGTTTCCACGTGTCGGATTTCTTCAATCTTCACATTCACAAGGATGTTGCGCCGGTCAAAACGCTAAAGGATTTGCAGGGCTTGGAGATCGGCTCGTTCTCGAAATCCGGGATCACCTACAGCAAGATGCTCGGTGCGACGCCTCGAAATCTGAAACTCGCGGATGTCTATGTCGCGTTGCAGCGCAAAGCCATCGACGGGATCTGGTTCCCCACGGCGCCAATCATCAAGTGGAAGATGACCGATCATACCAGCAACCACTCCCTGGTTGGCGGCCCGTTCATCATGATTCCCATGACCATGTCTCAGCAGGCCTGGGACAAGCTGACGGCGGAACAGAAGAAAATTTTCCGGTCGATGGAAAACGAGCTGACCAATTTCACAGGCGCGATCGTCGACAATCGCCGAGGTTCTTCCGTGAGCAAAATGAGAAAACGCGGCGACAACATTATCGTCCTTCCGCCGGAAGAGAAGGCGAAATGGGTTGCGGCAACGAAACCGGCCTATGACGCCTGGCGCAAAACCATGTCGGACAAGGGCATCAAGGGTGAAGCGATTCTGGCGAAGGTTCGAGAATACACCGCGGAGTTCAAGGGCATGAAACACACTTCCGCGGATTGGTGGGGCAATAACTGGCAGGAATAATTCCTGCGAATATTTGAGCGGCAACGTGCCGCCGATGCGAGGAAGACCGGGCCGCAACTTTCGGCGCCTGTGCAATGATATTGCTCCGGTGCCCGGATGTCGCGGCCCGTTTCGCCGATATACCCGATTTTGCAGGTAGCCCTACGGCGGGGACAAGGGCAGACCGACGGGCCGCAAGGCCAATGACTGACGGGACCGGAGACGGAAGAGAGGCTTGATGGCGAATCAGGACCAAGCAGCCGGCGGCCCGCCGGATATCCGTGACCCCGCGTCCGGCAATTCTCTTCCGCCGGAACACCCCCGTGACGTTTTTGCCCGGATAGCCGTTGCGGCTCATCGGCTGCTCGACCCGATATGCCGCAATCTCTGCTATGTGTCCGCAATCGTGACGTTGGTCATGGCCACCTGCATGGTGGTTGATCTCGTCAGCCGAATGGTATTTCGAATCCCGCTCACGGGCATGATCGAACTGCAGACCTTCATGCTGGTCTTCGCAGCGTTTTCCAGCGTCGCCTACACGATGCTGAAAAACCAGCATGTGGCCGTCGATCTCATAACATCCAAGCTGTCGGACCAAACGAACAGTTTCCTCCAGAGCATTTTCTCGGTGTGGGGCGCATTTATTTTTGGAGTCATGGGCGTGTTCAGCGCAGCCCGCGCCGTCGATGCCTTCGTGGAGAATGAGATTGCCGACATCACCCGCATCCCGTTTTGGCTGATATATTCAGCAGTTGCTCTTGGAACCGTACTTCTTTCGCTGGCGCTGCTCGCGGCTCTGTTCACGCATCTTTCCGGCTTATACCGGCACTACGGAGACCGCTCGCGATTTTGGCTTGTCTTTGCGGCGGTTGTGATCATCTCGGTAGCCGGGATTTTTTCCGCCGACCTCTTGAAGGCGCTGTTCGGGAATATCACCCCGGCGGTGGTTGGCGGAATTTACACGCTGCTGATGATGGTCATATTGCTTTTGGGCTTTCCGGTGGCTTTTTCGATGGCCTTTACCGGACTTACCGGCCTGATGTTCCTCACCAGTACCGACGTCGCGTTCAACGTTGCCAAGACAAATACCTACGACGCCGTCGCACAGTACTTTTTCCTGGTTATTCCCTTTTTCCTGTTGATGGGATTTCTTGTTCTTCACGCCGGCATCGGCTCGAAACTCTA
Source organism: Rhodospirillales bacterium (assembly GCA_028823885.1). Taxonomy (GTDB): domain Bacteria; phylum Pseudomonadota; class Alphaproteobacteria; order Rhodospirillales; family UBA2165; genus JAJDXO01. Next base: position 5,972 of record JAPPFK010000146.1, on the reverse strand, counting down.
CAATGCCGGCATTAAGATTTTTGGCCGCCTGCCGGGCGGCCTTGCAATTGGGACCGTGGCCGGGTGCGGCGGGTTCGCCGCCATTTGCGGTGAGAGCGTCGCCTCGGCGGCCACCATGGGTTCCGTCTCCATCCCGGAGATGAAGAAATACAACTACGATGATTCACTGGCCACGGGCTCCGTCGCGGCCGGCGGAACCCTGGGAATACTGATTCCCCCCAGTATCGGATTTGTCGTCTACGGCATCATTACCGAACAGTCGATCGGCAAAATGTTCATGGCGGGCATCATCCCGGGCATCATTTTGGTGACCGGATTCGCCCTGGCCGTGTATGTCCAATGTCTGATCAATCCCAACCTTGGACCAAAGGCACCGAGGGCCACCCGGGCGGAAATACTTTGGGCCGTATTCGATGTCTGGCCCGTGATGATCCTGTTCGCCGTGGTCATCGGGGGTATCTATTCAGGTATCCTTACGCCTACCGAGGCCGGCGGGATAGGCGCCAGCGGCGCGCTTCTGATCGCGCTTTTTGCACCCGGCTTCAACCGGCACAAATTGTTCACGGCGCTTCTCGAGGCAACACAAACCAGCGCCATGATCTTCACGATCCTGATCGGCGTCGGATTGCTCGGATATTTCGTAACGCTTACCGATCTTCCCGCGTCATTCGCGAATTTCCTGAAAGGCCTCGAGGTCTCACGATATGTGATCTACGTGCTCATTCTCCTTCTCTATCTCGTGCTGGGAATGGTCATGAACATCATCCCGATGATGATGCTTACCCTCCCCATCCTGTTTCCGACGGTCGTTGGCCTCGGATTCGATCCGATCTGGTTTGGCGTCATCATGGTGATAATGATGGAGATGGGTCAGATCACACCGCCCATAGGCATAAACGTCTTCGTGATCCATGGTGTGGCGCGCAAATATGACGTTTCGATGGCGACCATTTATCGCGGAATAGTTCCCTTCGTCATCGTCGAAATATTGGTCATCCTGTTGCTTACGATTTTTCCGGATATAGCCCTTTGGCTGCCCAACTCGATGGATGTCCTGGCGCCACTCGAGTGAGCCGGATGCCGGCAAGCTGGATCCTGGTGACGTCAGCCGCTTCCCGCCTCGGGCCCATTCGCCGCCGGATATAACCAAAGCGATCCTCGACGGCCGCACGGCTAACGTCCCGCACTTCCCGTACTCTTCCGGCGCCTCAAGCCGTCACGAGCCCTATGAAATTGTCGATCAACAGACGCCCCGCATCGAATGAACTCGTTCGCGGGACGAAGTCATCGGCCGAAGCGCCACAGGCAGCGAACGACTCGGCGTTCCGGTCAAACCAGTTCATGGCCTGATCCCTGCCGTATTCGGGATGAGGCTGCACACCCCACACCGGGCCGTTTCGCCAGCGCCAAATCTGGTTGGCGCAATTCCCGTTGGCGGCCAGCACCTCGATGTCCGGATGATCGGCGCCGACGTCGTCTCCGTGCCAGTGGAGTATTTCAAACGCCCCCGGAAGACCCTCGAGCAGCGGATCGTCAGCCGGGGATTTTCGTGACAGCTCGAGCGGACCGTAGCCCATCTCCCTCTTCTCCCGCCGGGTGACCAGACCGCCGCCGAAAAGGGCCGCGGCGAGGACCTGACTGCCGAAGCACAGTCCCAAGATGGGCACCTTCGCGTCAGCAAGAATGACGAGAAGGTCCTTGAGAGGGGCGATCCATTCCTCGTCGTCGCAGGCGCCGCTGAAACTCGGGCTGACGTATGCACCGCAAAATTCGTGATCCGACGGAAACCGGCCCTCGTTCGTCCGATGCCGCTCGACCGCTAGGCCGGAGGCTTCAAGCGCCTCATCCACATACCCGGAGGTCTGGGCTTCCGCCCAGTTGTCAAGGTAGAGAAATCGATCTTTAGCCGCCGGTCTCGGAGACATCGACGTCGATCCCGTAGTCGCGTTTGGCGTCTTCGGCCGTGATGAGCCCATCCAGAACGTCGTCGACGATGGCCTGCCGGTCCCGGTCCCGGGGATCGCCGTAACCGCCGCCTCCGGGGAGCTCCAAAATCAGCCGGTCTCCATAGGGTACGGACTGGCGCCCCTTGCTCTCGAGCTCCGGGCCGGATTTGAGCCGAACCTCGCCCTTGGCGCCATCCATCCCGCCAAATCTTCCGCGCGGGGCGTTCCATGTTCTGTCGAACATGGCGGCGACACTGAACGGCGTCCCGGCCTCTCCCCCGATTTCGATGGTTTGGCCCAGTCCGCCGCGAAACTTGCCGGCGCCCCCTGACCGCTCCCGCAGTTCCTTGCGCCAGATTACCAGCGGGAAACAGGTCTCGACGGCCTCCACCGGAGGGGTGCGGACACCGCTCGGAAATGCCGTTGTCGAAAGCCCGTCCATCGTCGGCCGCCCGCCCGTTCCGCCCGTGTTGAACATAATGACGTCATAATCCTCGGACAGCTCATCGGCCGAGGCGATGACCTCCGGCGCGACGCCCGTCGGCCCGCCTCTCAACATGGGATTCCACATGGCCCCGGCGCCCTCCGCCGGCACCTGATCGGGAATAACGGGCGCCAGGCAGCCGAAAACCACATCCGGCAGCATCTGGCCGATGACATGCCGCGCGGATACGGGCATGGGCCGAACGGCGTTCAGAATGCCGCCTTCCGGTGCGGATACGGTGATGGGCTCGATCGATCCGGCATTGCACGGGATGTTCGGGCCGATGATGCAGTTCACGCCGAAGGTCGTGTAGGCGAGGGTAAAATTGTGAACCAGGTTGATGCCGTAGGTGCTGGCCGGAGACGAGCCCTCATAGTCGATATGGATGTGTTCATCGGCAATGGTCAGCTTGGCTTGAATCCTGATGGGTTCATCGAAGCCGTCCAGCTCGACCGAATGCGGATAGTCGCCGTTCGGCAGTTTCCTGATCGCGTTGACGATGCTCTTGCGGGATTGGTCGATTATGTAATCGCCGACCTCCTCGATATCGTCGATTTCAAACTCTTCCAGCATGCCGACGAGCCGCCTGGCGCCGTCGTCATTGCAGGCCATCATGGCGTAGAAGTCGCCTTCCATGTCGGTTGGATTTCTGACATTGGTCCTGAGCAGGCCCATTAGATCCTCGTTCACCACCCCTTCCCGGGCGAGGTGCATGATCGGGATGTTGACGCCTTCCTCGAAACATTGCCGGGCATCGGGCCCAAATCCCAAACCGCCCATGTCCACGATGTGGCATGTATTGGCCAAGAGGCCGACCGCGCGGCCCTTATGGAATGCAGGCGTCACGACGGTGACGTCGTGATAGTGCCCGACGGACAGCCATGGATCGTTGGTCACGAACACATCGCCCGGCTTCATGCCGTCGATCGGAAACTTGGCCAGGAAATGTTCGACACAGATCGCCATGGAGTTGACATGGCCCGGCGTTCCGGTAACCGCTTGCGCCACCATCTGTCCCCGCCGGTTGAATACGCCGGCGGACAGATCGCCGCATTCCCGAACCGACTGGCTGAACGCCGTATGAATGACCACTTGCGCCTGCTCCTCGATCGCGGAGATCAGGCGGTTCCAGATTAGCTGATAGCGAATTTCGTCGAACTGACCCATCTTTGGTCTCCCCTACCGAGCCCGGCGTGACAGCTCAATGGCTCCATTGGACACGATTTTGGCGTTGAAGCTCGATCCCACCAGCGTCGAGGTTTCGTCTTCCACGATTATAGCAGGTCCCATCACCTCGGTGTCCGGCGGCAACTCGTCTCGAACGTAGACCGCATGGTCGATCAATCCGAGGGTCGCGGGATCGAATGCCTTGCGGCATTCCGAATTGGGACCGGAGGTGGAGGAAGAGGTGTTCGTGGCGACATTGTCGGGCCGGGGTGCCGTGCTCACCGTGACCGACCAGGCCACAACCTCGGCATCGACGATACCCTTCATGTTTCGCCCGAACACTTCCGCATAGCGTTCATCGAACAGATCCTTGAGCGTATTGCCGGCATCCTCGTCGAAGACGCCGTCCGGTACATTGACGACAATTTCATGGCCCTGGCCGCAATAGCGCATGTAAGCCTGCCGGCGCACGTCGAGGCCGCTCGCCGAGCCGCCGCCCAGCTTTACATAACCTTCCGCTTCGTCCTGCATCTCCTGCAGCGCATCGTTGACCCGCCCGACTTCGAAGGACTCCATTTGCTGGTAGAAGGTTCTGACCACCTCATAGGACACCGGCGCCCTCAAAAATCCGACGGCGGATCCGACACCGGCATTTCTGGGAATCAGAATTTTGGAGATACCCAGTTTCTCCGCCAGCCGGCAGGCGTGGAGCGGCGCGCCGCCGCCAAACGCGATCAGGGTTCGGTCATCCACGTTCTTCCCGCTCTCGATCGCATGTACCCGCGCGGCGCTGGCCATGTTCTCGCAGACCGTCTCCGTGACCCCGAACGCGGCATTGGCCGGCGGCACGTTCATCGGTGTCCCGATGGTGTTTTCGATGGCTGACACCGCGGCCTGCCGATCCAGCTTCAATTTGCCGCCGGCGAAATTGTCGGGGTCGATTGCCCCCAGCAACAGATTCGCATCCGTTATCGTCGGTTCGGTCGCACCCTGGCCATAACAGGCCGGCCCGGGACTCGACCCCGCGCTCTGGGGTCCGACACTGATGCGGCCGAGTTCGTCCATCCAGGCAATCGACCCGCCGCCGGCGCCGATCTCCACCATCTCGATTACGGGAATTCGAAGCGGGATTCCGCTGTCCTTGCGGAACCTGTAGACCCGGGCCACCTCGAACCTGCGGCTGGACTGCGCCCGGCCATTGTCGACGAGACAGATTTTCGCCGTGGTGCCGCCCATATCGAACGACACCACCTTGTCCATCTTGTTTGACTTGGCAATCTCGCTGGCAAAAATCGCGCCGCCGGCCGGCCCCGATTCGACCAGCCGGACCGGAAATTTCTTGGCCGTTTCCACGGTGGTCAGGCCGCCGCTCGACAACATCAGCAACAAGGGGCAGTCGTAACCTGCCTCCTTGAGCCTGCTCTCGAATTTCTCGATGTAGCGGGCCATCCCCGGCTGGACATATGCGTTCGCGCACGTCGTCGAGAACCGTTCAAACTCCCTGAATTCCGGAGATATCTCGGATGAGATCGAGATCGACCAATCCGGGCGCCGAGACCGGATATAGTCTCGAACCATGATCTCGTGAACGGGATTGACGTAGGCATGGACGAACCCGACCGCGACGGACTCCGTGTTTGCGGTATCCAATTCGGAAAGCAGCGACTCCAGGCTGTCTTCGGTGAGGGGCACCAACACCTCGCCCCGGGCATTCAGGCGCTCGGGCACCGTAAACCGCCGCCGGCGCGGCACCAGCGGTTCGGGCTTGATGATGTTGATGTCGTATTGTTCCGGCCGGCCTTCGGTGCCCATTTCTATGGTGTCGCGAAAACCGTCCGTGGTGACGAGCGACGTCGTCGCGCCTTTTCGTTCGATGATCGCATTCGTGGCCAGCGTCGTGCCGTGAATAATCACGCCGATATCGCCCGGTGAGACGGCCCCCTCCGCCAACACCTCATCCAGGCCCTTCATGCAACCGAGGGAGGGATCGTCCAGAGTGGTAAGCACTTTCGTCGTCAACCGGCGGCCGGCGCCCTCAAGGACCACGTCGGTGAAGGTTCCCCCGATGTCCAACCCTACGCGATACTTGTCGTCCTGATTGGGCATATCCCCAATATTCCTAGGCCCGCCGTCGTCCACCGTCAGCACCGGCCGTGTGCGAGGCCTTCCGGCCCGCCGCATGTTCCGGTTGGAACATCTTTGACCGTAAAGGAAGCACGCCGCAAATTGCCGATAAATTTCGACACGAATTCGAGAATTATCGACAAGGGTCCAGCCCGCAATTCTCACCAGGGTTACGGCCTGCGTCGCGTCCAGGCGTTCGAGCCGCCAGGAGCGGCCCGAAAAGCGTAGCGGCACCTACGGTTGAGGGCCGC
>JAPPFK010000076.1 GCA_028823885.1 Rhodospirillales bacterium | reverse complement strand
CCTTGGAGAGGTTCAGTTCCTTGCCCAGCTGGGCGAGGGTGTGGCGCGCCTCGTCCAGGTAGCGGCGGCGGATAATCAGCCGCTCCCGGTCGGGCAGCATTTCAAGCGCCTTGGCCAGCAGATCGTTGAGCGTCTTTGCGTCGCCCTCCTCGGCCAGCCGGTCCTCGGCCGACGCCTCGGGGGACGCCAGCACGTCGAGCCACGATCCTCCGGTCTCGTCGCCGGTCCTGCCGTCAAGCGACTGATCCCGCTGGGCGACCCGGCGGGCAAGTCCGCGCACCTCGGCGGCGGTGGTCTCGAAGCGTTCGGCGAGCCTGTTCACGATGTCCTCGCCGAGGGCGTCGGCGCCGTCCATCAGCTCCGAAGTCATGCGGCGCAGGTTCAGGAAAAGCGACTTCTGGGCCGAGGTCGTGCCGAGCCGCACCAGCGACCAGGAACGCACCACATGATCCTGGATGGCGGCGCGAATCCACCACGCCGCGTACGTCGAAAGCCGGACGTCCTTGTCGGGGTTGAACCGTTTCACCGCCTGGATCAGGCCGACCGTGCCCTCCTGCACCAGATCGGGCATGGGAACCCCGGATTGCCGGTAGTTGGCGGCGATCTTGGCGACGAAGCGGACATGGCTGGTAATCAGCCTGTCGACGGCATCCGAATCCCCCTCGCCGGCCAGGCGTGCGAGTCGGCGCTCCTCTTCGCGGTCCAGCGGCGCGGTGGCGCGCTCGGCAGTCAGCAGGGATCGGCGATCACGCGTCATGACCTGTTACCGGACCGTCAAACGGGCCCGCCTCCTCAAGCCGGGGATCATATCGCCGTTCCGCCGCCAACCCCATAGGAAATTGAGGCAATCCGCGCGTCCGGCCGATGCGGGCATGGGAACGCTTTGTGTCCCCCGGAATACGCGATAGAGTGGGTGGTTCAAACAGCACCAGGGTTCGAAATAATGGCGAAACGGCCGTCACCCCGAAACAGGATCATCACGGCGGCGCTCAAGCTGGCGGCGGACAAGCCGTGGCGGGACGTCGGCATGGACGACATTGCCGATGAAGCCAATGTCAAGATGGACACCCTCACCAGGGAATTCCGGTCCAAATCGGCAATTCTCGCGGGCATCAATTCGATGATCGACGGGGCCATGGTCAAATCGGCGGGCAAGCCCGACCCCGAAGAGACGGTTCGCGACCGGCTCTTCGGGCTTCTGATGGCCCGGTTCGATGCGATGCAACCCAACAAGGCGGCCATTCTCTCGATGCTGCGCGGAACCGTCGGCATCGACCCCAGGGCGACGCTGGCGGGCGCCTGCGGCCTCGCGGGTTCCATGCGGACGGCCCTCGATGCGGCGCCGGTGAATACGGGAGGCCGCCTCGGCCGGCTCAAGATCAACGGGCTGATCGGCGTCTACCTGGCGACGGCGCGAATTTGGATGACCGACGAGACGGACGATCTCGCACCGACCATGGCGGCGCTGGACAGGAATCTCCGGCGCGCCGGCCAGTGGGCCGACATGCTCGAAAAGGGACCGTTCCGCCGGCCGCGCACCGAAGCCGCCCAGGAGAGCTGAACGCGCCGGCGGCATGTCCGATTACATTGCCTACGACGATTTCCTGAAAGTCGATATCCGCGTCGGCAGGGTGATCGACGCTCAACCGTTTCCCGAGGCTCGCAAGCCGGCCATCATACTGGAGCTTGATTTCGGTCCGGAGATCGGCACCCGGAAATCGTCGGCGCAGATCACCAAATATTACGAGCCCGGGCAGCTGATCGGTCGGATGGTCCTGGCGGTGGTCAACTTTCCCCCCAAGCAGATCGGGCCGATGATGTCGCAATGCCTGGTCCTGGGGGTTCCGGACGAAGAGGGCGAAGTGGTGCTGATCGGCCCCGGCCATGAGGTCCCGCTCGGCGGACGGCTCTTCTAACTCGGGAATTCAGATCGGCAGAATAACCCGTGCGCGCAGACCGCCCGCCGGCGATTGATCGAGATCGATATCGCCGCCGTGGCCGCGGATCACATCCCGGGCGATCGACAACCCCAACCCGACGCCGCCCGTATCGATGTTCCGCGAATTATCGAGCCGGAAAAACGGCTTGAACGCATCGCTCCGCTGATCCTCGGGAATGCCGGGACCGTCATCGTCGATGGTGATCTCGATGGTCTCGCCGCGCTGTCCCGCCCGCACCGAGACGTGCTCACCGTAGCGGCCGGCGTTTTCGACCAGGTTGGTGACGCAGCGCTTGAACGCGTTCGGCCGCACCGCGACCTGTATTTCGCCCTCGGTATGGAGGTCGACGGCGGCGCCGTTGCGCCGGGATTGCCCGACCACCTCGTCGAGCATGCCGCCGATGTCGGTAAGTTCCGGGGCTTCGTCGCCCTCGCCGCGGGCAAAGGCGAGGTAACCCTCCAGCATATGCTCCATCTCGGAGACGTCCTCCTTGAGGTCCTCCGCCGCCTGGCTGTCCTTGAGCATCGCCAATTGCAGTTTCATCCGCGTCAACGGCGTCCGGAGATCGTGTGATACGCTGGACAACATGTCCGTCCGCTGCGCGATATTGCGCTGAATCCGGTCCCGCATGGCGATGAACGCCGACGCCGCGCGGCGCACCTCGGCGGCGCCCTCGGGCTTGAAATTCGGGGCGTCCCGGCCCTTGCCGAAGCTGTCCGCGGCCGTCGCCAGACGCCGGATCGGCCGCACCTGATTGCGCATGAACATGATGGCGACGGCGAACAGGATCAGCGACGTGCCCACCATCCACAGGACGAAAACATAAGTGGTCGAGCTAAACAGCCGCTTGCGGCTGGCGACGACGTCCAGAATCCCGTCCCGGAGCTGTATGGAAACCAGGACATGGCGGTCGACGGCGTCCATGTCGATGACGAACGGCTTCTTCACCACTTCACCCAAGGCCTCGAAAAACACGCCTTCGATAAAGCCGCTGGATGCTTTGGCCGGAGCATTGGCGAGAATTTCGCCAGGCCGCAGGTTGATGTTCAGGCCCATGGTCTGGGCTACTTGGCCGACGGTGTTGCTTCGGCCAGGCAGTGCGTCCTGTTCCCGCAGCAGCAAAATCAGCGCACTGATATCGCCGGCAAGGTTGCGCGCAAGGCGCACGCTCACCTTGTCCCAGTGGCTCTCCCAGAATATCGCCGCCGAGACGACCTGCAGCAAAATCAGGGGCGTCACGATGATGAGCACCGATCTGCCGAGCAGGCTTCGGGGCAGAAACCGCTTGATCACGCTTGCCCTCTCCTAAGCGTCGCCGCTTCAATCGGGGCGCAAAACATACCCTTTTCCGCGAACGGTTTGAAGATACCTTGGGGTTCGCGGCTCCGGCTCGATTTTGCGTCTCAGCCGGTTGACCTGAACGTCGATGGCTCGGTCGCCGCCGCCCGGGGTGAACCGTTTGGCCAGTTCGGCCCGGCTGAAGACAGACCCCGGATTCTCCGCCAGGGCCTTGAGCAGCCTGCCCTCCGAGGCCGTAAGGTGAATCGCCGACGCGCCGCGCCGCAGTTCCTCGCGGCGATGATCGAACACCACATCGCCCATCCGGGTTTCCGTCGGCACCTCGGTATCGGCGGGAAAGCGGCGCAGGATGCTCTCGATTCTCAGCACCAGTTCCCGCGGCTCGAAGGGCTTGGCGAGATAGTCATCGACCCCCGCTTCGAGACCCGCAATCCGGTCATCCGCCTCGCCGCGCGCCGTCAACATCAGGATCGGCGAGCGTCCCAGCTCGCGCAGGGAAGCGGCAAATTCGATCCCGTCCTCGCCGGGCATCATCCAATCGAGCACAACAAGATCGAAGGCGAGGCTTTCCATCTTTTGCCGGGCGTCTTCGGCACTCTCGGCCGCCGTCACACGGAACCCCGCATCACTCAGATATTGGTGAAGCAATTCCCGCAGCCGGTTGTCGTCATCGACGACCAAAATATGATTGCTGTCGAGGCCCATGGCTCACTATAACCCATCCCCATTGATCGGACTCACAGGCGGTCTCCGGCTTGGCATAGGGAACTCGGAGAAAAAGCCCCCCAGTCTAGCCTCCGCCCCCTCCCTTCGGCGGCCCGGAGATCATCAGGTCGAGAACGGTGCGAAATCCGCGAACCGCGTCCGGCCCCGCGGTGCCGTAAGCGCGCGCGAAGCGTTGCCGCTGATCCTCCGACAGGCGGCGCTCGAGTTCGGTCCCCTGCCTGGTCAGATAGAGACGGCGCTGCCGGCGGTCGGTCTCACCCTGGCGCTGTTCCACATATCCTTCCCGAATCAGCTGACGCAGTACCCGCGACAGGCTCTGTTTAGTGATCTGGAGAATTTCGAGGAGTTGGCGCACGGCCATGCCCGGGTACCGGCCGACGAAGAAAATGACCCGGTGATGGGCACGCCCGAAACCGTATTCGGTCAGGATCCGGTCCGGCTGGGCGATGAAATCACGGTAGGCGAAGAACAGGTGCTCCATACCCGCTCGCAATTCCTCCTCGGCGCCGGGCTCGGCGTCGTCCGGTTGATCGGTAAGCGGAGTATCCATGAGGCGCCTATGAAACCATCAGGTCGAATTGGAGCCGGAAATATATGTCAGTGTTATTGACATATATGCCAGGGATTGATAAAAAACGCAATATGATTTCTGGGATCAAGTTGACTTAGAAAGATAATTTCATGGCTGGCTCTACGTTTGACGACCGCGACGGCCTCATCTGGTACGACGGCGAAATGGTGGAATGGCGAAGCGCCAATATCCACATTCTCTCACACGCCCTTCATTACGCCTCCAGCGTCTTCGAGGGAGACCGGGTTTACGGCGGCAAAATCTTCAAACTCACCGAGCATACGGAACGGCTGATCAACTCAGGCCGCATATTGGGTTTCGAGATTCCGTACTCGGTCGAAGAGATCAACGCCGCCTGCATCCAGTGCTGCGAGGCCAACAATATCGTCGACGGCTACGTGCGGCCGGTTGCGTGGCGCGGCAGCGAGATGATGGGTGTCTCGGCGCAGGAAACCAAAATCCACCTGGCGATCGCGGTGTGGGACTGGCCATCCTATTTCTCGCCCGAGGCGCGGATGAAGGGTATCCGGCTGAAGACCACCGAATGGCGGCGTCCGGCGCCCGATACGGCCCCGGTGCACGCCAAGGCGGCCGGGCTCTACATGATATGCACCATGTCGAAGCACGCGGCCGAAGCCGAAGGCTACGACGACGCCCTGATGCTCGATTGGCAGGGCCGCATCGCCGAATGCACCGGCGCCAACATCTTCTTCGTCATGGAGGACGGCAAAATTCACACGCCGACGCCGGACTGTTTCCTCGACGGCATCACCCGCCGCTCGGTCATCGAACTGGCGGAAAAGCGGGGCTATGAAATCATCGAGCGGCGCATCATGCCGGCGGAAATCGGCGCCGCCGAAGAAGTGTTCGTGACCGGCACCGCCGCCGAGGTGACTCCCGTCGGGGCCATCGACGATCACGCCTATACCGTTGGCGAGATCACCCGGACCCTGATGGCCGATTACGACAAGCTGGTCGGCAAGTCCGATGTCGACGCGGCGTCGGCTGCTTAGGTCTTGAGTGGCTGGGAAACCGATCGCCTCAAGTCGCGGGTCCGGGTCCAGGCGCTGATCCGCCATTTCGACCGGCAGAACATCCCCGCCGTGGTCCGGCGCAGCGGCGACGACGACGCAGGCGCGCTGTTGATCGTCATCGACCGGCGGGAGGGAGACCTGAGCATCCTCAGCGAGGTGCGCAACCTCGACGGCGCCCTCGAATGGTCGGAACGCCGGCTTGCCGAGAATGAGAATCTCCCCGAAATCCTCGAAAAACAGGTCGATTTCGACCCCGACATCTGGATCATCGATATCGACGATCCCGATTCCCGTGTCACCATCGACGGAATCGTGGTTTGATGGCCGTTCAACCTGAACAATCGGGCTATGGGCCGAAAAGGGGAATATCATGATACGCGCCGGTTCGTTCATATTCGCCGCGCTCGCCGGAGCCGCCGTTCTGGCGGCAGGTTCGGCAAACGCCCAGCAACTCGTTCAAAAGCCGCAGCCCAAATTCCCTTGCGGCGTCGGCTTCGTTCACAACACCCATCCCCTGCTTCATCGGGCCGGTTTTAGGCTCGCCGACGTAACGGCCGATCAGGTGCGACTGACCTTCATCGGACACGCGTCGTTCGATCTCCGCTCGCCCCAGGGCGTCCGGGCGGTTACCGACTACAACGACAATTATCCGCCGCGTACCCCGCCCGATATCGCGACCATGAATATCAATCGGGGCAACCACTCCTCCTACAGCGTCGATCCGGGCGTGAAGCACGTGCTGCGCGGCTGGGACACCGGTACCGGCCTGCCGCGCCACGACATCCGGCTGAAGGACGTGCGGGTCTACAACATCCCGACCAATATCTCCAATTTCGGCGGCCGCGTAACCAATGACAGCTCGATCTTCGTCTTCCAGATGGGGGGCCTCTGCATCGCCCACATGGGCCATATGCGGCACGCGCTGAACGCCGAGCAGCTTCAGGCCATGGGCCGCATCGACGTGGTGCTGATGCCGGTCGACCGGCGGGTCACGCAGAGCATCGAGGAAATTCTCCACAATTTGGGCGAACTCAAGCCGCGGGTGATCATCCCCATGCACTTCTTCAGCATGGGCCTGGCCATGGAGTTCACCGAGCGGGTCAAGGACCGCTACGCCGTCAGGCTTCTCGACGCCACGTCCATCGACGTGCGCCGCGACAAGCTGCCGGTGAATACGGAGGTCTGGCTGATGCGGCCGATCGCCGGGTTCTTCGGTGGCGGCGGCGGCTTCGGCGGCGACTTTTAGAGCTTAGAGAACCCCGCCCGGTGATTTCAGCGCCCGGCGGCTCAAATCCCTGGTGATGTAGGCGAACGCATCGTCGACCGTGTCGGCGCGCCGAACCGCCTTCAGATCGGAAGGGCTGATCGTGCCGAACTCGGCCAGCGCCTCCAGGTCGATCACCTTGTCCCAATAGTCGTTGCCGTAAAGGACCACCGAGACCGGTTTGGTGAGCTTGCCGGTTTGATTGAGGGTCAGCACCTCGAACAGTTCGTCGAGCGTCCCGAACCCGCCCGGAAAGACGACCAGTGCCTTGGCCAAGTAGATGAACCAGAACTTGCGCATGAAGAAGTAGTGAAACTCGAACCCCAGGTGATTGGTGATGTAGGGGTTCTCGTGCTGCTCGAAGGGCAGCGAAATATTGAGCCCGATATTCAGGCCCTTGGCCTCGGACGCGCCCCGGTTCGCCGCTTCCATGATCCCGGGGCCGCCGCCGGTGCAGACCACGAACCGCCGGCTGTCGGCGTCCAATTCCTTCGACCACGCGGTCAGCCGGCGGGAGAGCTCCCGGGCCTCCTCGTAGTAGCGGGACATCTTCAAATCCCGTTCGGCGGCGGCCACGTCGCCGCCCCCGGCGCGGGCGGCCCGGAGTTGGGCGCGGGCCTGGCGCCGCGGCAGGGTTCGAGCCGAGCCGAAGAACACGATCGTGTCCTTCACGTCGTAGTGGTCGAAGCGGGCTTCCGGCTCCAGGTACTCGGCCTGGATGCGCAGCGAACGGGCATCGGGGCTATCGAGAAACCGCTCGTTCCGGTAGGCCTTCACCGGGCTCTTGCGGGCTTTGGCCATGTCGGCCTCCCTTGTGGATGGGGGTTGGTCACTCGGAGGCGGGCTTGCCGGTCCATCGCGCCGCCGCGTCATCGTCGGATTGGCGGGCGGCGACCCAGCGCTCGCCGTCGCCGGTTTCCTCGCGTTTCCAGAACGGCGCTTTGGTTTTCAGCCAGTCCATGAGAAACGCGGCGCTCTCGAAGGCCGCCTGACGATGGGCCGAAGCCGTCGCCACGAAGACGATCCGGTCGCCCGGCGCCAACCGGCCGTGACGGTGAATTATGGTGCAGCCTTCGAGGGGCCAGCGGCGCATGGCCTCGGCTTCGATCTCTTCCAGCCGGCGGCGGGTCATCTCGGGATAGTGCTCGAGGGTCATGGCCCCGATCCGTTCGCCGTCGGCGACGTCCCGCACCAGCCCGATGAACGAGCACACGCCCCCGATCCCGGCGTTGCCCCTGGTAAGCGCCTCGAGCTCGGCGCCCGGATCGAAGTCCTCGGCCTGCACCCGGATCATGCCGTTAGCCCCCGGTTACCGGCGGAAAGAAGGCGACCTCGTCGTCCGGGCCGACCGCCGCGTCGATTTTCACGTACTCGTAATTGATCGCCGCGCGGATCGCGGCCATGTTCTGGAACATGCTGGTGTAGGGCTCGCCCCTCTCCTTCAGCCATTCGACGAGCTGGCCGAGATCGGTCACGGTGGCCGGCGGGTTGACGGTCTCCTCGCCGATGCCCGCCTTTTCCTTCATCCAGGCGAAATACACCAATTTCACCGCAGCACCTCGTTGAACGGAACGAATTCGACAAGCTCGCCGGCCCGCACCGCCTCGCAGGCCTCGTCGAGCACCACCAACCCATCAGATTGAACCATGGATGTCAAAATTCCCGACCCTTCTTCCGGGAATTTGACCGCCGCCAGGGTGCCGTCAGCCTGCGCCTCCAGCCGGGCCCTGAGCCACTCCCGGCGCCCGGATTTCTTCTTGAAGTCGAAGGCGGAAGGCACCCGATAGGAGGCCGCCCTGAGATTTTCGGCCCCGGCGAGGCGCAACAGGATCGGGCGGGCGATCTGCATGAACGTCACCATGCTCGCCACCGGATTGCCGGGAAGCCCTATGAACGGCACTTCGCCGCCGCCGCCCGGGATGCAGCCGAGCGCGATGGGCCGGCCGGGCTTGATGGCGAGATTCCAGAAGAACAGGCTGCCCAAATCCTCGACCGCGCCGCGGATATGGTCTTCCTCGCCCATGGACACCCCGCCGGACGTGATCACCACGTCATGATCCGCGGCGGCATCGGCGAGACCCTGGCGAATCACGTCCGCTTCGTCCTTGAAAATTCCAAGGTCCGTCGGCGCGCAGCCCAACCCGTCCAGCAGGCTCAACAGGGTGTACCGGTTGATGTCGTAGATGCTGCCGTCATCCAGCGTCTCTCCCGGGTCCCGCACCTCATCCCCGGTCGAGAACACGGCCGCCCTGAGACGGCGGTAGACCGGCAGCCGTTCCAGCCCCAGGGACGCCGCCATGCCGATTTCCTGGGGCCGTAGCAGCATACCCCGGCGCATCACCACATCGCCCGCCTGCACGTCTTCGCCGGCAAGGCGCAGATTGGCCCCGCGCTTGATCCCGTCGGGAAGCGTCACCGTCGCACCCGAGATTTCACAATCCTCGACCATGAAGATGGTATCGGCGCCCTCCGGCACCTGCGCGCCGGTAAAAATCTTGTAGGCGCTGCCCCGTTCGGCGGACCGGCCCAACGGATGGCCGGCGGCGACGGTGCCGCCGATACCGAGGGTCGTTGGAGCGTCCGGGTCGAGGTCATCGAAAAATACCGCAAATCCGTCGACGGCGGCATTGTCGTGGGGCGGGATCCGGCGCGCCGAAACGATGTCCCGGGCGAGCAGCCGGCGGGCCGCGGCCCGGGTCGCTACTTCCTCGGTCCCCACCGTCGGCGCCAGCTTTTCGGAGAACCGGTGGAGCGCCTCGGCGACGGTCATCCGGGCGCCCGATGTCGCGAAACAATCGTTGAAGGTGGGCGACTTCATGCCGTCCTCAGGCGGCCTTCAGGCGGCAATGCTCGATGATAAATCCGGCCACTGCCCCGGCATCGTTGATGTCCAGCACCGGCACCGTGGCGTCCTCCAGGCGTTCGTCGCTGGCGATCGCGACGATGTACGGGTCTTCGCCTTGGATCATCGGCTTGCCGACGCTCGGCCGGTGGACCTCGATTTTGGGGTGGGGATTGTACTTGAACCCCTCGACGATCAGCAGATCGACGGGGGTCATCAGCGCCACCAGCTCATCGAGGGTCGGTTCCTCCTCGCCGCGAAGCTCGTGCATCAACGCCCAGCGGCTCGACGTGCCGATCATCACCTCGGTCGCCCCCGCCTCGCGGTGACGGAAGGTGTCCTTGCCCGGACGGTCGATATCGAATTGGGTGTGCGCGTGCTTCAGGGTCGAAACGCTGTTTCCCTGGCGGATCAGTTCGGGCAGCAGTTTCTCCACCAGCGTCGTCTTGCCGCTGCCGCTCCAACCGATAATGCCGAAGATCCGCATGAACCGGTCTCTCAGCCCGCATCCTTGGCCGCGGCTTGTTCGTTGTCCGCCGCCTCGATGTGGCGAAACCCCGCCCGTAGATAGTCGTAGCCGGTTACCAAGGTCAGCAGCGCCGCGAGCCACAGGCCTATTTCACCGATCTGAGTGGTCGAGAACGGGCCGAAATCGGGGCCCGCGGGGCCGACGATCAGGAAGCCGAGGGCCACCATCTGCAGGGCCGTCTTCCAGCGGGCCAGCTTGCTCACCGGCACGCCGACCCGGACACCGGCCAGAAACTCCCGCAGTCCCGACACCAGAATTTCCCGGCACAGGATGACCACCGCCGGCAGCACCGCCAGTCCATCGACCCGTTCGGACCAGACCAGCATCAGCAACAGCGCCGAGACCAGCAGCTTGTCGGCGACGGGATCGAGGAATTTTCCGAACAGGGATTGCTGCCTGAGCGCGCGGGCGGCGTATCCGTCGAAGAAATCGGTGAGGCCGGCGAGCGCCAGAATTGCCAGCCCGAGCCAATTGCCGAAGGGCGAGTCCAAATAGAAACTCGCCACCAGGACCGGGATCGCGGCGATCCGCGACATGGTCAGCATGTTCGGCAACTGTGTCAGCATCGGACCTGTTTCCCCTTGCCGGGATGCCCGGTCTCGTCAGTCCTCGGCGTGGAACCAGCCGTAAATTCTGGCCGCCATCGCTTTGCTTATTCCCTCGACCGCCTCCAGGTCGGCCAGCCCCGCCTGGGAAACCGCTTTCGCGGACCCGAAATGATGCAGCAGGGCCTTCTTCCGGACGCCGCCGATACCCTCGATTTCGTCCAAGGGCGACCGTTCCATGTCCCGGGAACGCCGCGCCCGGTGGCCGCCGATGGCAAACCGGTGCGCCTCGTCCCGGAGACGTTGGAGAAAATAGAGGACCGGGTCGCGGTTGTCCAAGCGAAAGGGCCGGCGCCCGGGGACGAAAATCCGCTCGCGCCCGGCATTGCGGTCCGGGCCCTTGGCGATCGCGGCGAGCGCGACATCGTTGACGCCGAGTTCGTCGAACACCTCCCTGGCGGCGCTCAAATGTCCGGCGCCGCCGTCGATCAGCACCAAATCCGGCCATTGCCCCTCGGCCCGGTCCGGATCCTCCTTCAGCGCCCGGGCAAAACGCCGGGTCAGCATCTCCCGCATCATGGCGTAGTCGTCGCCCGCCTCGGCCTCGGCCGAGCCGCCGGCGGGCCCCGCCGAGCGGATGTTGAACTTTCGATAGGCGTTCTTCACGAACCCGTCGGGACCGCTGACTATCATCCCGCCGACCGGTTTGGCGCCGGAGATATGGCTGTTGTCGTACACCTCGATGCGTTCGGGGCGATTGTCCAACTCGAACAACTCGGCCACGCCGTCGAGCAGCTCCCGCTGGGTCGCGCTTTCGCCGAGACGCCGGCCGAGCGCCCGTTCGGCGTTTTCGAGAGCGAAAGCGACCAAGCCCAGCTTGTCGCCGCGCCTGGGCACCTGCAGCCGCACCTTGCGGCCGGCCTTTTCGGTCAGCGCAGCCGCCAAAAGGGCCGGCTCGGTCACCTGGTCGCTGAGCAGCAGCAGCCGGGGCGGCTCCTTGTTGGTGTAGAACTGCCCCACGAAGGCTTCGAGAATCTGGTCCCTGGTCGCCTCGCCGCCATGGGACGGATAGTAGGCGCGGTTGCCGAAGTTGTAGCCGCCCCGGACGAAAAACACCTGGATGCAGCTCTGTCCGCCCGCCTGATGGAGAGCGATGACGTCGGCGTCTTCCAGGCCCTGGGCGCTGATATCCTGGCGCGCCTGCACGCTGGTCATGGCCTTGATCCGGTCCCGGATTTCCGCGGCCTTCTCGTACGCCTGGGCGTCGCTCGCCGCCTGCATCCGGCGGGACAGCTCGCGCTGAATTTCCGCCGACTTGCCGGTGAGGAAATCGCGCGCCTGGGCGACCAGGTCGCCGTACTCGCTCTCGCCGATGCGGCCGACGCAGGGCGCCGCGCACCGTTTGATCTGATGCAGCAGGCAGGGCCGGGTGCGCGCCGCGAAAACCGAATCCGTGCAGGTGCGGAGCAAAAAGGCCCGCTGCATGACATGCAGGGACTGATTGACCGCGCCGGCCGACGCGAAGGGCCCGAAATATTCGCCTTCCCGCTTGCGCGCCCCGCGATGCTTCAGCACCTGCGGGAAGGCGTGGTCGCCGGTGATGAGAATCGACGGGAAGGACTTGTCGTCGCGCAGCAGGATGTTGTAGCGCGGCGTCAGCTTCTTGATCAGGTCGGCCTCGAGTAGCAGCGCCTCGGCCTCGGTGTGCGTCGAGACGAACTCCATGGACCGGGTCTGGGCGACCATGCGCCGGATGCGCGGCGATTGGCGGTTCGGGTTGACGTAGCTGGTCACCCGCTTGCGGATGTTTTTCGCCTTGCCGACGTAGAGGACGTCGCCGGCCTGGTTGACCATCCGGTAAACGCCGGGCGTGGCCGGCGCCTCGGGCAGACAGGACTTGATGATTTCGGCCCCCTTGAGCGCGGACACTTTCGGCTCGGTCTTGAGCCGGTATTCCGTCCGGCGCGGTCCGACGATTTCGTTGCCGTCCTTGGACATGTTCTCGCGTACACCCTCGGCGTGGCCCTGGAGCGATCCACATTGTTTCACGTGAAACGCTCTATCGGTATATTCCGCCGCAAATGCGCCGTCGCGGATGAGTCCATCCACTCGGGATTTGCTTAACTCGAATTATATCCGCCAACGCTGTGAATAAGCTTGTTGAAAACAGTGCGGCTGCCCGCCGCGGCTTGGCTCTTTTGTTGACGGCACGATTTGCACCTAATGGGTCCGGTTTTTTAACGCATTGATATTAATGGATTTTTTAATCAAATTCACTCACATCCCTGTCATTTGAAGGGCATGGCCGCATTACGGGAATAAAACCCGAAAGCCCCGCATCCTGTGCACAACTTGCGCGCCCTTTGGTCAATAAAATGTCATAATCGCAATGGGTTGCGCCCCGTTGCCGAAGAAGCGGCTCAGGAAATGCGGGACCGCTCGATCTCCACGCCGGCGCTTGCGGCGTCCTCGAACACGTCGAGCTTTTCGATTCGGACCCGGGCGACGGTGACCCGCTCGTCGGAGAGGCACATGTCGGCGATCTGTTCGGCCAAGGTCTCGACCAGGTTGACATGGCCGTCCGCGATCAGCGCCCGAATGCCGTCCGCCACGTCCTCGTAGCACACCACATGCTCCAGTCTGTCGTCGATCGCGGCGAGGCCCTCCCGCACCGCCAGGTCGAGATTGATCCGCACGCGCTGGCTCTGTTTGCGTTCATGTTTGTGGACGCCGATGAAGCAGGTCAGCACAAGGTCGCGGATGAATACATGCCGGACCGACGTCTTGGCATCGGCGATCCGGAAGGCATGAACCACATTTGAACCGGATGGGGGCATGGTCGGATCGGTCCTTCCCGATAGGTCTATTCGTCTTCGTCACCGGCACCGGCGGCCGGGGAAGCCCAGCCGAGATGCTGTCCGGAGTCGAGAGCAATCATTTGCCCGGTCATGGACGGCGTCGCAAGGATAAAGCGCACCGCCGAGGCAATTTCCTGCGGGTCGACCCGCCGGGCCAGGGGGGTCCGCTCCCACTGCGCCCGGAACCCGTCTTCCGACTGCCGCGGCGACGGCAGGGTCGGGCCCGGTCCGACCGCATTGACCCGGATGGCGGGCGCCAGCGCCTGCGCGGTGGTCCGGGTCAGGGTCCAGAGACCGGCCTTGCTCAAGGTGTAGGATGAAAAATGCGGCGTCAGGTTCCACACCCTTTGGTCCAGAATGTTGATAATATTGCCGTTTTCGCCCCGGTACTGCTCCGCGAAGGCTTGGGTGAGAACGAACGGCGCCCGCAGATTGACCTCCATGTGCGCATCCCAGCTTTCCCGGGCGGCATCGCCGAGAGAGTCGCGCTCGAACACCGAGGCGTTATTGACCAGACAGTCGAGCGTGCCCATGTCGCCGGCGATGCGTGGGATCAATCCCCGGACCTGGGCCTCGTCCCGGAGGTCGGCTTCGTAGAGGGCCACCTCGGCGCCCCGCGCCCGGAGATCGGCCGCCCCGGCCTCGGCTTCTTCGGCAGAGCCGCCATAGTGGAGCGCGATTCGCCAACCATCCCCGGCCAGCGCGTCGACGATTGCCTTGCCGATGCGCCGGGCGGCGCCGGTGATCAGGACCGTGCCGGAGGGTTCGTTTGTCATGGGTGCAGCATAAGAGTCCCCAGCCGCTGCGCAAGGAAGTCGGTCCCGCGTGGATGGCCGGGCCACTTTGCCGGCTGGCCGGCAAAGCCGGTCCAGTGGCGCCCGGCCATGACGAATTCTATTTGGCGACACAAACCAGAGCGTCATGCCCGTGCTTGACACGGGCATCCTCGCTTTGGGGGCAGCGATAGACGCAGATCAGGCGGGAGGGATACGATCGACGCCGAGGCCGATGGCGCCGATATAGGCGACATACATGATCAGGAAGGCCAGCGCCGGCGCCCGGCCGATTTGACGCAGGCCGCCCATCATGAACGGCAGAAGCAGCAGCGTCGCCCCGATCATGATCCAGATGTCGAAATCGACCACCCGGGCCTCGACCGTGACCGGCGTGACCACGGCGACGACGCCGATGACCCCCAGAACGTTGAACATATTGCTGCCGACCACGTTGCCGAGCGCCACATCCGTGTGGCCGCGATAGGCGGCGACCACCGACGCGGCGAGTTCGGGCAGCGAGGTGCCGACGGCCACCACCGTCAACCCGATCACCGCGTCACTCACGCCGAACAGGCGGGCCGCCGCCACGCCGCCCCGCACCACCAACTCGGATCCGGCGAGCAGGGCCGCGAGTCCGGCAAGGAACATCAGGACCGCGACGAGCAGGTTTGCCGGCGGTACGCCCAAATCCCCGGCTTCCCCGGCCGTGCCGCCTTCGCCGGCGGCCTCGCGCTTGTAGGAGTTCCAGAGGAAGTACGAGAAGGCGATCAGCAGGACGGCGCCCGACCAGGCGTCGACCACGCCGCGAAATGACAACGCCGAGAAAATCAGCGTGCCGGCCAGCAATATGGCGCCGTCCCGGCGAAGCCCGGCGGCGGCGCAGGCAATGGGCGTCACGAGGCCCGCCGCGCCGAGAATCAGCAGAATATTCGCGATGTTCGAACCGACCACGTTGCCGACCGCCAACCCCGGCGCGCCCGACAGCGCCGCGTTCAGGGACACCAGCAGTTCGGGCGCCGAGGTCCCGAGGGCCACGACGGTCATGCCGATGACCAGCGCCGAAATGCCGAACCGCCGCGCCAGCGCGACGGCGCCGCGGACCATGATTTCGGCCCCGCCCAGCAACAGCAGGAACCCACCGATGATTTGCAGTGCGATGATCATCAAGGCGAATGAGTGACCGGAAAGAGTTAAGCCTTGGATAAGGCGTGGCCGCACTATGGTCGGGACGCGGGGAAAATCAACGTCTTTGTGGGCTCGACAATACACACCGGTGTGCTATTTAGCCGCCTGCGGCATTCGCCGGACGTCGGGAGTTGGGCTCGGAAATGAAATTTCTTCAGACCGGTATCTACATCGCGTTGATCGTCGCCGTGAACTGGGCGTTCTCCGTGGTCGATCCCGTCATTCTGCCGAACGGCGCGGCATGGCCGCCGGTCTCCCTGATCGTCGGGTTCATTTTCGTCTCCCGGGATTTCGCCCAGCGGGAAATCGGGCACTGGGTCATCATCGCCATGCTCGCCGGCGGCGCCATCAGCTACTTCATGGCCAGCCCCCAGATCGCCATGGCCAGCGTCGCGGCCTTCCTGGTCGCCGAATTCATCGACTGGGCGATCTACACCTTCACCGGCCGGACCCTGTCCCAGCGGATCCTGCTCTCCAGCATCGTCGCCACCCCGGTCGACAGCGCGGTGTTTCTCTACATGGCCGGGTTCGGCTCGCCGTTCGCGGTGCTGATCCAGACGCTGAGCAAACTGGTGGGCGCGGTGATCGTCTGGTGGATCGTCCGGCAGCGGGAGAAGACCGGAGCGGCGTGATCCGCTGGTGAGGGGGCAAGGCTCCCCGCCAAAGCGTCATGGCCGGGCCCACCGGACCGGCCTTCAGTCGGCCGAAGCCGACTTTCGGACGGCACAGGCCGGCTTCGCCGGCCGGAGGACAGGCTATGTCCGGGTAATCCAGAACAACGTGGATGCCGCCGGCCGGATCGAATCGCGCCGGTCTCCCTTCGCTCCCGCGGAGGCGCGGCGAGGTCTCCGTCACCACGGGCCTTTCGGAGCGCCTTCGAAGATATAGTCGTTCAGAAAGATTCGCCGGCCGAACAGGCTGTCTTCGACTTCGGTCAATGCGGCTTCCTCGCGGATGTCGTCCCAGGCGTCCCGGATGGCGCCGATCTGCCGGGCGATGATGTCTTTCGCCGCTTTCTCGCCGAGTTGGAAATTCGGCGCGGCCTCGAGGCAGGCCGCAAGCGTGCTCGTCCGATTGTCCCCGGCGATCAGCATCGCTTGGCCGGCCGCATTGCCGGAGCGCATCTGCGGGCAAATGTCATAGGCGGGCGTCAGGGTCAGGTGTTCGCCGTCCCAGAAGCCCGCATGGTTGCGGGCGTGATCGTCGGTGTTGCCGCACAGGACGTTGAACACGAGCCGTCCGTACAGCTCGTGCAACGTCGCCTTCGGCGAGGTGAAGCGGTGCCGGATAATCTCCGCGAAGACTTCATAGCTGGCGTAACGCGCCATCATCTCATCGAGAAGGAACAGCGTCAGCGCCGACACCATCGCCTTCCGCGTCCAGCCGTCTTTCACCTTCGTGTGGTCGAATCGCTCGACCAGCAGCACGTCCCTGCCGGCCACGCGCTCGAGACGCACGGGGGCGGCGTCAAGCCCCGCCTCGGCGGCGAGGCGCATGGCGACATATTCCGCCTTTACCACGTTGTAGGTGTCGGCCGAAGACGAGAACTTGGCGATCAGCTTCGTGTCGCCGTCCTGGATCATCGCCTTCGGGCGCGCGCCGCCGATCGACGTGCCATGCAGCAGCGCCTGATCGAGATCGGGCGACAGAGGCACGCCATTCTCGACTTTCTCGGCGGCGCTCAGCAGCTCCTCGAGCGTCGCGGCTCGGGCGGCGCGCGGCACGTACTCGGAAGGGGAGCGCTGGAAGTCCAGGGCGCCGATTCGGTCGGAGCCGGACTCCAGCAGGTAGGTCAGTTCGTCGAGCTCGGCGGTATCGGCATCCTTGCCCTTGCGTCCGAGGGTCCGGTTCAGGATGACGCGACGGCCCCACGCATCGGGCGAGGCGTCGCGCAGGCATCCGGCCATGCTCAACCCCACTTCGGGCGCGATCGCACCGCCGCGCAGCGGCAGTTCAGGTTCGTGGATCGGAATGCGGTCATTCCGGTCCAGATAGCTCCGGCCGTAGTTGAAGATCAGCCGCTCGCCGTCACGCGCGATGCGACCGGCGACGACCG
>JAPPFK010000063.1 GCA_028823885.1 Rhodospirillales bacterium | reverse complement strand
GTCCGGCGCCTTGTCCGCCGCCGGGGCCTCCCTGGGGTCGCTGAGGCCGCTGGGAAGCCTGGCCGCCGCCGGGTGCGGAACGGCCCCCGGCATTTTGTTCCGCCAGCTTCTTCTGAATAAACGCCCGGCGCTCTTCGGGGGCGAGGGAGAAGAATTTCTGCCGTTCCTCGTCGCTCAGGTTCTGGATGACGGCCCGCGCCTCGGGACTTGGACCGCCTTGGGACATGGCCGGCGGAATCGATTCGATAACCAGCGCACCGGCTCCCAGTACCAGTGCGCCAAAAAAGCCCAGCGGATAAATCGACTTCTTCAAATCTTCCCCCTCTCGACGGCCGCCTCATACCTGGAGCGACCGCCCGGTGAATGCCTTCAATTGCCGGTGGTTCGGGTCTTAAACGTCCGCCTCAGGGGTTTCCGTCGCCGGATCGAGGCGCCACCGGGATTCAATTTACCCCTGAAAAAGCATATTTGCCCTTGAAAATGTGTTTCGTGAGCAAAGTCAAGGGCTTAGTCGAGGTCCGCAACCTAGTGGATGGACCGCGAACGATCAACCAATCATCGCCTTTTTGGCTGGGTGTGCTAGTAACATCCGATTGAGGGCCGTGTTGTCGTGAGGCCCCGAACGGAGCCAGTTGTTGTCCACCGCACTCTATACCCACCCCGCCTGTATCGAGCATCAACCCGGCCCCGGTCATCCGGAAAGCCCGGATCGTCTGCGGGCCGTCCTCGATGCCCTCTCCGCCAACGAGTTCGACGGCCTCGACCGGCGGGAGGCGCCCGAGGCGACGGCCGAAATGCTGGAGCGCGCCCATTCGCCCGGCCATGTATCGGCCATCCTCGACAATGTTCCCGAATCCGGGTTCCTGGCGCTGGACCCCGACACCTATCTTTCACCGGCCTCCGGCGCTGCGGCGCTGCGGGCGGCGGGCGGCGTGTGCGCGGCGGTGGATGCCGTGGCCGGCGGCGATGCGGCCAACGCCTTTTGCGCCGTCCGTCCCCCCGGCCATCATGCGGAAAGCCGCCGGGCCATGGGATTTTGCCTTTTCAGCAATGTCGCCGTCGGCGCGCTGCATGCGCAGGCGGTTCATGGCTTCGAACGGATCGCGGTGGTGGATTTCGACGTCCATCACGGCAACGGCACCGAAGCCATCCTGTCCGAGGCCGACGGCATGTTCTTCGCCTCCAGCCACCAATTTCCCGCCTATCCGGGCACCGGTACCGAGAGCCGGGGCGACATGGTGATCAACGTGCCGCTGCCGCCGGGCGCCGGATCGGCCGAATTCCGGTCGGTTTACGGCGAGGCCATTTTTCCGGCGCTGGAGATGTTCGCGCCGGAGATGATATTCGTATCCGCCGGGTTCGACGCCCATCTCCGGGACCCGTTGTGCCAACTGGAGTTGACCACTGACGACTTCGCGTGGGTCAGCCGGGAAATTACGTCCATCGCCGCATCGTTCAGCGGGGGGAGGGTCGTCTCCAGCCTCGAAGGCGGATATGACCTTCAGGCGCTTGCCGATTCGGTTGCCGCCCATGTCCGGGTCTTGATTGCGGCGGGCGAAGCGGGATCGTAAACTTTGCCGGTCTTTTCAGGGGAGATTCATGGCTGACAAGAACGAAGATGCCGCCATCGCCAAGCTGAGCTTCGAAGAGGCGTTGGCGGAGTTGGAGGAAATCGTCGGTGCGCTCGAGGACGGCGACAGCGATCTGGACAAGGCGATCACCGCCTACGAGCGGGGGACCCAGCTGAAGAAACACTGCGAAGCCAAGCTCAAGGAAGCCAAGGCCCGCATCGACAAGATCAGCGTCGATCCCGAAGGCAATTCGTCGACGGAACCGGCCGAAGTCGATCAGTGAGCGCAACCTCCGAATTTGAAACCGCGCTGGCGCGCTCGGCGGAGGCCGTCGAGGACTGCCTCGCCGGCCTGCTGCCCGACGGCGACGGTCACGAGGAGCGGGTCATGGAGGCGATGCGCTACTCGTCCCTCGGCGGCGGAAAGCGCATCCGCCCGTTTCTGGTGATGGCCGGGGCGGACATGTTCAACGTGTCGCGCGAGCGCTCCGAACGGGTCGCCGCGGCCATCGAAATGGTTCATACCTATTCGCTGATCCATGATGATCTGCCCGCCATGGATGATGACGACCTGCGGCGGGGCCAGCCCACATGTCACGTGAAATTCGACGAAGCGACGGCCATCCTCGCCGGCGACGCGCTCCTGACCCTGGCCTTCGAAGTCGTTGCCGACCCGGATACCCATCCCAACTCGGACGTGCGCTGCGATCTGGCGCTGGAAATGGCCGGAGCGGCGGGGGCGCAGGGTATGGTTGGCGGGCAAATGATCGATCTGGTTGCGGAAGATCACGATTTCGACGTCGCGGAGATCACCCGCCTCCAGAGGATGAAGACCGGCGCGCTGATCAATTTCGCCTGTGCCGCCGGGGGGATTCTCGGCCGGGCGACGGATCATCAGATGCACATGCTGAGCGCCTACGCCCATGATCTGGGTCTCGCCTTTCAGATCGTCGACGATTTGCTCGACGTGGAGGGGGATACGGCGGTGCTGGGCAAAACGGCGGGCAAGGACGAGGCGGCCGGAAAGGCGACGTTCGTTTCGCTGTTGGGGGCCGAGAGGGCCCGCGAACAGGCCCGGATGCTGGCCGATCAGGCCGCCGCCCATTTGGGGCCGTTCGACGACAAGGCGGTGAATTTGTGCCAACTCGCGGATTTTGTTGTAAATCGGCGAAACTGAGGTATAGAATCAGAGTATATCAAGCACTTAGGTCGTACTTTGGAACCTCGTCCAACCGGGGACTGGAACGGAATGACCGAAACGCCGCTTCTCGATACCGTCAACCTTCCCGCTGATTTGCGGGAGCTCGATCCGGACCAGCTCAAGCAGCTGGCGGATGAACTCAGGTCCG
This sequence comes from Rhodospirillales bacterium, assembly GCA_028823885.1. Classification (GTDB taxonomy): domain Bacteria; phylum Pseudomonadota; class Alphaproteobacteria; order Rhodospirillales; family UBA2165; genus JAJDXO01. The sequence goes on along the minus strand of JAPPFK010000063.1, from coordinate 14,895 downwards.
AGACCATTGACGTGGTTTCCCATATCGGCGGGCACCTCGGGGCCAGCCTGGGCGTGGTCGAGCTGACCGTCGCGCTTCACCACATCTTCAACACTCCGGACGACCGGTTGATCTGGGACGTCAGCCATCAGGCCTATCCGCACAAAATTCTTACCGGACGGCGGGACCGCATCCGCACCCTGCGGCAGGGCGGCGGATTGTCGGGCTTCACCAAGCGCACCGAAAGCGAGTATGACCCGTTCGGCGCGGCCCACAGTTCGACCTCCATTTCGGCCGGGCTCGGCATGGCCGTGGCGCGGGACCTCGACGGCGGCTCCAGAAACGTCGTGTGCGTCATCGGCGACGGCGCCATGAGCGCCGGCATGGCCTACGAGGCGATGAACAATGCCGGTTCGATGGATTCGCGTCTGATCGTGATCCTCAACGACAACGACATGTCCATTGCCCCGGCGGTGGGCGCCATGAGCGCCTATCTGTCCAGGCTGATCTCGTCCAAACCCTACCGGTCGCTCCGCCACTTTGCCAGGGAGACGGCGAGCAAATTGCCGCGCCGGCTCGAAGTTACCGCCCTGCGGGCCGAGGAATACGCCCGCGGCATTCTCACCGGCGGCACCTTATTCGAGGAGTTGGGCTTCTTCTATGTCGGTCCCATCGACGGCCACAACGTGGACCACCTGCTTCCGGTTCTGAAGAACCTTCGGGATTCGGAAGTGGCCGGGCCGGTCCTGCTCCATGTCGTCACCGAGAAGGGGCATGGCTACGAACCCGCCGAGAACGCCGCCGACAGGTATCATGGCGTCTCCAAGTTCGACGTGGTTACCGGTGAACAAAACAAGCCGACCCCCAACGCGCCGTCCTATACCGGCGTCTTCGCCGAGTCCCTGATCAAGCAGGCCGAAAAGGACGACAAGATCGTCGCGGTGACGGCGGCGATGCCGTCGGGCACGGGCCTCGACAAGTTCGGCAAGGTCTTCCCTGAACGCACCTTCGATGTCGGCATTGCCGAACAGCACGCGGTAACGTTCGGCGCCGGTCTCGCCACCGAGGGCTACCGGCCGTTCGTCGCCATCTACTCCACCTTCCTGCAGCGCGGTTACGACCAGATCGTCCATGACGTGGCCATCCAGAAGCTGCCGGTGCGCTTCGCCATCGACCGGGCGGGGCTGGTCGGCGCCGACGGCGCCACCCACGCCGGGTCCTACGACATCAACTATCTCGCGTGCCTGCCCGATTTCGTGGTCATGGCGGCCGCCGACGAGGCGGAGCTGGTCCATATGGTGGCGACCGCCGCCGAAATCGACGATCGGCCGTCATCGTTCCGCTATCCGCGCGGCGAGGGAACCGGGGTGGAGATGCCCGAGATGGGCGTGCCGCTGGAAATCGGCAAGGGCCGGATCATCCAGGAAGGAACGGCGGTGGCCATCCTGAGTTTCGGGACCCGGCTGAGCGAAGTGCTGCTCGCGGCGGAGGACCTTGCCGCCCGCGGACTGACGACGACCGTGGCCGATGCGCGGTTCTGCAAGCCCCTGGACGAGGATTTGGTGGTGCGCCTGGCCAAGGAGCACGAGGTGCTGATCACCATCGAGGAAGGCGCCATCGGCGGCTTCGCGGCGCACGTCATGCAATGCCTGGCGGCCAGGGGCATCATGGATGGAGGCCTCAAAATCCGGCCGATGATCCTGCCCGATGTGTTCTTCGATCACGACAAGCCCGATCTTCAATATCAGCTCGCCGGCCTTCGCACCGCCGATATCGTCGCCACCGCCCTGGGCGCGCTGGGACTGGAAGGGGACGCCGGAGCGGAACAGGACGGCGCCCACCAGCCCGCCAGGGCGTAAGGCCCACCGAAGCCATGGCGAAGCCCGCCGGCGCGGGGCGCAAGAAGACAAGCTCGACTTCCAAACGCAGACTGGACCAGTTGCTGGTCGACCGCGGCCTCGCGGAAAGCCGCGCGCGCGCGCAATCGACCGTCATGGCCGGCCTGGTGTATTCCGGTGAAACCCGCTTGGACAAGCCGGGGACGCGGATCGCCGAGGACGCGCCCCTCGACGTGCGGGGCCGGGATCATCCCTGGGTGTCGCGAGGCGGCCTGAAACTCGATCACGGACTGACCGAATTCGGGATCGATCCGTCGGACAAGGTGTGCATCGACGTCGGCGCGTCCACCGGCGGATTTACCGACGTGCTCTTGAGCCGGGGTGCCGCGCGGGTTTATGCGGTCGATGTCGGTCACGGCCAGCTCGCGTGGAAGCTCCGCCGGGACGAGCGCGTGGTGGTCCTGGAGCGGACCAACGCGCGCCATCTGTCGCCGGACGAAATTCCGGCGCCGGTGGACGTGGTGGTATGCGATGCCAGCTTCATCGGCCTGAAGACGGTATTGCCGGCGGCGCTGGCCCTGGCGGCGCCCGGCGCTCACCTCGTCGCGCTGATCAAGCCTCAGTTCGAAGTCGGCAGGGAGCAGGTCGGCAGGAAGGGCGTGGTTCGCGACCCGGCGCTGCATCGGGCGGTGTGCGACGACATGCGGGACTGGCTGGACTCGCTGCCCGGCTGGTCGGTCATCGGATTGAGCGAAAGCCCCGTCAGGGGTCCGGAGGGAAACGTCGAGTTCCTGATCGCCGGGAGAAATGCGGGCTAGCGATCCATTTTGTGGTAGTCCGCATTGGGCATCATATCGAGCCCATGGGCCATGCGATTGGTGTAGTTGAAGAACGCCGCCGTATCACAGATGTCGAAGATATCCTGCTCGGTGAAGCCCGCGTCGCGGAGCGACCGGCGGTCGGCCTCGGCGATGTCGTGGGGGGCCTCGGTGAGCTTCCAGGCAAAATCGAGCATTGCCCGCTGGCGGGGCTCGAGTTCCGCGACCCGGTAGTTCATCACCATCATTTCACCGAGCTCGGGATCGCCGGAGAGTTGGCGGACGGCCTGGCCGTGGGCGACCAGACAGTAGTAGCAGCGGTTCACCGACGAGACGACCACCGCGATCATCTCGCGCTCGAGCTTGGAGAGGCCGCACGTTTCCTCATCCAGCATCAGCGTGTTGTAGAACGCGGTGAAGTTGCGGAACTTCTCGATATTTCCGGTGTAGGCGCGGAGCACATTCGGCACCAGGCCGAGCTTTTCCTCGCAGATGGCGAAGTATTTCCTGGTGTCCTCGTCCAGGGTCTCCGGGTCGGGAAGGGGGACGCGGACGATGTGATCCGGCTGGGGCATGGCGCCGCGCCGGCTAGACCTTGCCGCCGATTGCGCGATGGCGCAGCAGGTGATCCGCCAGCACGCAGGCGACCATGGCCTCGCCCACCGGGACGGCGCGGATTCCGACGCACGGGTCGTGACGGCCCTTGGTCGACACCGTGGCGTTTCTGCCCTTGGTGGTCACCGTATCCCGCGGGGTGCGAATCGAGCTCGTCGGCTTGACGGCGAAGCGGGCCACCACGTCCTGGCCGGACGAGATCCCGCCGAGGACGCCGCCGGCCTTGTTGGAGAGGAACTGGGGGCTCCCGTCCTTCATCCGCATCTCGTCCGCGTTTTCCTCGCCGCTGAGGCGCGCGGCCTCGAACCCGGCGCCGATCTCGACCCCCTTGACGGCGTTGATGCTCATCAGCGCCTTGGCGATGTCGGCGTCCAGCTTGTCGTAGATGGGATCGCCCAGCCCGGCCGGCACGCCGGAGGCGACGATCTCGATCACCGCGCCGGTCGAGGAACCGGCTTTCCGCACGCCGTCCAGGTACGCCGCCCAGTGTTCGGCGGCCTTGGCGTCCGGGCACCAGAAGGGGTTCTTGCCGATCTGGCTCCACCGCCATTTGTTCCGGTCGATGCCGTGCGGGCCCATCTGGACGAGCGCGCCCCGGACCTTGATCTTCGAGCCCAGGATCTTGCGCGCCACGGCGCCTGCCGCCACTCGGCAGGCGGTCTCCCGGGCGCTTGCCCGGCCGCTGCCGCGATAGTCCCGGAAGCCGTACTTCGCATCGTAGGTGAAGTCGGCGTGCCCCGGCCGGTAGAGATTCTTGATGGGGTCATAGTCCTTGGAGCGCGCGTCGGTATTCTCGATCAGCACCGCAATGGGCGCTCCGGTGGTTTTGCCCGCGAAAGTGCCGGACAGAATCCGGGCCTTGTCGGCTTCCTTGCGCTGGGTGGTGAACCTGGATTGGCCGGGCCGGCGCTTGTCCAGCCATACCTGCAGATCGGCTTCGCCGAGCTTCAAGCCGGGCGGCGTGCCGTCGATCACGCAGCCGATGGCCGGACCATGGCTTTCGCCGAAGGTGGTAAATCTGAATAATTCCCCGAAGGAGTTGCCGGCCATGTCTCAGGCGGCTTCCGAACCGTTGGACACCGTTATGTCCGGCGCGTCGATCGCCTTCATGCCGACGATGTTGTAGCCGCAATCCACGTGATGGGTTTCGCCGGTGACGCCGGACGACAGGTCGCTGAGCAGGTAGAGCCCGGCGCCGCCGACGTCGTCGCCGGTCACGTTGCGCCTGAGCGGCGAATTGTATTCGTTCCATTTGAGGATATAGCGGAAATCGCCGATGCCCGACGCCGCCAAGGTCTTCATCGGTCCGGCGGAGATGGCGTTGACCCGGATGCCCTGGCCGCCGAGGTCTTCGGCGAGATAACGCACGCTGGCCTCGAGGGCCGCCTTGGCGACGCCCATGACGTTGTAGTGGGGCATGACCCGCTCGGATCCGGCATAGGTGAGGGTGATGAGCGAGCCGCCATCGGTCATCAGTTCCTGCGCCCGCCGACAGACGGCGGTGAACGAGTAGCACGAGATGAGCATGGTCCGGGAGAAGTTCTCCGGGGTGGTATCCAGATATTTCCCCTTGAGCTCCTCCTTGTCCGAATAGGCGATGGCATGGACCAGGAAGTCGAGCTTTCCCCATTTGGATTTGAGCTCGGCGAACACCGCATCGACGCCGGCATCGTCGGTGACGTCACAGGGCAGCACCAGGTCCGAACCGATCCCGTCGGCGAGCGGCCTGACCCGCTTTAACAGGGCATCGCCCTGATAGGTGAACGCCAGTTCCGCCCCTTGCGCGTGCACGGCCCGCGAGATGGCCCAGGCCAGCGACCGGTCGTTCGCCACGCCCATGACCAAGCCCTTTTTTCCGGCCATCAGGCCCGAGCTATCGCTCATTTACGCCTCGTTTTGACGATGTCGTTCCGGGGGACAGCATATGAAAATCGCCCCGTTGCGGCGAGAAAAACCTTATCGCGGGCCGATGGTCAAGCGCGGCGGGCGCTTGGGCGGTTTGTCCCAAGCGCCCGTTCGTTGGCAATCATGCCGCGCCGCCGAATCGCCGGGCGGGCTTCTCGGCTAGTTGAGTGCCCGCCAGGTGCCGTCCGCATTGCGGCAGGCGGTGCCGGTGATCACTTCGGTGCGGCCCTTAATGGTCACTTCGTGCTGGTACTCGCGGCAGTCCTCGCCGCGCGCCGTCTGATAGGTCCGGGTCGGCGTGATCCGCCCGCTGTTGCCGCTGTCCGGATTGACCCAGCTCGACGCCTGGCCGACCGGATTGCGCTCGAGCGCCGCTTGTTGGGTCTGGCCGGCCTTCATGCGGTCCACTTCGTCCATGGTTTTGCCAATCTCGCTGCCGAGGAACGCGCCGCCAAGCGTGCCGAGCGCCACCGCGACCAACTGGCCTTTCCCGTCACCGACTTGCGAGCCCAACAAAGCGCCGGCGCCGGCGCCCAGAATGGTTCCGACCGTTTGCTTCGGGCTGTTTTGCGAACCGACGCAGGCGGCCAGAAATCCCGTGATCAGAATTACGGAGATGAGATGTCGGGAGTTCATTGACTTGGTCCTCTGAGTGGTGTGCCTTGGAAACTGGAATGATATGTGAATTATATGCGTCGACCCAGACCGAAATTGCCTGTGATTGGACCCACACGAGCAAACAATTGTGGCTTTCTTGTGGCGTCCGTCGACTTGTCCAGCAGTATAGTAATCAAGTCATGGATGAAAGATTAACGCTGAATCCGGCCGATCCCGTCTCCTTGTTCCGGGAATGGTTCGACGAGGCCAAGGAGGCCGAACCCTACAACACCGACGCGGCGGCGCTGGCGACGGCGTCCGCCGATGGCGCGCCGACGGTGCGCATGGTCCTGCTGAAGGATATCGACGATGACGGCGGGTTTGTGTTCTACACCAACTCGGAAAGCCGGAAGGGCGTCCAGCTGGCCGAAAACCCGCGCGCATCCTTGTGTTTTTATTGGAAAGCCCTGAAGCGGGAGGTGTTGATCGACGGGGCCGTCGAGAAGGTCTCCAACGAGGTGGCGGACGCTTATTTCGCCACCCGGAGCCGGGCCAGTCAGATCGCCGCGTGGGCGTCCGAGCAATCCCGGCCGATGGAAGGCCGCTTCGAGTTGGAAAAACGAATAGCCGAGTTCACGGCGAGATTCGGCATCGGCGCCGTGCCGCGGCCGCCCCATTGGGACGGGTACCGGCTGATCGCCGAGCGGATCGAGTTCTGGACGGATAGACGGTTCCGTCTTCATGACCGGACCGCCTATTATCGCGAAGACGGCGGATGGCGCAGCGAGAAGCTGCACCCGTGATCGCCGGGTGACGCAATGCGGGGGGAGAATTGAGCACCGCACTGCCAAGGGAAATATTGGAGAAGGACAAGGCCGCCCGGTTGATGCGGGCCGCGACCTACGCGTCCGTCTCGGTGGCTTCGGTGCTGATCCTCGCCAAGACCGGCGCCTGGCTGTTCACCGAGTCGGTCAGCCTGCTGTCTTCGCTGGTCGATTCCCTGCTCGACGCCGGCGCCTCGATCGTCAACCTGCTGGCGGTCCGTCATGCGCTGCAGCCGGCGGACCGGGAACACCGGTTCGGGCACGGCAAGGCGGAGCCCCTGGCCGGGCTCGCCCAGTCGGCGTTTATCGCCGGCTCCGGTATTTTCCTGCTGTTGGAATCGGCTGACCGGCTGATCAATCCCATGCCGGTCGAAAACGGCGCTGTCGGCATCGCGGTGATGATCCTGGCCATCGTCCTGACCCTCGGGCTGGTGCTGTTCCAGCGCTATGTGGTCAAGAAGACCAATTCGGTCGCGATCGCGGCCGACTCGCTTCACTACCGGGTCGACATTCTGGTCAACGCCGCGGTCATCGTCTCCCTGCTGCTCGCCAGCTATCAGGGCTGGCTGCTGGCCGACCCGCTGTTCGCCATCGCCATTGTCGCCTATATGGGTTGGGGGTCGCTGTCCATCGCCCGGGAATCCATCAACAGTCTGATGGACAGGGAACTGCCCGACGAGGACCGGATCAAGATCCGCGACATCGCCATGGGCCATCCCGAGGTTCTCGATGTGCACGACATGCGCACCCGCACGGCCGGGCCGGATACCTTTATCCAACTCCATCTGGAGCTGCCGCGCCATCTGCCGCTGTTGGAGGCGCACAGGATCTCGGACGAGGTCATGTATCAGGTGGAGGACGCCTTCCCGAATGCCGAGGTTCTCATTCATCAGGACCCGGAGGGCGTGGATGAGCGCCGGGACGAGATCGAGGCGTCCGGGGAGCAGGCTGGTCCGGGTTAAGTCTTTGGAAATTCGTTGAATTATTTCTCGGCCCCGTCCATGATCAGGTGCTGAAATACGTGCCCAACAAGCCCTGGTGAACAGCCTTGGCCCATAAGATCATCCTGGTTCCGCTCGATGGCGGGCCCTCCGGTGAGGCGGTGCTCGCGGTGGCCCATGGAATTGCCGGCCGCAATAACGCGCACCTGGAAATTTTTCATGCCCAGCCGGATTCGAAGGAAGCGGTACCGCTGCTCGGCGAGGGCATGTCCGGCGCCATGATCGAGGAGATGATGGAGCTTGCCGACCGGGACGCCGAAAGCCGGACGCAGGTCGCGCACCGCCACTACCAGGAATTTCGCGACGCACACGGCTTGGCCGAGGCTGCAAACGGGCCAAGCGACGAGATTTCCGTCAACTGGTCGACCGAAACCGGCCGCGAGGACGAACTTGTGGCCCGGCACGGCCGGCTGGCCGACCTGATCGTCATCGGCCGTCCCGACCGGGATGTCGAGCGGCCGTCCCTGATGACATTGCACGCGGCGATCTTCGAGACCGGAAAACCGGTGCTGGTCGTCCCGCCCAATCCGCGGACCACGGCGCCGACCAACGTGGCGATCGCCTGGAACGGCAGTGCGGAGGCCTCCCGGGCCGTCGCCGGCGCAATGCCGGCCCTGCAAAAGGCGGCCAAGGTGACGATCACCACGGTGGAGACCGAAAAATCCGCGGGCCGCATATCTGCCTCCGAACTGGTCCGGTATCTGAGCTGGCACGGCGTTTCCAGCGAACAGCAGACGGTCTCTCCGGCCGGCCATTCGGTGGGCCGGGCGCTGCTGCTGCAGGCCGGCAAGGACGGCGTGGATTTGCTGGTCATGGGCGCCTACACCCATAGCCGGGTGATCCAGATCATCCTCGGCGGCGTGACCCGTCATGTGTTGTCCGAGGCCGAACTGCCGGTTTTGATGTCCCACTGAACCGCGGCGCCGCCGCGGGTCCTGCCGCCAGACCGGAGAGCCCATGGCCGAATTCGAGCACACTGTCATCGTCACCGGCGCGAGCAGGGGAATCGGTCACGCGACGTCGATCCATTTCATGCGGCGGGGTTGGCGGATCATCACCTGCTCCAGGGACGATGTGCCCGCCGAATGCGGCCGGGATCCCCGGTGGACCTGTCACATTCCGACCGATCTGTCGGATCCCGAGAGCGTCGGGCGGATGATCGAACGGGCCAATGAAGAGCTCGGGGACGATGCCTTGCACGCCCTGGTCAACAACGCGGGCATGTCGCCGAAGACGCCCTACAAGGAGCGGCTCGGGGTGCTGAACGGCGACATCGATGCGTGGCGCGAGGTGTTCGATATCAACTTCTTTGCGCCTCTGGAACTGGGCCGCGGCTTTGCGTCGGCCCTCAGAAAGGGCAGGGGGGCGATCGTCAACATCACTTCCATCGCCGGTCACAAGATCCATCCCTTTGCCGGCTCCGCCTATTCGTCCTCGAAGGCCGCGCTCTCCGCGCTCACCCGTGAAATGGCCAACGAATTTGCTTCGCTCGGCGTGCGGGTCAACGCCGTTTGCCCGGGCGAGATCGAAACCGACATGATCCAGCCCGAATACGAAATGCTCATTCCCCGAATTCCGCTGGAGCGGATGGGCACCACCGAGGACGTGGCCAAGGCGATCTTCTATCTCGCGACCGATGAGTCGTCCTACGTCACCGGCACCGAAATCTGGGTCACCGGCGGCCAGCACATGTTCTAACGCCCGATTACCCCCGGGTCTTGAGGGTTACCAGCCAGCGCCTGCGTTTCTCCAACCGTTCCAGGTCGTGGCCCAGCCACTCGGCGAGCAGGCCGCCGTCGCCTTCGAGCCCCTCGGCCAGGTCTCCCAGACGGGCGAGTTCGGTGTCGCAGGCTTCGATCACCGTTTCGATCTGCCGGTCGCGCTCGCCGTCGGGCAGCAGGTGAATGAACCGGAACTTCAACGCCAGGACCAGCTCGTTGAGGCTGGACGCCTCGGCGCGGATGTCGGCGGTGAGCAGGCTCGCCAGCATCTCCCGCCCTTCGCCGGTCATTTGCAGGACCTGGTCCTGTCCCTCCGGAATTTCCTCGCCGGCCGGCTCGACCAGCCCCTCGTAGCGCAGCAGCTCGATGGATTCCCCCATCAGTTCCAGCGACGGGCCGGTCACCCGGCTGACGAAATACCGGATCTCGTTCGCCAGATCGCCGTAAGCCTTCGGGCCATCGGAGAGAATGCCGAGAGCGCACAGGCGGACGGCTTCTTTCGGCGTCAGGGTGTTGTCGGCATACACGGCGGCGCGGTGCTTCTACGGGACCCGGATAGGCCGGAGACTAGCACATGGGTGCCCGCGATAGAATGAACGGGCCCGGTCAGGCCGCGGCCTTTATGCCGAGCCGGCTCCAAACGTCCTTCAGCGCCGCGACCAGCGCGTCCATATGGGCATCGGTGTGGAGCGGCGTCGGCGTGAACCGCAGCCGCTCGGTACCGCGTGGAACGGTCGGATAGTTGATCGGCTGGACATAGATGCCGTGGCGCTCCATCAGCGCATCGCCGGCCTGCTTGCACAGTACCGGATCGCCCACCATGACCGGCACGATATGGCTGACCGACGGCATCACCGGTATTCCGGCCGCGGTCAGCTTGGCATTGAGGGTGGCGGCCCGCTCCTGGAGGCGTCCCCGGAGATCGTTGTGCGCCCTCACGTACTGCACGCTGGCGAGCGCGCCGGCGGCAACGCCCGGCGGAATGGCGGTCGAGAAAATGAACCCGTCGCCGTAGGAACGGACGAAATCGCACATGGCGGCGGAACCGGCTATGTAGCCGCCGATGACGCCGAAGGCCTTGGCGAGCGTACCCTGGATGATGTCGATCCGGTCCATCAGGCCTTCGCGCTCGGCGACGCCGGCGCCGCATTCGCCATACATGCCGACCGCATGAACCTCGTCGATGAAGGTGAGGGCATCGTATTTGCCGCAGACGTCGAGAATGTCCTGGATGGGCGCGATATCGCCGTCCATGGAATAGACGGATTCGAACGCCACCAGTTTCGGCCGGCCGGGCTCGATGCTTTGCAGCTTGGCCTCCAGGTCGGCGACATCGTTGTGGGCGAAGATGCGCTTGTCGGCGCGCGAATGCTTGATGCCGGCGATCATCGAATTGTGGTTGTGCGCATCCGAGAGCATCACGCAGTCGGGCAGCATGGCGCCGATGGTGCTGAGCGTGGTGAGGTTGGCCACGTAGCCCGAGGTGAAGAGCAGCGCCGCTTCCTTGCCGTGGAGGTCGGCCAGCTCCCGTTCCAGCAGCACATGATAATGGTTGGTGCCCGCGATGTTGCGGGTGCCGCCGGCGCCCGCGCCGCACCTGTCGATGGCGGCGTGCATGGCCTCCAGCACCACCGGGCTCTGACCCATGCCGAGATAGTCGTTGGAGCACCAGACGGTTACGTCCTCGATGACGGGCCCGAGGTGATTGACCGCGCCCGGGAAACCGCCTGCCTTGCGTTCCAGGTCGGCGAACACGCGATAGCGGCCCTCGGTGCGAAGGTCGCCTAGCTTTTCCGCGAAAAACCGTTCGTAATCCATGTGTTCGTTGGGTCCCGATCCCCCCGGGCGCCGCCTCTGCCGGCCGGAGGCCATCCTCCATGACAGCCGAATTCGGCTATTCATCCCATATTGTACTTCCCGGCTCCACAATTAAAACGCCAATTTTCCCAGCGTTTTTAAGCGTCTGGCCCGATAGACTAATCCCTCAGGCCCTCACGTTCGACCATCGCCGATGTTTCGTCCAAGGCCGTTTCCACGACGGCGAACAGCCAGTCGATATGATCTTCGTCGATCACCAGCGGCGGCGAAAATGCCAGCGTGTCGCCGATACCGCGGGTAATCACGCCGCCGTCCTCGGCGTGACGCGCCGCGAAGGCCGCGACCATGTGCGCGGCGTCGAACGGCTCGCCGGTTTCCTTGTTCTTGACGATTTCCAACCCGCCGACCAAGCCCAGTCCCCGGGCTTCGCCGATCAGCGGGTGTTCGCCCGCCCGGCGAAGCCGGGCCTGAAAATACGGCGCGACACGTTCCACATGACTTGAGATTTCGATCTCGTCGTAAATCTTCAAGGTCTCGATGGCAACGGCGCAGGAAACCGGGTGTCCGCCATAGGTGAAGCCGTGGCCGAACACGCCGATCTTCTCGCTCTCCTTGACCATCGCCTGATAAATCGGGTCCGAAATCATCAGTGCCGAGATGGGCAGATAGCCCGACGACAGCGCCTTGGCCATGGTCATCATGTCGGGTTGGAGGCCGAACGTCTCGGCGCCGAAGCGTTTTCCCGTCCGGAAGAAGCCGCAGATGACCTCGTCGACGATGAACAGGATATCGTTGGCCTTGAGGATCGGCTGGATGCGCTCGAAGTACCCCTCGGGCGGCGGGATCACGCCGCCGGCGCCCATCACCGGTTCGGCGATGAAGGCGGCGATGGTGTCCGCGCCTTCGCGTTCGATGAGGTCCTCGAGATCACGGGCGCAGCGGTCCGAGAATTCCACCTCGGTTTCGCCGGGTTCGGCATACCGGTAGTGGTGGGGGCACGAGGTGTGCAGGAAGCGATCGATGGGCAGATCGAAGTCCCGATGGTTGTTGGGCAGGCCGGTCAGGCTCGCGGTGGCGATGGTGACCCCGTGATAGGCATTGGTCCTGGAAATTATCTTTTTCTTCTCGGGCCGGTCATGGGCGTTGTTGAAGTACCAGGCGAGCTTGATGGCGGTGTCGTTGGCCTCGGAGCCGGAGTTGGCGAAAAACACCTTGGACATGGGCACCGGCGCGAGTTCCAGGAGTTTCTCGGCCAAATCGATCCCGGGCTCGTGGGATTTGCCGGTGAAGGTGTGATAGAAGGGCAGCTTCGCCATCGCCTCGGCCGCGGCCTCGACCAGGCGCTCCTGCTGGAAACCCAGCGACGCGCACCACAGGCCCGCCAGCGCATCGATGTATTCCTTCCCCTGATCGTCGATCACCCGAACGCCGTCGCCGCGGCTCATGACCACCGGTCCCACGTCCTGATGGGTCCTGAGGTTGGTGTAGGGGTGAATCAGGGATGCGACATCCCGGGCGGCGGGTGAGTTGGCGCGTATGGTCATGGAAACACTCCCTCGGCAGGTAAACGATGCTTTGGACGGGAGCGTAGCGGGCATTGGCGGGCCCGGCAATCCGATCCCATCGCGGGCGGCGGGTTAACGGCGCACCGCCCTTGGATCGAGGGCGTCCTGCAAACCGTCGCCGAGAAAATTGAACGCCAGCACGGTGAGCAGAATCAGGAAGCCCGGATAGAACGCCAGCAGCGGGGCCGTCGAGATCAGCGCCTGGGCGTTGGTGAGCAGATTTCCCCAGCTCGGGATCGGCGGCTGGATGCCGAGACCGAGGAAGCTCAACACGGATTCCAGCAGGATGATGTTGCCCACCGACAGGGTGGTCGCGACGATGATCGGCGAGATCAGGTTGGGCAGGATGTGGACCCGCATGATCCGCCAGCTTCCCGCGCCCTGAACCCTGGCCGCCTGCACGTATTCGCGCTCGCGGATGCTCAGCGCCGCGCCGCGCACCAGACGCGCCACCGTCGTCCAGCCGACCAGCGCGACGATCAGGATGATGCGGTAGAGGCTGATGTTCTCCGAATTGGCGATCGCCGCCGGAATGCCGAGCTTGTCGAGATCGATGGCCGCCAGAACGATAAGCAGCGGCAGCAGGGGAAGCGCGATGATGCCGTCGGTAAAACGCATCAGGAAGGCGTCGAACCGTCCGCCGAAATAACCGGCGACCAATCCGATGAAGGTGCCGATCACCGCCGCGGCGATGGCCGCGGTCAGGCCGACGAGCAGCGACACCTGGCCGCCCTCGAGCAGCCGGAGGAAAACGTCCCGGCCGAGCTCGTCGGTGCCGAGAATGGCCTGCGCCGACGGTGGCGCGTGCCGGGAGAACAGATTGACCCGCTCGGAATCGGTCCCGAGCGCAAGCTCGAACAGCGGCGCGCTGAAGGCCAGCAGGCACAAGATCACCAGGACGAAGAAGCTCGCCACCGCCAGCCGGTGGCGGGCGAAGCGCCGCCATGCGTGGCGCGCCGATGATGCGGGCGCGGCCGTGGCGGCGGTCATGTGCCATCTCCGGTGTACGAAATCCGCGGATCCAGCCAGGCATAGGCGAGATCGGCCGCCAGGTTGCAGAACAGGGTCAGCGCGGTGGCGAACAGCAGCGTCACCAGGGCGAGATTGAAGTCATTGCCCATGATCGCGTCGAAGATCAGCTTGCCCATGCCGGGGTAGGCGAAAATCGTTTCGATGATCAGCGCGCCGGAGAACAGAAATCCGAAATCCAGCGCCAGGATGGTGACCACCGGGATCAGGGCGTTGCGCAAGGCATGCTTGAACACCACCCGGCCTTCACCGGCCCCCTTGGCCCGGGCGGTCCGGATATAGTCCTGCCGCAGGGTCTCGATCATCGAGGCGCGGACAAACCGGGTGTGGGAGCCGAAGCTGACGATGGTCAGGGTGAGGACGGGCAGGACCAGGAACCGCGCCTTGTCGAGGAATCCGCCGCCGCCCACGGATTCGGTGCCGCTCGCCGGCAGCCACCCGAGGGTGACCGAGAACAGAGTGATCATCATCAAGGCAAGCCAGAAGGACGGAATGGAAATGGCGGCGAAGGCCAGGAGATTGATCGCGTAGTCCAGTTTCCGGTGCTGGTTCACCGCGGCGGCGATGCCCGACAGAAAGGCGATTCCTGAGGCGAGCACGAAACTGATGCCGAGCAGCAGCACCGTGTTGCCGAGGGCGGGCAGCACGGCCTCCAGGACCGGCATGGCGAACAGCCTGGAAAAACCCAGGTCGCCGGAGAGCGCCGCCGTCAGCCAGTTGAGGTAGCGTTCGGAGATCGGCAGGTGGAGGCCGTGAAGTTCACGCAGCCGCGCCGCGTCCTCGGGCGTCAGCCGGGGGTCGGCGCTGATCATCAGGTCGATCGGATCGCCCGGCATCAGGCCCATGAGCCAGAAAATGACCACCGACATGATGGCCAGAACGGCCGCCGACTGCACCATCCGGTCCAGGAGATATCTGATCACGGCCTCAGGCTCCTCACGGAGCGTTCTGCGGGAACGGCATCAGGCGACGATAGGACATCCCCGGCCGAAACCGAATGGGGTATCACCCGGGCGGGGGGCGCGGGGAAAGCCGGTCCGGCGAGCCGGGAACAATTGAGAAGCTGGGGAGCGGGTAGACCGCAGGTCGTCATGCCCGTGCTTGACACGGGCATCCACGCTTTGGCGGGCAGTGGTACACGTGGATTGCCCGGCCACTTTTCCGGCTGGGCCCGCAAAACCCGGA
>JAPPFK010000135.1 GCA_028823885.1 Rhodospirillales bacterium | reverse complement strand
TCCTGGGGCCCAACGGCGCCGGCAAGTCGACCACCATGCGCATGGTTACCGGGTTCCTGCCCATCACTTCCGGCGCCGCCGGCGTATGCGGATTTGATGTGGCCACCCAGCCCCTGGAGGCCCGCCGGCGGGTCGGGTACCTGCCCGAAGGCGCGCCGCTTTACGGCGACATGGCGACCCGCAACTTCCTTGGTTTTATTGCCGAAGCTCGCGGGTTCACGGGCTCCGACAAGACGGACCGGGTCGACCACGCGGTAAAGCGTCTGGCCCTCGAAAGTGTTGTCAATCAGCCCATCGACACGCTCTCCAAGGGCTATAAGCGCCGTGTCGGCCTGGCGCAGGCCATTTTGCACGACCCGGATGTGCTGATCCTCGATGAGCCGACCGATGGTCTCGATCCCAACCAGAAGCATCAGGTGCGCGAACTCATTCAGGAGATGGCGGCGGAGAAGGCAATCGTCATCTCCACCCACATCCTGGAAGAGGTGACGGCCGTTTGTTCCCGCGCGACCATCATCGCGCTGGGCAAGATCGTGTTCGACGGCACGCCGGATGAACTTCAACGCAAGGCGCCGCATCACAACGCGGTTGCGGTGCGTCTCGCGAATGCCGACGGGATGGCCATCCGCGACGCGCTTGCCGGCCTGCCGGAGGTTGAGCGGGTCGAACAGCCAAACGGCGCCTCCACCCTATTGGTGATTCCCAAGAACGGCGCGTCCATTGTCGAGCAGGTCGGTGAACTTGTCCGAGACCGCGGCGCGGAGGTGGATGAGCTCTATGTCGAGCGCGGCCACTTGGACGACGTTTTCCGCCAACTGACGCTGTCCGAATAAGCCGGTCCGGGAGAAAGAAAATGCACAGTGTTTGGGTAATCACAAAGCGCGAGCTTGCGGCTTATTTCTCGACGCCGCTGGCCTACGTTTTCATCGTCATCTTTTTGGGCCTGAGCGGCGCGCTGACCTTCTTCATGGGTGCGTTTTTCGAGCGCGGCCAGGCAGACCTGCAGTCCTTTTTCAGCTTTCATCCCTGGCTCTATCTGTTCCTGATCCCGGCCGTCGCCATGCGGCTGTGGGCCGAGGAACGTAAAAGCGGCACCAACGAGTTGCTGCTGACGCTGCCGGTTCCCACCTGGGCGGCGGTCATCGGCAAGTTCACGGCCGCCTGGGCGTTCATCGCCATCGCCCTGATCCTGACCTTTCCGCTGTGGATTACCGTCAACTGGCTGGGTGAGCCCGACAACGGGGTGATCCTCGCCGCCTATATCGGCAGCCTGATCATGGCCGGCGGCTATCTGGCCATCGGCTCCTGTGTTTCAGCGGCGACCAAGAATCAGGTCATTGCCTTCATCGTCGCGGCGGTGGTGTCGTTCCTCTTCCTGATGAGCGGCGTCGAACTGGTGCAGTCGTTCTTCCAGGGCTGGGCGCCGTTGTTCGTCACCGAAGCCATCAAGTCGATGAGCTTCCTGACTCACTTCAATGACATCATCCGGGGCGTCATCGATCTCCGGGATGTGGTGTTCTTCGGCTCGGTGATTGGCGTCTTCCTTTACGTCAACGCGGCCATCGTTGATTTAACCCGAGGTTCGTGAGACCGGTCATGCAATCCCTGATGAATATGGATCGAAAGAAAATGACCGCCGCCAGCCTCGCGGTGGCGGTGGTGTTCCTGTTTTTCCTCAACATTCTGGTCAGCACCGAGGTGACCGATTCCCGGCTCGATTTGACTCAGAACAAGCTGTTTACCTTGTCGGACGGCACCCGCGAGGTGCTCGATCAGATCGACGAACCGATCAAGATGCGGTTCTACTTCTCGCGCAAACTGGCCGAGATCAGCCCACAGCACGGCATTTACGCGACCCGGGTGAGGGAGCTGCTGGAAAACTACGCCAAGGCCGCGGGCGGTGGCATCGATCTCGAGATCATCAATCCCGAGCCGTTCTCGGTCGAGGAAGACGACGCGGTTCGGTTCGGCCTACAGGGCATTCCGTTGGATCAGACGGGTGAGCGCGGCTATTTCGGCCTGGTTGCCACCAATTCGACCGATGACCGGGAGATGGTGCCGTTCTTCGATCCGTCTCGTGAACGGTTCCTGGAATATGATCTGACCCGGATGGCTTTCGATCTGGCGGCGCCGAAAAAGAAGACCGTCGGCCTTCTGACCTCGCTGCTGATCGAAGCGGATCCGATGCTTCAATATAAGCCCTGGCCGCTGCTCAATCAGATCAATCAGTTCTTCCAGGTCAAATCGGTCGCCAGCGATGTCTCCAGGATCGATGACGACATCGACGTCCTGCTGCTGATCCATCCGAAGGTCACCGAGGAAAAAACGCTTTACGCCATCGACCAGTTCATCATGCGGGGCGGCAAGGCCGTGGTGTTCGTCGATCCCCACAACGAAACCGCCCGCATGTCGCCGCGATTGCCGCCGGGCGCCGGCACGTCGGATCTTGAAAAGCTGTTCAAGGCCTGGGGCATTGAGTACGACCCCGACAATTTCGTCGGCGACCGGGCGACCGCGGTGCGGGTGAGCGCCCAGGTCCAGGGCAGGGACGTCATCTCCGATTATGTATCCTGGCAGTTGCTCGATCAGCGCCATATCGCCGCGGACGACATCGTGACCGGCCAGCTGACCGCCATGTCGGTGGCGAGCCCCGGTGCGCTTGGTGTTGCCGAGGGCTCCGGGCTGCAGATGACGCCCTTGATCCAAAGCACGCCGATCAGCGCCAAGGTGAGCGTCGACAAACTCCAGGGTGAGCCCGATCCGGCGGCGATCCTTCGCGATTTCAAGCCCGACAACAACGTTTACACCTATGCCGCCCGGTATCGCGGCAAAGTCAAGAGCGCCTTCCCCGACGGGCCGCCCAAGCCCGAGGAGAAGGAGGGCGATGAGGCCAAGAAGGAAGAAGAGGAGGAGGGCCCGGGTCCGCACGTGGCGGAATCCGAGGGGGACATAAATCTACTGGTGTTGGCCGACTCCGATTTGCTGACCACCCGTTTCTGGCTTCGCGAGCAGGAATTCTTTGGCCAGCGCCTGTCGGTGCCGGTCTCCAATAACGCCGACTTCCTGGTCAACGCGGCGGAGAATTTGAGCGGCAGCGAAGCGCTGATCGGATTGCGCAGCCGGGGTCTCTCCAACCGTCCGTTCTTCAAGATCGTCGAGCTGCAGAACCAGGCGGAGGACCGGTACCGCCAGACCGAACGGCAGCTCACCACCAAACTCAAGGACCTGGAGGAAAAACTCAGTGGTCTCAAGGTGGATGAGAGCCAGGACAACAAGATCATCCTCACCGCCGAACAGCAGCGCTCTTTCGACAATTTCCGCGCCGAGATGCTCGATGTCCGGAAGCAGCTTCGCGACGTGCAGCATGCGCTGCGCAGCGACATCGAGGCGCTGGATACCCGGTTGAAGATCATCAACATCTGGGTGATGCCGATCATTATCGCCCTGGTGGCGGTCGTGTTGGCGGTGATCCGCCGGCGCCGCTACAAGCAGGCGAGCGCGGCCTGAACCCCACGTTGTCTGAATTGGATGTGTAGGAAACGACCATGAGTCCCAAATCGTTCGTTGGATTTACGCTGCTCACGGCGGTGATTGTCGTCGCGGCGTCGTTCTCGATCGTCTCCCGCTACGGCGACGCCGTTTCGTCCGGGACGGATGAGCGTCTGTTCCCCGGGCTGATCGCCCAGGTCAACGAGATCACCGAGGTAAACTACAAGGACAAGGATCTCGCGCTCGCCGTCAAACGGGACGGAGACAACTGGGCGATCACCGATCGCGACAATTACCTCGCCGATCCCGAAGTGGTGCGCAACCTGCTGGTCGGCCTTTCCGAGCTGCGCCTGGGCGAGCCCAAGACCAAGGTCAAGGAGCGCTACGGCCGCCTCGCGGTGGAGGACATTACCGAGGAGGACGCGAAGTCGCGCCTGGTGACCCTGAAGACCGGCGGCGGCGATACCGCCGCCGAAGTCATTGTCGGCCGTGAAACTCAGGATGTGGCCGGCGGAACCGGGATCGGCGTCTATGTGCGCAAGCCGGGCGAAGAACGGGCTTGGCTGGCGAGCGGCCGCCTCACCGTGCCGGCGGCGGTCAAGGATTGGGTGAGCCCCGAGTTCATGAATGTGGACCCGAAGCGTATTGCCGGCGCCACCATCCGGCACGCCGATGGCGACGTGATGGAGATTGAGCGGATTACGCCGACCGGCAGCAAGTTCCGCATCGTTGACCTGGACCCCAATGCCAAGGTCAAGTTCGCGTCCGACATCGACAATGTCGCCGATGCCCTGGAAAACCTGGAGCTCGAAGACATCAAGAAGGCGGGGGACGTGGAATTCCCGGCGGACAAGCTGGTCAAGACCGAGTACCGGACCACCGACGGCCTGATCATCAACGCCGAGTCGTTCGAAACCGAGGATACCTTCTTCTGGGCGCGGTATAAGGCGCGGGCCGCGGACGATGCGCCGCCTGAGATGAAGGCCAAGGCGGAAAAAGAAGCCGCCGGGATCAACGCCCGGGTCTCGCCCTGGGTCTATCGGATTCCGGCGTTCAAGTACCGCTATATGAGCCGCCGGGTGAAGGACGTGCTCGAGGAAGAGAGCAAGAGCTAGGGCTAAATTACAGCCTCGTCGCGGAGGCGGGCCCGCGCGGCCTCGTCCATGTCCAGGAGTTCTTCGAGGATTTCGTCCGTGTGCTGTCCCAGCAGCGGCGGTGCATGCCGGTAATCGACCGGACTCTCCGACATATTGATCGGACTGCCGATCAAGTGGACAGGCGCCGACCCGGCGCCGGGGTGGGGCATTTCGATTTCCATGCCGCGGGCCCGGACCTGCGGATCGTCGAAAACCTCGTCCAGGCGGTTGATCGGGCCGCAGCTGATGTTGATGGAATCGAGGCCCTCCAGCCAGTAGGCCGAGGTTTGCGCCTTGAATATTTCGGCGAGCTTCGGGACCAGCTCCTCCCGATTGCGGACCCGTGCTTCGTTCGTGGCGTATTGTTCGTCCGCCGCGAGATTCGTAATTCCGGCAAACTCGCAGAAGCGCAGCCACTGCCGGTCGTTTCCGACGGCGACGACGATATTGCCGTCGGCGGTCTCGAAGACCTGATAGGGCACGATATTGGGGTGTGAGTTGCCGATCCTGTCGGGCACTTCGCGGCCGGCCAAATAGTTGAGGCCCTGATTGGTCAAAGTGGCGACGGTCGCATCCAGCAGGCTGATATCGATATGCTGGCCCTCGCCGGTGACCTCGCGGTGGCGGAGCGCCGCGCAGACCGAGACCGCCGACCACATGCCGGTCATCACGTCGGAGATCGGGACGCCGACCCTGAGCGGTTCTCCCTCGGCGGTGCCGGTGATGCTCATCAGGCCGCCCCGTCCCTGGACGAGGAAGTCGTAGCCGGGCTTGTCGGCGTCCGGCCCGGTATGGCCGAAGCCGGTGACCGAGCAGTAGACGAGGCCCGGGAAGTCGTTCTTGAGCTGGCTGTACCCGAGTCCGTATTTGTCGAGCGCGCCCTTCTTGAAGTTCTCCACCAGCACATCCGATTTGGCGATCAGCGAGCGGGCGATTTCCTGACCGGCGGGGCTGGTCAGATCCAGGGTGACGGACCGCTTGTTGCGGTTGGCGGCCTGGAAATAGGCCGCTTCCCTGGTCTCGTTGCCGTCGCCGTCCCGGATGAACGGCGGCCCCCACTTCCGGGTATCGTCCCCGGTGCCCGGGCGCTCGATCTTGATGATGTCGGCGCCGAGGTCGCCCAGAATTTGCGTACAGGTGGGGCCGGCAAGAATCCGCGTCAAATCGAAGACGCGCAATCCCGACAACGGGCCGGAGGGGGATCCAGGCATGAAATTTCCTCGCTCAGCGTGGCGGCTATTTCAACGAGCCGAAGAACGTAAGTGTTCGTTCGTGGGCCTTCCGGGCTTCTTCGGCAACGTAGTGAGACGGCCGATGGGTGTTACAGAAAGCGTGTCCGGCATCGTATATGTAGATGCTGACATGCGGGATGCCGATGAGTGCGGCATGAATCCGGTTCCGATCCTCGACCGGAAACGCGTCATCGTGTTCGCCCATGTGCATCATCAAGGGGCAGCCGATGTTCTTGCCCTCATCGAGAAACTCGTGAATCTGGGTACCGTAATACGAAACCGCCTTGTCGATCTCCAGCCGGGTCGAGGAGAGATAGGCAAACGTGCCGCCGAGGCAGAAGCCGGTAACCGCCTTCCTGCCGTTGCAGGCCGGCAACCCGCACAGATGACGGAGCAGCGCGTCGATATCCGAAACGCCCTTGCCGTGATCGATCTCACCCCGGTAGGCGAGGCCCTGTCGGCGCTGCTCGGGCACGTCGTGATCGGCGACGAAGTTGGGTTCCAGCCGCCAGAACATATCGGGCGCCGCGACCACATAGCCTTCGTCGGCGAACATGTCCGCGGTCTCCTTGATCCAGCCGGTAATCCCGAAAATCTCCTGAACCAACACCAGGGCCGGGCCGGGCGCCGCGGGCGGCGGCGCCAAATAGGCATCGAATGTGCCCCCGTCGTCGGCTTGGATCTGGATGGTTGTGCCGGAACTGCTCATTTGCGACTGCCGTAACGTCTCGGGCTAGATCGGGTCATGTTTTGACGGAACCAGGGCGCGGTTTCGTCAAAACATGTGAATCCGATCTATTTCAATAGTGTAGAGCCGATTCACATGGATTGCCGGCATCGCAAAGCGATTCCGACAAACCATGATCGGCTCTAGGGGCGGCGGATTGCATCAAATCGGCCGCGAGCCGTCAAGGCGGACAAAAAGTTGATGAATATCCGTCACTTAGTGGGCCATTTCGGCGCGGGTGCAATGGGGCCGGCGCATCCGTCTCCGGCGCTGTGGATAACCCTGTCGATAATTGAAAACGGGCCGGCGGTCCGATCAGGCGGGAAAATCCGGAACTTGACTGCCCTTTTAAGAAGAACGACTTAAATTACTGAAATTAAACATGAAATTTAAACAGGTCAAAAACCGGCCTTCCGGGCCGAGAAAATTTCATTGATATTTCAGCAATTTAGCCGGTGTGCAAAACTTCCAACTCCAGGCACAGTATTCGAACCGGATTTGACGAAAATTTGAGTATTCTCAAGGGGCGGAACCGGATGACGAAATGTGTCAAAACTGTGGCAGATCGCCGGTAAGTCTGCGGGGAGACTATTGGTTCGGATTTACGTTGGCTTGGGATGTTCCCAAAAACGGCTCTACTAATACTTTCCCATGAATTCTTTATGATTACTTTTCATCGCCTCCCGCCGCGGTCCGGAAACTTGGTTCTTCAATCCACCTCGCACCGGGCTCTCGAATGCGTCCGCCTTTCCGAATCGCCGCCGCCATCGACGAACGACTTGTCGATCTCGGTCCGGCCGGCGGGAAATGCGGGGTTAACGGGGAAGTTCGGAGTGGCCCATCAAATGTTCGTCAATCGCACGGGCGCATTGCCGGCCTTCGCGGATTGCCCACACGACCAGGGATTGGCCGCGCCGCATATCGCCGGCGGTAAACACGCCTTCGATGGAGGTGTGATAGTTCTCGGTGTCGGCGGAGACATTGCCGCGGCCGTCGAGGTCGACTTTCAGGTCTTCGATCATTCCCTCGTGGACAGGGTGGACGAAGCCCATGGCCAACAACACCAGGTCCGCCTTGATGATCTCCTCCGAGCCGGAAACCTCCGACATCCGCAACCGGCCGTCGTCATCCGGCCGCCAGTCGACCCGCACGGTTTCGAGGCCGGTGACCTTGCCGTCCTCTCCGGTGAACGACTTGGTGGTCAAGGCCCAGTCGCGGCTGGCCCCTTCCTCGTGCGAGGTCGAGGTGCGGAGCTTCATCGGCCAATTGGGCCAGGTCAGCTCCTTGTTTTCCCGCTCCGGCGGTTTCGGCATGATTTCGATCTGGGTGACACTGGCCGCCTTGTGGCGGAACGAGGTGCCGACGCAGTCCGAGCCGGTATCGCCGCCGCCGATGACCATGACATGCTTGTCGGTTGCCCAGATTTCCTTGTTGGTGCTGAACGGCTCGTCGGCGACCCGGCGGTTCTGTTGGGTCAGGAAATCCATGGCGAAGTGGATGCCGTCGAGTTCGCGTCCCGGAACCGGCAGGTCACGGGGTTGTTCGGCGCCGCCCGCCAAGGCGACCGCGTCAAACCGGTCGAAAATCTCCTTGATGGGCGTGTCGACGCCGACATGGACGCCGGTCTTGAATGTGACGCCTTCGGCCGCCATCTGGTCGGCCCGGCGGTCGATCAGATGTTTCTCCATTTTGAAGTCCGGGATACCGTAACGCAGCAGACCGCCGATGGTCCGGTTCTTCTCGAACAGCGTGACGCCGTGGCCGGCCCGGGCCAGCTGCTGGGCGCAGGCCATGCCCGCGGGGCCCGATCCGACGACCGCGACCGTCTTGCCGGTCTTGTGGGAAGGAAGTTGCGGCTCGATCCACCCTTCCGACCAGGCGCGGTCGACGATCGCGCACTCGATGGTCTTGATGGTCACCGGCTCGTCGATGATATTCAGGGTACAGGCGGCTTCGCAGGGCGCCGGGCAGATGCGGCCGGTAAATTCGGGGAAGTTGTTGGTCGAGTGGAGGACGTCGCTCGCCCGTTCCCATTCCCGTCGATAGACCAGATCGTTCCAGTCCGGAATGATGTTGTTGACCGGACATCCCTGGTGACAGTAGGGGATGCCGCAATCCATGCACCGGGCGCCCTGCCGCGACAATTCGGCGTCGGGAAGCGGGATCAGGAATTCCTTGTAGTGCTCGACACGGTCCTCGACTTTCTCGTAGGAGCGTTCGCGGGGCGCGTATTCCATGAAGCCGGTGACTTTTCCCACGACTAGTCTCCGACCGCCATGCCCACATTGGCTCGCTCGCCGTTGCGCGCCCGATCCTGCATTTCCTGCAGCGCCCGGCGGTAGTCCACCGGCATCACTTTGACGAACTTGGGCAGGTAGGTGTCCCAATTCTCGAGTATTTCGCGGGCCCGGCTGCTGTCGGTCAGGTGCATATGCTGCTCGATCAGCTTGTGGAGCCTCAACGCGTCGTAGCCGGTCATGTCGTGCATGATGTCGACCAGTCCGTGGGTCTCGAGATCCCCCCGCTGGTGGCCGACATCTTCGTGCATCCGGTCTTCGTCCGAGATCGGCTCCAGGTCGACCATGGCGAGATTGCAGCGGCGTTCGAAGTCGCTGGCCTCGTCCAGCACGTAGGCGATGCCGCCGCTCATCCCGGCCGCGAAGTTTCGGCCCGTCTGGCCGATGACCACCACCACGCCGCCGGTCATGTATTCGCATCCATGGTCGCCAACCCCCTCGACAACCGCGGTCGCGCCGGAATTTCGGACACAGAAGCGCTCGCCGGCAACGCCCCGGAAGAAGCATTCGCCGGCAATGGCGCCGTAAAGCGCTACATTGCCGATGATCATGTTTTCTTCCGCGACGATGCGCGATTCCTTCGGCGGATAGATGATCAGCCGCCCGCCGGAAAGCCCTTTACCCGTATAGTCGTTGGCGTCGCCCTCCAGTTCGATGGTCACGCCCTTCGAAAGGAATGCGCCGAAGCTCTGCCCGGCCGAACCCTTGCCCTTGATGAAAATCGTATCTTCCGGGAGACCTTCATGGCCGTAGCGCTCGGCAACCTCGCCCGACAGCATGGCCCCGACGGTCCGGTTGATGTTCCGGACACCGGTCTCGATCTTGACCGGCTTCCGTTCATCGAGAGCCGGGCGCGCCTGGGCGATGAGTTCGTTGTCCAGCGCCTTGTCGAGCCCGTGATCCTGGTCTTCGCAATTGTAGACCGCGACGTCGGGACCCATTTCCGGCTTGTAGAGCAGCCGGCTCAGATCGATGCCCTGGGCCTTCCAGTGATCGACGGCCTCCCGGCTGTCCAGCAGGTCCACCCGGCCGATCATTTCGTTGACCGTCCGGAAGCCGAGCCTGGCCATAATCCCGCGAAGTTCCTCGGCGACGAAGAACAGATAGTTGACCACGTGCTCCGGCTGACCCTTGAACCGTTTTCGCAGTACGGGGTCCTGCGTCGCGATGCCGACCGGGCAGGTGTTGAGATGGCACTTGCGCATCATGAGGCAGCCGGAGGCCACCAGGGCCGCGGTCGCGATGCCGTATTCGTCGGCGCCGAGCAGCGCCCCGATGGCCACGTCGCGTCCCGTCCGCATGCCGCCGTCCACCTGGACGCAAATTCGGCCGCGGAGCTTATTCAGCACCAGCGTCTGGTGGGTCTCGGCAAGGCCGATCTCCCACGGCGCGCCGGCATGGAGAATTGAAGTAATCGGGCTGGCGCCGGTGCCGCCGTCGGAGCCGGAAATCAAGACGTGATCGGCATGGGCCTTCGAGACGCCGGCGGCAATGGTGCCGACGCCGACGATGGAGACCAATTTGACGCTGATCCGCGCCGACGGGTTGACGTTTTTCAGATCATGGATGAGTTGGGCCAGATCTTCGATGGAATAGATATCGTGGTGCGGCGGCGGTGAAATCAGACCGACACCGGGGGTGGAGTGCCGTACCTTGGCGATGGTTTCGTCGACCTTGTGCCCCGGGAGCTGGCCGCCCTCGCCGGGCTTGGCGCCTTGCGCCATCTTGATCTGAATTTCGTCCGAATTCCGCAGATATTCGGTGGTGACGCCGAACCGGCCCGAGGCCACCTGCTTGATCGCCGAGCGCATGGAATCGCCGTTGGCCATCTGGACGAAACGCTCCGGCTGTTCGCCGCCTTCACCCGTGTTGGATTTGCCGCCGATGCGATTCATGGCGATGGCGAGGTTCGTGTGCGCTTCGAAGGAGATCGAGCCGAACGACATGGCGCCGGTGACGAAGCGTTTGACGATTTCCGAAGCCGGCTCGACTTCCTCCAGGGGGACAGCCCGGCTCTCGTCGAACTTGAACTCCATCAGCCCGCGCAGATTCTTGAGCTTGCGGCTCTGGTCGTTCATCACCCGGGCATATTCGTCATACTTGTCCCGGGCGTTCGCCCGCGCCGAGTGCTGGAGAAGCGAGATGGTCTCCGGCGACCACATGTGGTCTTCGCCCCGGATGCGGTAGGCGAACTCGCCGCCGACATCCAGCGAATCGCGATAGATCGGCGCATCGCCAAAGGCGAGCTTGTGACGCCGAAGCGTCTCTTGGGCGATCTGCTCAAGTCCGACACCCTCGATCGCGGTCGCCGTGCCGGCGAAATATTTGTCCACGAACTCGCTGGCCAAGCCGACCGCGTCGAAAATCTGGGCCCCGCAGTAGGACTGGTAAGTGGAGATGCCCATCTTCGACATCACCTTCAGCATGCCCTTGTCGACCGCCTTGATGTAGCGCGTATGCGCCTCGGCGATGCTCAGATCGTCCGGTAGAACGTCCTTCGCATCGGCGATGGTATCGAAAGCCAGGTAGGGATTGACCGCCTCGGCGCCGTATCCGGCGAGCAGGCAGAAATCGTGAACCTGGCGGGCCTCGCCGGTTTCGATCACCAGGCCCGATTCGGTCCGCAGCCCTTCGCGGATCAGGTGATGGTGCACCGCGCCGGTGGCGAGCAGCGCCGGAATGGCGACGTTCCCGGCATCGACCGAGCGGTCGGAAAGAATAAGTATGTTGTGTCCCTCGAGCACCACTTCGGCGGCGCGTTTGCAGAGCGCGTCGATGGCCTTGGCCATCCCGTCGACGCCCTCCGAGGCCGGGAAACACATATCGAGGGTGATGGAGCGGAAGGGGGATTCGCTCTGACTTTCGATATGGCGGATTTTTTCCAGATCGACGTTCGTCAGGATCGGCTGGCGCACCTCGAGGCGCATGTGCTTCCCGCCGGTGCCCAGGTCCAGCAAGTTGGGCCGGGGCCCAATCAGCGAAACCAGGGACATCACCAATTCCTCGCGGATTGGGTCGATCGGCGGGTTGGTCACCTGGGCGAAGCTCTGCTTGAAGTAGTCGTAGAGCATCTTCGGGCGGTCCGAGAGCACCGCATGGGGAATGTCCCGGCCCATGGAGCCCACGGGGTCCTGGCCGCTGATGGACATGGGAGCGAGGAAGAACTTGACGTCTTCCTGGGTGTAGCCGAAGGCCTGCTGACGGTCCAGAAGGGTCTGCTGATCGGGCGCCATCGCCTCCACGTCCGAAGGCAGGTCCTCAAGCACGATCTGGGTCTGGTTCAGCCACGTCTGGTAGGGGTGCGCCTTGGCGAGATCGGCCTTCAGCTCCGCGTCATCGATGATCCGGCCTTCTTCCAGGTCGATGAGGAACATCTTGCCCGGCTGGAGCCGCCATTTTTCGACGATCTTTTCCTCCGGGATGGGCAACACGCCAACCTCGGAGCCCATGACGACGATGTCGTCCTCGGTGACCAAATAGCGGGCCGGCCGAAGGCCGTTCCTGTCCAGTGTCGCACCGATCTGCTTGCCGTCCGTAAAGGCGACCGCCGCGGGCCCGTCCCAGGGTTCCATCAGCGCGGCATGATACTCGTAGAAGGCGCGGCGTTCCTCATCCATGAGCGGATTGTCGGACCAGGCTTCCGGGATCATCAGCATCATGGCGTGGGCCAGGCTGTAACCGCCGGCCACAAGGAGCTCGAGAGCATTGTCGAAGGTCGCGGAATCGGATGCGCCGTCGCCGATCAACGGCCACAATTTGTCGAGATCGTCGCCCAGGACATCGGACGACATGTTGTGCCTCCGGGCAGCCATCCAGTTGATGTTGCCGCGCAGCGTGTTGATCTCGCCGTTATGACAGAGATAGCGGAACGGGTGAGCGAGTTGCCAAGACGGGAAGGTGTTGGTCGAAAAGCGCTGGTGGACCAGCGCCAGCGCCGATTCCAGGCGCTCGTCGCTCAAATCGGTGAAATACTTCTTGATCCGCCCGGCCAGCATCATGCCCTTGAAGCAGATGGTCCGCGCCGACATGGACGGGACATAGTAAATCTCGCCGCCGGCCAGCTTTTGATCTCGAATGACCTTGTGGCACTGCTTGCGGATCACGAACAGCTTGCGTTCGAAGGCATCCGTGTCGGCGCAGTTGTCGCCGCGGGCGATGAATACCTGGCGGATAAACGGCTCGATCTTGCGGACACTGTCGCTCAACCAGCTATTGTCGGTCGGCAGATCGCGCCAACCGAGAACCGACTGACCCTCGCCCTCGACAACCTCCGCGATGGCCGCCTCGCAGGCCACCCTGGCCTTTTCGTCCTGCGGCAGGAAGACCATGCCGACCCCGTAGTCGCCTTCGGCCGGCAGGGTGATGCCGAGTTCGGCGCATTCGGCCGTCAGGAACCGGTGCGGAAGTTGAATCAGGATGCCGGCGCCGTCGCCCATCAGCGGATCCGCGCCGGCTGCGCCGCGATGGGTCAGGTTTTCGAGGATCTCCAAGCCCCAGGAGACGATATCGCGGCTCTTACGATTCTTGATATCGGCCACGAAACCGATACCGCACGCATCGTGTTCATTCGCCGGATCGTAAAGTCCCTGCCTCTCTGGTAGCCCGAACCGCGTCAAAATTCACACCCTCTTTTTGCCCAAAATCCAGTCATTTCCGGTCTAGTGACCGTGTTGATAACAATAGCGGCAATTATATGCCAACCTGCTTTTGGCTCCGCCGGTCGCCGAAGGTCGGCGTCCCCACCAACTCGTCGGCGGTGTGGGGCGTCGTTCAAGCCAGCACTAGCCATTTGGGCTAACGCTCCCCGCCGGGCGTGACCATTTCCGGTCGGCTCGCTATCAGGCGCGGGAACTGGCGGAACGTGCGGCAAGGCCGATCGGATGCCGCGCCGGGTGGCCATAAGCGCCCGGATATTACGATATTGTTTCGAAATCGTCACGCACTCCGTTCAACGGCGGCACGACGGCGTAAATCACCGGCAAAATGTGGTTTTTCGCGGCATCGAAAGACGCTAGACCGGTGACGGTACGGTTTTTGTGGGAATTACCGGTTGGTGATCCTGTTCACAGACTTCGGCCCGTCGGGCCTTTATACCGGTCAGATGCTGGCGTATCTGGCCGACCGGGTGCCGTCGGTGCCGGTGATCGACTGGCTGGACGATGCACCCCGGCAAAATCCCAAGGCCGCGGCCTATCTGCTCGCGGCCTATTCGGCCGTGTTTCCGGCCGGTTCGGTCTTTCTGGCGGTGGTTGACCCCGGGGTCGGAAGCGACCGGCCGCCCGCGGCGGTGTCGGCCGGCGGCAAGTGGTTCGTGGGGCCGGCCAACGGCCTGTTCGAGATCATCCAGCGCCGGACACCTGATTCGGCGGCGCACGAAATAACCTGGCGACCCGGCCGGCTTTCCAGGACATTTCATGGCCGTGACCTGTTTGCGCCGGTCGCGGGTTCCCTGGCCGCGGGCGAGAGTGTGGAAATGGAACAACGGCCGCCGGATTGGGCGCGCCGGCCGGATTGGCCGGACGATCTGGCGGAAATCGTCTATATCGACAGCTTTGGAAACGCCATAACCGGAATAAGGGCAGGGACGATTGACGGCGAAATTGAACTGACGGTCAAAAGGCGATACGTAGATCATGCCGAAACGTATTCCCGAGTTCCGCCCGGCGAGCCGTTCTGGTACGAGAATTCAAACGGCCTGGTGGAAATCGCCGTAAACCGGGGCAGCGCGGCGGAGCGGTTCGATCTCGGCATTGGGTCGCCGGTCGGGCTTGGAGGCTGAGAAATGGCGCTCGTTTTTGGACAGCAGGAAGCATCGGCGGTGGTTCGCGGATCATCTCCGTTGGCTTTGCCGGTCGCCTCGGGGGGCCTGTCCGTATGAGCCTGCGTGTCAAGGTCTGGGGTTGCCGGGGCAGCATCGCCTGCCCTCATCCGACCCATATGCGTTACGGCGGCAATACCACCAGCCTCGAAGTCGATGCGGGCGGCACCAAAATTCTTTTGGATTGCGGGACCGGTATTCGCACCCTCGGACAGAAGCTGCTCCAGTCCGAGCTCAAGGACTGCCACATATTTCTCACCCACACCCATTGGGACCACATCAACGGCTTCCCGTTTTTCGCACCGGCGTTCGATCCGTCGCGGACGTTCGACATCAAGGCCGGGCACCTCTTCGACCGTGGGGGCATCAAGAGCGTCTTCCAGGCGCAGATGGACAACCCCATGTTCCCGGTTCCCCTGGAGGCCATGCAGGCGGATTTGAACTTCGATGATTTCGCGGCCGGCGACAGCTTCACGGTGGGCAAGGGATCGGATGTCACGATCAAGACGGCGCCGCTCAATCACCCCAACGAGGCGACCGGGTATCGGATCGAATATGAAGGAAAGTCCTTCTGCCTGATTACGGACACCGAGCACATACCCGGCGAGCACGATGAAAACGTCCTCGGCCTCATCGATGGCGCCGATCTGGTGATGTACGATTCCACCTACACCGAGGAGGAGTTCCCCTCGCACGTCGGATGGGGTCATTCCACCTGGAACGAGGGCGTCGCGTTGTGCAAGGAGGCGAACGTGAAGCGGCTCGGCATCTTCCACCATGAACCGGACCACGACGACGACTTCATGGACCGTTTGGCCGAAGACGCCCGCAACGAGTGGGAGCATGCTTTCGTGGTTCGCGAGTTGATGGAGTTCGAGGTCGGCTGAAGACGTCCAGCGGGGCGGCACGCTCCGCCGGTCCCGGCTTCCCGCCCGGATTCAGGAATTTTGACAAACTCTAGCTGCTAGAATCTGGTAGTAAGCTGTCCTAAACTTGTTTCGACAATATGTCTGACGGAAGAGGTACAAATGCATGTATCGGCGATCTTAAAGGACAAGGGCGATCGCATGATTACCATCGCGCCCGAGCTCAGCGTTTCCGATGCCGCCAAGGTGCTCGCACAAGAGAGAATCGGCGCCGTTTTGGTGGTCTCCGGCGACGGTGAACTGGCCGGTATCCTGTCCGAGCGGGACATTGTCCGGGGCCTGTCTTCGGTCGGTGTCGGCCTGATGGGCCGGAAGGTCGAGGAACTGATGACCAAGTCGGTTGTCACCTGCTCGCCCAGCGATGAAATAGACCATCTCATGCGCAATATGACATCGCACCGGATTCGCCATCTCCCCGTCGTGGAGGACGGGAAGCTCAGCGGCGTCATCAGTATCGGGGACGTGGTCAAGTTCCGCTTGGACGAGCTCGAATCCGAAAGCTCCATGCTCCGGGAGTACATCGAGCACGGATAACGGCTTGCGAATTGACGGAGCCGGAACAGATAGATGTATGGGATAGCGTTCCAAAGCGGTGAGAGGAAAATTCCGGCATGAAAGTCGCCATAGAATATTGCGTTCAATGAAACTACGAACCCCGGGCGCTCCGTGTGAGCGACTACCTGAAGCAGCGGTTCGAGGCCGATGTCGAGTTGGTCCCCGGCGGCGGCGGCGTCTTTGAGATTTCCGTCGACGGCCGGCTGGTTTTCTCCAAGAGGGAGTTGGGCCGCTTTCCGACCGAGGACGAAATTGCCGGTCTTGGGAGCGCCTGAGGGGAGCGCCTGAGGGGAGCACCTGAGGCGTGACCACCGACAGGCGGCCGAATTCCACGGCCGAGGCTGCCCGGCAGAGCCGGAATGGCTTTTTTGCCAAATCGGATGAATTTCTCGTCCGCATGCTGCGGCACGCCCATTATGTCGGCCGCCGCCGGCTGAGGCCCGGTTTGAGGACCGTCGCCGGCATCGGCTTGATGGTCGGCGGCGTATTCGGGTTTCTCCCCGTCCTGGGTTTCTGGATGTTCCCCCTCGGCCTGTTCCTGGTGATATTGGATATCCCCGGCACGCAGCGGGCGCTGACCCGCTGGCTCTACCGGCAGCGCAACCGGCATCGCTGAGGCGAATCCGCTAGAGCCGATCATGGATTGCCGGAATCGCTTTGCGATGCGGACAATCCATGTGAATCGGCTCTACACTATTGAAATAGATCGTTTCAATGGTTCAATTGCGCTTACCTGCGCGGGGATGCGCACCGTTGCGATAAAATGTTGTATTTCAGCGGTTTGTCATGGGGTTCCGCCATGCCGGCCCGGACACAGCTGCGCCTGATAGCTCTCTGGTTGACTTTCATGTGTTGATCCATATGGTGATTTTTTGGCGAATGTTGCAAAAGGTTTCAATATGTCAACACAATCCGGCAAGCGAACCGCCAACCTCAAGATGACCCTCAACAAACGCAACGTCGATGCCCTCAAACCCGCCGAGAAGCCCTACATCGCATGGGACGACCGGGTGACCGGCTTCGGTCTTCGCGTCCAGCCTTCGGGCGTACGCTCCTACCTCGTTAACTACCGCGCCCACGGCGGCGGGCGCAAGGCCGCCAACCGGCGCCTCGTCCTCGGGCGCCACGGCCGGGTGACGGCCGATCAGGCGCGCCGCATGGCCCAGGAGACGCTGGGCAAGGTCGCCGCCGGTGAGGACCCGGCCGCGGGCCGCGCCCGCCGCCGTTCCGTTCCCACGCTGCGCGAGGCTTTCGACGACTACCTCGCCGCCGGGCCGGCACGAAAGGACAGCACGCTTGCCGTCTATCGCGCCACCATCCACAGGGACTTAGGCGACTGGCTCGACCGGTCCCTCGAGACCATCGGGCGCCAGGACGTGGAACAGCGCTTCCAGCGCCTCACCGAGCGGGCCGGCTGGGTGCAGGCCAACAACGCGGTGAAGATGCTGGGTGTGCTCTACCGCCGCCAGTGCATCGATTTCGAGGGGCTGCACAACCCGGTCGACCAATGGCGCGCCGCGGGCGGGCGGCCCCATCGCCAGCGCCGGCGCACCATCCAGCCGCCGGCCGAGATATTGCCGCGCTGGCACCGGGGCATCGAGAACGGCGTGCGCAACCCGGTGGCGCGCGACGCCTTCCGCTTCGGCCTCTATACCGGTATGCGCCGGGCGGAAGTGTTCGGGCTCGAATGGGCGCGCGTCGACATGGCCGCGATGAAGCTCCGCATCGAGGACACCAAGACCGGCGCGCCGCTCGCGTTCCCCATCACCCGCCAGCTCGCCGCCATCCTCGAACGCCGCCTCGCCGAGCGGGACCGCTTTCCCGAGAGGAGCCGGGGCTGGGTCTTTCCATCGGACAATGCCGGGTCCGGGAGCGGCCATCTCGCAGGCATGCAGCACCTGAACGCGCGCATCGGCGAGGAAGGCGGGGCGAAGTTCTGGTTCCACGCACTGCGCAACTGTTTCATCACCGTCGCCGACCGCGATCTCATGCTGCCCCAGAGCCTGACCAAGCGGCTGGTCAACCACGCCCGGCCCCAGGACGTGACCGAGGGCTACGCCGCCGACTGGACCATGGACCAGCTTCGCGATGCGGCTCAGAGGGTCGCCGACCGCATCGATGAAATGATCCAATGTTGAGTTCGATATTTGATCAATTGAACCGAGCCGCGCCGGCGCCGGCCCCCCAGCCGGACCGTTCGACGGCCTCGACATAGGCGTATAACGATCCGGCCCCGGCGGGGCCGGTCGCCCGCGGCTTCCAATGGCCGCTTAACCGGACTGTCAACCCCGAACCGCGCCGCCAATAACCCGGAAAAACCGGCCAAACTCACCAAACTGGTCGCGCGTGGCGAGTTTTTCAGCAGCCTGCTAAGTTTACTTTGGTAACGGAATTGTATAATCGCCTCGCGCCTCTTCATATGGATGCTGTAGCTCCCCGTTAGGCTCTTCCGGCCGCCCGGACAGGTCTCGCACTTTCAAAAGCCGCTGGCAGTGTAACCGGCAAAATTCCCGGTTCGCTCCCCCATGCGAGCGTCGCCGTTCGCCGCCCCGCCCCCGATGCCGGCATCGAGATGATCGTCGCCCGCTCGCGCGCCGGCGTCCCTTACGAAGCGGCGGCGGAGGATGTCC
>JAPPFK010000066.1:15567-19107 GCA_028823885.1 Rhodospirillales bacterium | reverse complement strand
GGATACGCTTTTCTCCGCGCCGGCGATTTCCTGGGCCAGCGCGTCGAGCTTCGCCACGTTGCCGCCGGCGAGCGTCACGTGCGCCCCGGCGCCGGCCAGCGCCCGCGCGGCGGCTTGGCCGAGGGCGCCCGAGGCCCCGGATACCAGGGCCGACTTGCCGCGAAGATCGAAGAGATCCGATGGTGCGGTGAGTTGTGTCATCGGCGCGCGCCGTCCCCTCAATCGCCGTCTTTGTGTTTGAGGTGCCCGAAGTCGTGCTCGGAGGCGGACAGGTTGAACGAATACATCTCCGAGATCACGTGAATGCGGAAATCCCGTTCGAGCACCGCTTTCCACGGCCGCACGCAGATATAGTGGGTCATCCGCCGGGCCGACCGGCTCTTCTTCATGATGTCGCGGGCGATCTCCCAGGCGCGGTCGACGATGTCGTCCCGCTCCACCACCTCGTTGACCACCCCGAGTTCGAGACACTCCGCGGCATCCATGCTGCCGCTGGTCAGCATCATGTAATTGCCGCGCTTGATCCCGAGAACCTGCTGCAGGCACAGCCCCATGCCGTCGCCGGGGACGTGGCCGCTGTCCATGCTGAAATGCCCGTCCCGCAGGATGAAGTCGGGGGTGCAAAGGGTGATGTCGCTCATCAGCGCCATTTCCCAATGGATGCCCCGCCCGTTGATGGCGGCAATGGTCGGAATCTCGATATCGTTGACGAAGTTCTCGACGATTTTCAGCGTGTCGTAGATCTGCACGTCATAGCGCCGGTCGTCATCGGGCGACTGCTCGACCTCCTTGAACGATTCCGTGTCCCATTCGTAGATCCAGTACGGGTCCGTCGAGGTGAGGATCAGGACCTCGTTTTCCTTGTCGTGGCCGATGACGGTCCAAAGCTCGGCGAGCGCATGATGGAACTGATAGCTCCATTTCACCGGCCCGCCCTCGGTGTGCATCTTGACCTCGAGGATGCCGTCCTCGCGCCTGAACTGGAAAAAGTCCTTGAACCGCTCGCTGTACTCCGCCAATTCGGGGACGGCGTAATACTGGTTGATGGCCATTTTTCCTCCCTTGTTCCCGGAACGCCGGGCTCTCCCGTTCGTCCCGGCGCGGCCGGCGGGTCAGTCTCGAACCCGTGCCGGCGGCTATTCAGTCACGAATTGTCCATGCCCGTCTAATGCCCATTAGGCTTGAGGCCATGCGATTAATTTATGGGCGATAATTTTATGGGGCCGCGGATTTTGAGTCATCCGAGAGGGAAGAGCGAAGGTGGGAAATAAACGACATCAAAAACGCCGGCGGCGAGGTTTCCCGCCGGTAGGCGATGCCGGTCTTGTAGTGCCAGAGCGATCCCTGGATGGGCAGGATGGTCAGGCCTTCGGAGCGCCTGTGCTCGGCAAAGGGCTTGGGCGCGGTGCTGATGATTTCGGATGTCCTCATGATCGAAATCAGGGAAGAGTTGGATTCACATTCCAGTTCGATGTTCGGCGGCTCCAGCCCGTAGGCGGAAAAGTAGCCGCCGAGCCTGGATGGCGTAATCTCGTCGCCCTTGAGCTGGCTCCACGGATATTTCAGCAAATCCTCCGCGGTGACGGTCTTCTTTCGGGCCAAGGGGTGGGCCGCGCTGCTGACGACGACCCGCTCCATGTCCATCAGGACCTCGGTGGCGATGTCCGGCGGGGTCAGTTCTTCGAGCGCGATGCAGGCCAAATCGATCGCGCCCTCCCGCAACTGGGCGAGCAGGGGGCGGGTGGCCCCGCCGACGACCGTGAAGTTTATGCCTTCCAGCTTGTCCCGCGCCGCGGTGAGCGCACGCGGGATGTAGATGGTTTCCCACGCCGGAATGGCGCCGATCCGGATAATTCCCTCCCGCCCGTGCAGCAGCGCGTCGATCTCGGTGAGCGCGTGCTCATACTCGAGCTGCATGGCGCGCGCCCGGCGGGCAAGCAGCCGGCCGTACGCGGTCAACTCGACGCCGGAGGACCGGCGATGGAAGAGGGGAACCCCGATGCGGTCTTCGAGCATCCGGATGCTGCGGGACAGCGCGGGCTGGGAAATATTGAGCTTGGCCGCGGCCTTGGTCACCCCGCCCTCGTCGGCAACCGCCAGGAAGTGGGCGACAAGCCTGTCGATACCCTGGTACGCCATTGGTCCCCATAACTCATTGTTATAATTGTGAACTATCTTATAGAAATTTCCCCTTCCGATGAAGAGCGCAATAACTCCTGGTTATGGGGAGAGTGCGTAAACAGTATTGGACGCCGAATTGCCGTGACCGTACTCTTCAATCCCACAGGGGACGAATATCGAATGACTAGACGCGCGCCTTTGGTGCGTTGAGGATCGCGGTCACGGAACCGGCGATCCGGGAAATTGAAAAATCGAATTTGACAGGAGAGTGCAATGCGAGATTTGACAAAGACAGGCTTTATCGGAGGTCTGCTGCTCACCGGCATGCTGATCGCCGCGCCGTCCGCCGTTCAGGCGCAGGGCAAGATCTTACGCGCCGACACCGACGCCCAGGGCGCGCCCGGCCACACCATGGTCATCGTCGCCAGCAAGATCTGGAAACGGGAGGTCGGCATTTCCGTTCAGGTCAACGACAGCCAGACCCTGACCCGGTCGGCGTTGAAGCTGGGCAGCGGGAAGCTCGAAGTCATGCCGCTGCCGACGACGGTCGCCGGGTTCCTGCAAAAGGGCTCCCGCATGTATGCCAAGAAATTCAAGAAGGAAGCGATCGAGGCATCGAAGAACGTCGCCTCCATCCTCGGTTGGCTCGCGGTGACCAGCCACCCCATCACCTTCGTCGGTTCCGGCATCGAGAAATATGCCGACATCAAGGGCAAGCGGGTATTCACCGGCCCGCCCTCCGGCGGCGCATCCGTGGCATCGGAAGGCCTGATCCGGGCCCTGACCGGGTACGAGCCCAACAAGGACTACAAAGCCATCCGCATGCCCTGGGGCGCGGGCCTGCAAGCCATGCTCGACGGCAAGCTGGATCTGTTCTTCCGCCCCGCGGGCCTTGGCGCGGCATCGGTTGAGCAAATCGGCCTGAAAAAGAAATTCATCATCCTGGACGCCGCCACGGGAAATCCGGCGGGCTTGAAGAAGTACACCGCCCCGCCGCACCGGTTCGTGGTCAAGATTCCCCCGGGCACCTACAAATCCCAGGCCAACAATGACCGGACGGTGACGACCACGGGCGGCACGTTCAATCTCGGCATCGCCAAGAGCCTGCCCGAGGACATGGTCTACAAGATGACCAAGGCGATCTGGGAAAACCTCGGCGAGATGCAGCAGACCGCGGTGACGCTGCAGAGCGTGGATCCCAAACGTCCGTTCCTGGGTTCGAACGTCCGCCTGCACGCCGGCGCGGCCAAGTACTACCGCGAGAAGGGGATCAGCATCCCGGCTCACCTCGCGCCGGCCGGAAGCTAGGCCGAAATCAATATCGGTTGCCCCGCCGGCCATCCGGGCCGCCCCGACCGCGAATTAAAAAAAGAAAATTGGGGATTGGGCCAGAATAAAGGCGCCGGAGGGGCGGGCATA
>JAPPFK010000066.1:8072-15557 GCA_028823885.1 Rhodospirillales bacterium | reverse complement strand
CCAAATAAAATCCCGCATTAGGGTAACACCCCGCCGGGCCCCGGCGGCGGGGCCTGATCGATCCCCAAAATAATTTTGGGGCGCCGCGGCCCCCGTGGGGGGGGCCCGGTCCGCCGATTTCAAATAAGAAATTGGGGAATTGGCCATGAATGACGCGGCCGAACGGACGGGCATACATGAACGTCTGACCCAGTTCGCGGCGCTCATGGCGCTGGTCATCGCCTTTACCGGTATGATCAACTCCGCACCGGGCTTCTGGATCGTCCCAAGCGTCGGTCCGTTTCCCAGCGAGGTCATCCGCCCGATCATCGTCTTCGCCGCCGTCATGGTGGTGTTGATCCGCTTTCCCGTCTCGGAACCCCTGGTTCGATGGATGCCGGGCATCAAGCCCCTGGCGTGGCTGGCCGATGTGGCCGTCGCGCTTCTTTCGGTGTGGGTCTTCTGGGAATATCACCTCGCGGTCACCGAGCTGGATGACGGGCTGTTCGTGCTGACCGCCATGCATCCGGTCATTGCGCTCATCGGCTGCGCCATCTTCATTACCCTCTGCTGGCGGGTATGGGGCTCGCCGCTCTCCATCTGCGGAATCGTGGTTCTGATCTACTTCTATACCGGCGAGTACTGGCCGTGGATTTTCGAGACCGCGCCGGTCGAGGTGATCGATTCCTCCGAGGACCTTTGGTTCAACCTGAATGACGGGGTGCTCGGCAATCTCATGGGCATCCTCATATTTACCGTCCTGCCCTTCGTCCTGCTGGGGGTCACCCTGCAGCAGACGGGCGGCGGCCGGTCGCTGATCAAGATCGCCTTCCTGCTGACAAGGAACTTCCGGGGCGGCCCGGCGCATGCCGCGATCGCCGCCTCGGGACTTTTCGGCACGGTAACGGGCGGGCCGGTCACCAACGTCGTCGCCACCGGCGTGATCACCATTCCGATCATCAAGCGGCGCGGCTTCGATCCCGCCTTCGCCGGCGGAGTCGAGGCGACGGCCTCCAGCGCCGGACAGATCATGCCGCCGATCATGGGCGCGGCCGCCCTGGTGATGGCTGATTTCACGGGTATTTCCTACCTCGTCATCATCACCGCGGCGGTCGTCCCGGCGCTTTGCTATTACGCCAGTCTTTTCGTCTCCGTCGTCTTCGAGGCCCGGCGCATCGGCATCGAGGCGGTTCCGGATATGGATCCCAACCTGGCGGTCAACGCCCAGGACTACAAAAACCTCATCATGGTTTTCGCCCCGATGGGCGTGGTGATCGCGACGCTGATCATGGGTTTCTCGGCCTCGGGCGCCGGCATGTTCGCCCTTGCGACCCTTATCCCGTTGAGTTTCTTCAATCCGGAACTACGGAAAGATCCGATCCAAATTCTCCGCGCCCTCAGCCGCGGCGGTCAGACGTTCAGCGAACTGTTGATGGCCATCGGTGTGGTC
This sequence comes from Rhodospirillales bacterium, assembly GCA_028823885.1. Taxonomy (GTDB): domain Bacteria; phylum Pseudomonadota; class Alphaproteobacteria; order Rhodospirillales; family UBA2165; genus JAJDXO01. The sequence goes on along the minus strand of JAPPFK010000066.1, from coordinate 14,128 downwards.
GGCATCATCATCGCGGTTCTCGGTGCCACCGGGCTGCCCAATGATTTTGCCCAGGTGATCAACGACCTGGCCGGCGAGCACCTGTTCGGCGTGCTGCTGATCGCGGCGCTGGCCTCGCTGATGCTGGCCATGGGGATGCCGACGGTTCCGGCTTACCTCAGCATTATCCTGATCATGGGGCCGTCCCTCCAGAATCTCGGTCTGACCGTGCTGGTCGCCCATCTGTTCGTTCTCTATTACGGCGTCGCGTCGTCGATCGTGCCGCCGGTCGCGGTGGCGGCCTATGCGGCGGCCTCGATTGCCGAATCGCCCCCTCTCAAGACCGCGATCTATGCGCTCCGGGTCGGCATGGTGAAATTCATCATCCCTTTCATGTTCGCCTATTACCCCGTGCTGCTGCTGGTGGACGAAAGCGGCGTTGAGTTTAATTTCCCCGACTTCGCCTCGGCCATCATACGGTTCCTGCTGGTGATTTACATGGTCTCCAGCGCGACCCTCGGGTTCGACAAGCGGCGGCTGGCTTATTGGGAGATCGGCGGACGCCTCATCCTGGCGTTCTTCGTACTCCACATCGACCCGGCGCTGCACTGGCCGGCCTTTGCGCTGAGTTTGGCTTTCGTCGGCTGGCATTATTTCCGTGCGGGGAAAGAACCACAAATCGCATAGTCACCGGGGTACAATACGCTTCAAGAAAGTAACGGGTATCAAACGTGCTAAAGCTTTATCACCGTTGGGGCTCGACCTGTTCGAAGCGGGTGCGCATCTGCCTTGCCGAAAAGGGTTTGGAATGGGAAGGCCGCGTCATGACGGCGCTGGAAGAGCGTGAAAATCTGGAGCCCTGGTATATCGAGCTCAATCCAAATGGCGTGGTGCCGACCCTCGAACATGATGGCCGCATCCTCATCGAGTCCTGCGTCATCCTGGAATATCTCGACGATGTCTTCCCGGAAGTGCCGCTGCGTCCCGCCGACGCGTACGACCGCGCGGCCATGCGCATCTGGCTGGACAAGGCGGAGTTCGTTGCCCACAAGAATGTCAACGTTCTCTCCCACAACAGGCGGCACTCCTCGGCTGCAAGCGGTGTCGACAGGGATACGTGGCTGAGAAACGCCGAGAAATATCCAAAGTTGGAGTACCGGCGGGAGCGTATCCGGCGGTTCCACGAGGGCGTCTCGGAGGAGCAGGAGAATTTCGCCGAAGCCTGCCTCGCCGAGCTAATGGATGAGATGGAAGCGGCGCTTTCAAAGTCGCCCTGGCTCGCCGGAGATGAGTATTCCCTCGCCGATATTTCGATCACACCCTATATCCAGCGCTTCGAGGCCAACGAATTGACACGGCTGGTTGACTGGACGGTTCGTCCCGCGGTCGGGGAATGGTGGCGGCGCATCACGGCGCGGCCGTCCTATGAAGAAGGTATGCGGCTCGATCTGGCGAAATAGACTGTCGGCGCGGAGTCCATTGACCATTGCCTGCCGTGCGCGTTGACGTTGCCCGGACGCCCATGATCGTATTGTGAAACGCAAAACCCCATAGAGGATGAGATGTCCATCGTCGGAGTGGAAAAATTGGTATATGGCTCGGCGGACCTCGCCGCCGGGATAAAATTTCACAAGGACTGGGGGCTCGACTGCACCCGGGAGGATGGCGACGGGGCCGATTTCGAGCTCGACGACGGCTCGGTCGTGGAAATCCGGCCGGCGGGCGATCCGGCATTGCCGCCCGCCGTGATCGATTGGGCGCCTTGGGGTCACTCCACGGTTCGAGAAGCCGTGTGGGGAGTGGACAAACAGTCGTCACTCGATCAGTTGGTCGCGGTACTATCCGAGGACAGGGACGTGTCGGTGGACGCGGACGGAGTGGCCCATACGCGGGACGATTTCGGCTACGCCATCGGTCTCGCGGTCTCGCGGCGAAAACCCGTCGAGACCCCCGCGCCCAACCCCAACAACATCGGACATTTCAGCCGGTTCAACGAGCCGGCCCTCGGGTCCCGGCGCGAGCCGCCCCAGCCCTTGGCGTTCAGTCACCTGGTCTATTGGCTTCCCGACGATCCGAAGCCGTACCGGAGCTTCTATATGGACAAGCTGGGCTTCCGGCTGACCGACGAGGCCACGGACGGCAGCGTCTTCCTCCGCGCCGACGGCCGGACCGATCACCACAACCTGTTTCTCCAACGGAGCCCGGACGGCTATTCCGGATTTCAGCATGTGTCGTATGAATTTCGGGACTTCGATGCGGTGATGATGGCGGGGCTGGCGGTTGAAGCGGAGGGGTGGAAAACCAACGTCGGCCCGCTGCGCCACAATATCGGCTCGAGCCTGTCCTGGTACGTGTGGAACCCGGCCGGCGGCGTCGCCGAGGCGCTGACCGATCAGGACCAGATCAGCGAGGATTGGCAGCCCCGTCTCATCGATCCCGGCGATCCGGGGTTCTACGGCCACACCTGGGTGGCGCGAAAGGAGCACGCCGGCATCAGGCCCGCCCAATGGGTGGATTGATCCGCCGCCCCCTATGATGTTCGTCATCGCTTGGTCAGTTGCCGGATCAGTGTCACCCGTATGAGCAACGCAGAGGTTCCGGCGAAGGCGATGCCGGCCGCCAGCGGCACCGAGGTGCCGTCCGCCAATGTGCCGATAATCACCGCCGTGAGGGCGCCCACGCCCTGCCGGATAAACCCGAGCAGCGACGATGCCGCGCCGGCCATATCCCGGAACGGGGTCATGGCGCCGGCGGCCGACTGCGGATTGACCGCCGAGTCCGCGAATTTATAAAGCCCGTACAGCACGATGATGACAATCGGCGTGGCGCTGTCCAGCAGAGCCGCGGCCAGGAGCGCGAGCCCCGCGGAGCAGGTCACGACGGTTCCGGCCAGGATCAGCCGGTCGATGCCGAGCCGCGTTACCATGCGGCCGCCCGCCAACGAGCCCAACATGCCCGACGTCATGATCGCGGCGAAGCCGATGGCGAAGTAGCGCGTGCTTTCGCCGTAGGTATTGATGATGACGTCGGCGGAGGTGGCGAGGAACGAATAGAGCGCGCTGGCCGCCAGACTGTGACACAGCATGTAGGCGAGAAACGTCCGGTCGGAGAGGATTTCGCCGAAATTGACCGCCATCTTGACCGGACGGATGGCGTCGTAGTCGGGGGCTGGCAGGGTTTCCCTGAGGCCAAGCCACACGGCCAGAAAAAGGGCGCCGGACACGACGGCCATGTAGAGGAAAATGGACTCCCAGCCGAAAAGAATGAGCAGTTCGCTGCCGATCAACGGCCCGACGATGGGCATCGCGCCGACGACGGCGAACATGTAACCCATGAACTTGCCGGCCTGTTCCCGTTCGAAGAGGTCGCGGACGATTGCCGTGGCGATCACCCGGCCCGACGCGGCGGCGACGCCGTGCAGGGTTCTGAGCAGCGCGAGCACCGTGATCGTCGTTGCGAAGGCGGACGCGATGGAAGCCGCGACATAGATGACGAGGCCGATCATCAGCACGGGCCGCCGGCCGAAGCGGTCGGCCAGCGGGCCGAAGATGACCTGGCCGACGGCGGTGCCGAGCGTATAGAGGCCCAGGGTAATGCCGACCGTGCCGGGATCGACGGCGAGGTCCTTGGCGATCTCCGGCATGGCGGGAATGAACGCGTCGATGGCCAGCGGGTTGAGCGAACTGACGCCGCCGATCAGCAGCACGAAAAGAAAGTATCTGATGCCGGTCACGTCCGGGACTATTTGCGCAGGTTGGGGACGATACCCAGGAAGAATACCACGCTGCACAGCGTGCCCGATGCGGCGAGCGCGACGCCGACCGGAACGGCGTCCGTATTCGGAAACGTGTTCAGGGTGATGCTGATGGCGGACGCGAACACGGCATTGGCAAATCCCATGATCGACGAGGCAAGGCCCGCCGTCGCCGGGAATGGCTGCAGGCCGGCCGCTTGCGCTTGCGGAAGGATCAGCGCCATGCCCACGATATAAACCGCCATCGAGCCGACTACGGCGGCAACCGTGTCCACCCCGTTGAGGGCAAATCCCGCCATCATGGCGCCGCCGATAAGGCTGACAACCGCGCCGAGACCGATCAAGGGGGGAAGCCCGAACCGGTTCACCACACGGCCGCAAGTGAACGTGGCGGCTGCGAAGGAAGCGCTGAGCACCGAAAAGAGCAAGCCGAAGTTGCCTTCGCTGACCCCGAACGATCCAATCAGGATCGTCGGCGACGTGGAGAGATAGGCGACGAACCCGGAGAGGGAGAGGCTGGTCATTGCGGTCTGCAAAATGAATGTCCGGTTGCGGCAGATCTCGACCGTGTTGGTCCATAGAGAGGCGGGATCGAGGGCGTGGGCGTCTCGCTGGGCGATGGTCTCGCGGAACCCGAAGACGAAGATCAAAACGACCAACAGGCTGAACCCGGCCATGACCATAAAGGAGACCGGCCAGGGTACGAACTGGGCGAGCTGTCCGCCGACCGTCGGAAAAATGATGGCGCCGATGGCGCTCACGCCCATGATGCCGGACATGGTGCGCGCCAACTGCTCCCGCTCATAGAGATCGCGGGCGACCGAATTGGCCAGCACCCGCCCGCCCGACGTCGCGATCCCTTGAACGAACCGCCAAAGGATCAGGACTTCGACCGAGTTGGCATTGGCGGCCGCGAAAGCGGAGACGGTGTAAAGGCCCAGGATGCCCATGATGATCGGTTTGCGGCCAAAACGGTCGGACAACGCGCCATGAAACAGCAGGCCCACGGCGCTCCCCAACATGAACGCCGGTACCGATTGGGCCACCGTGTTCGGGTCGCTTTGCAGGCCGTCGGCGATCTTCGGAATAAACGCCACGAACATGTCCACGCCGACCGGGCCCAGCATGCTGAGAATGCCGAGAATGGCTGTCATGAAGAGAACGCTGCGGGCCGGGGACGTCATGTTCTATCCGGATGCTGCGGCCGTTTCGGGAGCCGCGCCTGCGCGCGGGCGGATCAACGCAAGATAGAGCACCAGCGACGTGATGCCGACCACCCAGACCATGATGACCATTGGCCACTGCGTGCCGTCGGCGAACACCGACAACAGAAATGACGCACCGGCGATCGCCAATCCCTGAACGACCCCAAAGACCGAGGAGGCGGTGCCCGCCGTGTTCGGGAAGGGCGTGAGGGCGGCGGCGACGGTTTGGGGCGATCCCAGTGCAAACGCGAACAGGAAGCAGAACATGGGGATGGTGATCCACACGGCCGAGACCACGCCGGCCACGGAGAGACCCAGGAGGGTGGTGCCGGAGGCCGCCGCCACGATCGCCGCGGCGAGAAGCACTCTCCGAATGCCGGCGCGGACGACGACCCGGCTGGAAACCAGGCTCCCGGCGACCGATCCGGAAAATACGATCCCAACAGCCACGGCGTAAGCCTCCGGGCTCTCACCGAGGAAGGTGATGTAGACCGGCGCCGACGCGGAGACGAAGGAGATCAGGCCCATGGAAAACATGCAGTTGACGGCGAGGTTGGCCCGGAATACCGGATTTCGGAGGATCTGCACATAGTCGCCGAGAAGTCTTCCCATCCCCCGGTAGTCGCCGCCGCCGGCCGGTGCGGTCTCCGGCAGTTTCGTGATGACCAGAATCAAGACGACCAGGGCGAGGGCCGACAAAAGATAGAAGTCCGCCCGCCAGCCGTACAGTTCCAATAGCTGGCTGCCGATGAAGGGCGAGAGGACCGAGGACATGCCGAGCGCCAGATAGACGAAACTCAGCAGCCGGGCGGCCCGCTCGGCGGTGAACATGTCCCGGATGATCGTCCGGGACAGCAGGATGAAGGCCGCGGTGGCCAGGCCCTGGATGAACCGCACCCACAGGAACCAATCGAAATCGGGGACGAATGTGACCGCCGCGGCGGAAATGATGTAGACCATGAGGCCGCCCATCAGCAGCCGCCGGCGTCCGAACCTGTCGGACCAAGGGCCGACGAAGAACTGGCCGATCGCCAGCGCCAGCGACATCAATCCGACCGACAGCTCGACGTCGCCCTCGCCGGCGCCGGACAGCGCGATCAGCCCGCGCGGCGCCGCGA
>JAPPFK010000066.1:0-8062 GCA_028823885.1 Rhodospirillales bacterium | reverse complement strand
ACGTCGCCCTCGCCGGCGCGCAGTTCATCGACGATGGCGGGCATCGCCGGCAGCACCAGTTCGAACGCCATGGGTCCCAACACGGCGGCGCCGCAGATGGCGGCCATGATGAAGACGAGATCGCGTCCCCCCGGTTGCTCCCCTGGTCGTTCCCCCGGCGTATCGGACATCACAGCCGTCCCGTGGTCGGGATATGATTCAGTTGATTGACGTAGTCATGGGGCAATCCCCAGTGCCGGGCGCCGCGCAGCATATGGGCGACGTAGGTGAGGCTCGGCGGCAGCACGAACCGGGTCGGGGCGGCGAGGTAGATTTCCGCGGCCATGGGGCGGGATTCGTTCCCCTCCGCGTCGACCAGCCGGGTATCGCGGGTATAGCGGTTGCCCCGGGCGGCGTGGGGCCGGTAGCCCTCCGCGGCATCCAGCCGCTGAATGTCCCGGGTCTTCCTCAGGTGGTAGACCACGCCCCAGACCTCGGCGCCGTCGTCGGCGACCACGCCGGCTACTCCGCAGCGCCGCCGGGGCGACCGGCGGGTGAATGCCAGCCGGTGATCGGCAAGCCGGGCAATGGTGACGAACCGGGAGGACGGACAGCGCCGGCGCATTTGGTGCGGGTCCATGTTCGACCCGTAGGCGAAGTAGAGCATGGGGGATGATACCGGCTGGGCGCGGAAGCGAAAGGCTGGAGAGAAGCCGCCCAGGCAACCGCCCGTGCAACCCGCCTATGCAAAAGGGCCGCCCCTTCGGGCGGCCCTTCGCGGTTGACGATGAGGTTCGTCTCAAGCGGAGTAGTACATGGCGAACTCGACCGGATGAGGCGTGTGCTCCATGGCGTGGACTTCTTCGGTCCGGAGATCGATGTAACCGTCGATCTGGTCGTCGGAGAACACGTCGCCGGCCTTGAGGAAGTCGCGGTCGGCGTCGAGATTCTCGAGCGCCTCGCGCAGGGAACCGCAAACCGTCGGCACGCCTTCGAGCTCCTCGGGCGGCAGGTCGTAGAGGTCCTTGTCCATGGCGTCGCCCGGATCCATCTTGTTCTGGATGCCGTCCAGGCCGGCCATGAGCATCGCCGCAAAGGCGAGATAAGCGTTGGCCTGCGCATCCGGGAAGCGGACTTCCACCCGCTTGCCGCCGGGGCTGGTGGAGAACGGAATCCGGCAGGACGCCGAACGGTTGCGGGCCGAGTAGGCCAGCAGCACCGGCGCCTCGAAACCCGGGATCAGCCGCTTGTAGCTGTTGGTGGTCGGGTTCGCGAACGCGTTGATCGCCTTGGCGTGCTTGATGATGCCGCCGATGTAGTGCAGCGCGGCCTCCGAGAGATCGGCATAGCCGGATCCGGCGAAGATCGGCTTGCCGTCGTTCCACACCGACTGGTGGGTGTGCATGCCCGACCCGTTATCGTCGATGACCGGCTTCGGCATGAAGGTCGCGGTCTTGCCGTAGACGTGGCTGACCATGTGGACGACATATTTGTACATCTGCAGGTTATCGGCGCAGCGGACCAGGGTATCGAACTTGATGCCGAGCTCGTTCTGCGACGGCGCCACCTCGTGGTGATGCTTCTCCATGGTCACGCCCATGTCCTGTAGGGTGGTCACCATCTCGGAACGCAGGTCCGACATGCTGTCCACCGGCGGGACGGGGAAGTAGCCGCCCTTGACCGGGGGGCGGTGGCCGGTGTTGCCATCGGCGAATTCGGTGCCCGAGTTGTAGGGGCCTTCCTCATGGTCGATGGAATAGAAGGTGTTGTTCATCGAAACGTCGAAACGAACGTCGTCAAAGACGAAGAACTCCGGCTCCGGACCGAAATAGGCGGTGTCGCCGATGCCGGTGCTGCCGAGATACGCCTCGGCGCGTTTTGCGACCGAGCGGGGATCGCGCGAATAGGGCTGGCCGGTGAGCGGATCATGAACGTCGCAGAACATGATCAGCGTCGGCTGCGCGGCGAACGGGTCCATCACCGCGGTGCCCGGATCGGGAATCAGCGCCATGTCGGATTCATTGATCGCCTTCCAGCCGGCGATGGAGGAGCCGTCGAAGAAGATGCCGTCGGTGTAGGCGCCGTCGTCGATGGTCTCGGGAAGCTGGGTCAGGTGCTGCCACTTGCCTCGCGGGTCGGTGAAGCGAAGATCGATGTGTCTGACATCATGGTCTTTGACGACCTTCGCCACGTCGTCCGGGGTTTTGCAGTTGAGGCTCATTTCTTAGTTCCTTTCGTTAAGTCGTCCAGTACTGGGTATTCGTGTCTTTGATCCGGGAGGGATCGCGGGCTAGATGGCTTCCGCGCCGCGCTCGCCGGTCCGGATTCGAATGGCTTCGTCGATGGAAGAGATGAAGATCTTGCCGTCACCGATCCGGCCCGTGTAAGCGGCCTTCTGTATGGCTTCGACGGCGGTTTCCAACTGGCCGTCATCGACCACCAGTTCGATTTTCACCTTGGGCAGGAAATCAACCACATATTCCGCCCCGCGATAGAGTTCCGTATGGCCTTTTTGCCGGCCGAAGCCCTTAGCCTCGACCACGGTGATGCCCTGCAAGCCGATGTCCTGGAGCGCCTCCTTGATCTCATCGAGCTTGAAGGGTTTGATTATGGCTTCGATCTTTTTCATTCAGGCATGCCTTCAGGTTTGTCCTCCGCGCGACCGGACCCCCACGCCGTGGCGGGCCTCCCGCGGCGTTGCTCTCCTAGCACCTCGCGTGCCAACCGGGCGGGCGGGGAGGGTGCCGCCTTAACATATTGAACATAATGAATAAAATGGCTTGCGCCGGACGGGAAATTCGGACCATGTCCGGCGGATTGACCAATAATGAGGCAACTGCCCAGAAAGGTGGCGGAAGCCTTGGCGCCGCATCAAAGCCCTGACCTGCCCGAACGGGTGTGTTAGAGGTGGTGAAGCTGTACGGAAGGGAAGAAATTGAAACCCACCAACTCGATCCTCGGCGGATACGGGACGACCATCTTCACCGTCATGTCGGCGCTGGCCGTCGAGCATGAGGCGATCAATTTGGGCCAGGGGTTTCCCGATACGGATGGTCCGGAAGACATTTTGCGCGCGGCGGCGGACGCGTCGGTCAACGGGCCGAACCAGTACCCGCCGATGATGGGCATCCCGGAGCTTCGCCAGGCGGTCGCCGCCCACAACAAGCGGTTCTACGGCCTCGATATGGACTGGCGGACCGAGACCATGGTCACCTCCGGCGCCACCGAGGCGCTGGCGGCCTGCCTGTTCGGCCTGATCGAGCCGGGCGACGAGGCGGTGCTCATCGAGCCGCTGTATGACAGCTATCTGCCGATCCTGCAGCGGGCCGGCGGCGTCGCCAGGCTTATCCGCATCGAGCCGCCGGACTGGGAACTGCCGCGGGACGCCCTGGAGGCCGCGTTTTCCGACAGAACCAAGCTCATCATGATCAATTCGCCCATGAACCCGTCTTCCAAGCTGTTCAGCCGGGACGAACTGGCGTTCATCGCCGGCCTGCTGGAAAAACACGATGCCTATGCGATTTGCGACGAGGTCTACGAACATTTGATTTTCGATGGCCTGCCCCATGTGCCGCTGATGACCCTGCCGGGAATGCGGGAGCGTTGCCTGCGCATCGGATCGGCGGGGAAGACCTTCTCCCTCACCGGCTGGAAGGTCGGCTACGTTTCGGGCCCGCCGGACCTTATCGGCGCGGCCGCCAAGGCGCACCAGTTCCTCACCTTCACCACGCCGCCCAATCTCCAACGGGCCGTGGCGCAGGGTCTCAACAAGGACACGGACTATTTCACCGGCCTCGGCGCGGAGATGGAGGGCAAGCGGGACCGGCTGGCCGAGGGGCTGAAGCGGGTCGGCTTCGACGTCATGGACGCCCAGGGCACCTATTTCATCACCACCGACTTCCGGCCGCTGGGGTTCAACGGCGACGACGTGGCGTTCTGCAAACACATCACCACCGAGGCCAAGGTCGCCGCGGTGCCGGTCAGCGCCTTCTATCAGGAGGCGGACGTGGACCATTTCGCCCGGTTCTGCTTCTGCAAACGGGACGAGATTTTGGACGAAGCCCTCGAGCGGTTGGCGGCTCATTTCGGCGCCTGAATTTACCCGAACTGTTGATTCAAGAAATTGATTTATCCATCTGATAAATATCAGAAATTGTATGGATTATGTTACCGGACGCACCATCGGGCGTGCGCGAACAATCGGTGCACATCGGGCGGCGGCAAATTCTACTAGTAGAAAATTTCAGGAATATGGCCGCGCCGGGGCCGACCCATATCTCGGTGCCGCCCGACGCCGGCGCCTGATTGGAATATGGCCGGAAAAGTCCCATCCTTCGAAGGCCGTCCCGGGCCGTGATTCGGCTCCGATCAGGACCGTTCATTCGGTCTCCGGCGGCGCCCTTCTGAATGGCTAAAGCCGGGCGCCCGCGCGCGCTACGGGCCCCCTGAAGTGCGCTTGACGGGCCATGACCAGAGGTCTACACAGTCGCCACCACGGCGAATGTAGCTCAACTGGTTAGAGCACCGGCTTGTGGTGCCGGGGGTTGTGGGTTCGAGTCCCATCATTCGCCCCATTCGCTTACCACGGCGTCGTCCGCCGTACGGCCAAGGAAACCAAGCCAATATGACCAATCCGGTTTTTTCCTATGGATCGGACCGCGACTCGTATAGTTCTTGGACATCGGCGGTAATGCCTGGGGCCGCCTCGAACGCCGGAGTGCGCGCCTGATGTCCCCTGACCAGACGGTCACCGCCCTGCAAGATTCCCCATCCGCCCCTGCGCCCGACCTGTTCCAGATGGCCAATGCAATCCGCTTTCTCTCGGCGGACGCCGTGCAGCGAGCCAATTCCGGGCATCCGGGGATGCCCATGGGCATGGCCGACGCGGCGACGGTGCTGTTTACCCGCTTCCTGAAGTTCGATCCCTCGGCGCCGAACTGGGCCGACCGGGACCGCTTCGTGCTGTCGGCGGGGCACGGCTCGATGCTGCTCTATTCGCTCCTCTACCTGACCGGGTACGAGGACATGACCATCGGCGAGATCAGGAACTTTCGCCAACTCGGATCGAAAACCGCGGGCCATCCGGAATACGGCCACGCGGCGGGGATCGAGGTGACCACCGGCCCATTGGGGCAGGGGCTGGCCATGGCGGTGGGACTGGCCCTCGCCGAACGCCTGCGCAACGCCCGCTACGGGGACGGACTGGTCGACCACTACACCTATGTGATTGCCGGCGACGGCTGCCTGATGGAAGGGATCAGCCACGAGGCGATCTCCTTCGCCGGCCATCTGGGTCTCGGCAAGCTCATCGTTCTGTTCGACGACAATTCGGTCTCCATCGACGGCGGGACCGACCTCGCGGTTTCCGACGATCAGGCTGCCCGGTTCAAATCCAGCGGCTGGGACGTGCAGGCCGTCGACGGCCATGACCATGGGGCGGTCGCGGCGGCCATCGAGGCGGCCAGGAAGACCGATGCGCCGTCCATGATCGCCTGCAAGACCACCATCGGCTTCGGTGCGCCGACCAAGGCGGGGACCGCCGCCACCCACGGCGCGCCCCTGGGCGACGATGAAATCGCCGGCGCCCGCGCGGCGCTGGGCTGGAACGCAGAGCCGTTCGAGGTGCCCGAAGACATCCTTGCCGCGTGGCGCGAGTCCGGCGCGCGGGGAGCCGCCGACCACAACGCCTGGGCCGGCCGGCTGGCAGCCGCGGACGCCGAAACCAGGGCGAACTTCGAGCGGCGGTCGCGCGGCGACCTGCCGGCGGGCTGGGAAGAAGCGCTCAACGCCCATAAGAAGACGGTCAGCGAGGAGGCGCCGGGATGGGCGACCCGCAAGGCCTCCGGCGAAGCGCTCGGCGTTCTCCTCGACAGGATTCCGCTGTTGATAGGCGGATCGGCGGACCTCACCGGCTCGGTCAACACCAAGACCGGGTCGTCAACGGTGATCTCGGCGGACGATTTTTCCGGCAACTACATTCACTACGGCGTGCGGGAATTCGGCATGGCCGCAATCATGAACGGGCTCGCCCTGCATGGCGGAATCGTGCCCTATGGCGGGACGTTCCTGGTGTTCGCCGATTATATGCGGCCGGCGCTCCGGCTTTCGGCCCTCATGGAGCAGCGGGTGATCTACGTTCTGACCCACGATTCCATCGGCCTCGGCGAGGATGGGCCGACCCATCAGCCGGTGGAGACACTGGCCGCGCTCCGGGCCATCCCGAATCTCAACGTCTTCCGGCCGGCGGACGGGGTGGAAACCGCCGAATGCTGGTCCCTGGCATTGCAGGCGACGTCGAGCCCCTCGGTCCTCTCGCTGACCCGGCAGGGGGTGCCGACGGTCCGCACCGAACATACGGACGAGAACCTGTCGGCCCGCGGCGGTTATGTGCTGTTGGAAGCGGACGGAGAGCGCGCGGTGACGCTCCTCGCCACCGGCTCCGAGGTCGGCCTCGCGGTGGCCGCCCGCGAGACGCTGCAGGCCGACGGCCATCCGACGGCGGTGGTGTCCATGCCGTGCGCGGGCCTGTTCGATCGGCAGGACGCCGGCTACCGGGCCGAAGTGCTGGGAGACGGCGCGCGGGTCGCGGTGGAGGCGGCGGTGTCCCTCGGCTGGGAAAAGTACCTTGGGCCGGCCGGAAGGTTCGTCGGCATGTCCAGCTTTGGCGCATCGGCGCCGGGAGGGGATTTGTATAATCACTTCGGCATAACGGCCGAAGCCGTGGTGGCGGCGGCCAAGGAGCAACTATAGGCATTGCTTCCGGCGGGCGCGGATTAGGAAACGGAGGAACGCATGGATCTAGGTCAACTTTCTTCAATCGCGGAAGCCATGGTTGCGGACAGCCGGGGCCTGCTGGCGGCGGACGAAAGCACTGCGACCATCAAGAAGCGGTTCGACGGCATAAATGTGGTTTCGACCGAAGACGCCCGCCGCGATTACCGCGAGATGCTGTTCCGCACGCCCGGGCTGGGCGAGTTCATCAGCGGCGCCATCCTGTATGACGAGACGATCCGCCAGTCGGCGGCCGACGGCACGCCGCTGGTCAAGATTCTGGAGAGCTGGAATATTCTGCCCGGCATCAAGGTCGATACGGGCGCCAAGCCGCTCGCCGGGTCGGACGGCGAGACGGTCACCGAGGGCCTGGACGGGCTCACGGACCGCGTCGCCGAATACGCGGAACTCGGCGCCAAGTTCGCCAAGTGGCGGGCGGTGATCAAGATCGGCGAGAGCATCCCGAGCGCGGCCGCCATTCACGTCAACGCGCACGCGCTGGCCCGCTATGCCAAGATCTGCCAGGAGGGCGGCCTGGTGCCCATCGTCGAGCCCGAAGTCCTGATGGATGGGGACCACACCATCGAAGACTGCGCCGAGGTGACCGAGGAAACGCTGAACGCGGTCTATTCGGAGTTGTTCGCGCAAGACGTCATGCTCGAAGGCACCATCCTCAAGCCCAACATGGTGATTTCCGGCAAGGATTGTCCCGAACAAGCCGGGGCCGGCGATGTCGCCTCGTTGACCGTGGCGGTGCTGAAGCGCACCGTGCCGTCGGCGGTGCCCGGCATCATGTTCCTCTCGGGCGGACAAAGCGAAATTCAGGCGACCGAACACCTCAACGCCATGAACGCCAACCATTCGCCGTTGCCGTGGAAGCTCAGCTACTCCTATGGCCGGGCGCTGCAGGAAGGCGCCCTCGAGGCATGGGGCGGCGATACGGCGAACAACGAGGCGGCTCAGGCCCGGTTGCTGGAGCGCGCCCGCCTCAATAGCGCGGCCTGTTCGGCGTCATATATGGGGGAGGCCGCTTAAGCGAAGCGATTTGCGGCCCCGGGGACCAGAATGCCAGACCTGAAGATAGCTCCTTCGATCCTTTCCGCGGATTTCGCCCGGCTGGGCGAGGAGATTGCGGCCATCGACAAGGCGGGATGCGACTACATTCATATCGACGTGATGGACGGGCATTTCGTTCCCAACCTGACCATGGGACCGCCGGTCATCAAGGCGCTTCGCGGCTGTTCCGATAAACCGTTCGACGTCCACTTGATGATCGAACCGGCGGCGCCCTATCTCGCCGATTACGCCGACG
>JAPPFK010000178.1 GCA_028823885.1 Rhodospirillales bacterium | reverse complement strand
GTTCGGTGAAGAACACCGGTTCGGCGGCGGCCGAACGGGCGAGGAAGGTGCTGTTGCCGAACAGCGCGGCCATCGCCTCGCCGACATGCGTGTCCTCCAACACCGCGGTGCACGCGGCAGGCGCCTCGTCGGCGTCCAGAAGCCGCCGCAGCGAGTGATTCAGGTGATCGATACCGAGCGTTACCCGGTCCGGATCGGCGGGAGCCGGAAAAACCGCGTCCTGTGACCAAATTGTTAATTGTTGCATTTCAATATGCTCGGAATTGCCGCACACTGCTGTAACTAGATATTGTGGTCAAGCCGCGTTAAAGGTATCGAAACGCCGTGATTATTCACACCTTTCGCGGATTCATGCTGCTGATCGGCGTGCTCGCCGTGGGTCTGGCGGTCGTCTTCGGTTTCCTGGCCTGGCGGCTGACGGCCGGACCCATCTCGCTCGCCTTCCTCTCGCCCTATTTCGAAGCCGCGCTGAAGTCCGGCGACGGTGGGTTCGCGGTCAAACTCGATGACACCATCCTGACCTGGTCGGGCGAGGCCAACACGCTTGAAATCCGTGTCCGGGGAGCCAAGGCCATGGGGGAAGCCGGCACGGTCATTGCCGAGATTCCGGATCTCAGCGTCACGCTGAGTGGCGGGGCCCTGCTGCAGGGGAAACTCGCCCCCCGGTCCATCTCGATCCGCAACCCGGCCCTCAATCTGACGCGGCAAATCCACGGCGGGATTGAACTCGACCTGCCGGAGGCGAAAGGCACGAGAAGCGGGGCGGCGGTCGCCGGCGTGATCGTACAGCAGTTCCTGGCGCCCGCGGACACGGCGGGGCCGCTCAGTCATTTGCGGCGGGTGCGAATCATCGATGGTGATCTGACGATCAACGACCGGCTCACCAATACGGTCTGGCGATCCGATGGGGCGAATATCGACCTGTCCCGCGAGTTCGGCACCATCGTCGGACAGGCGGACCTGGACTTCGATGTCGGGGAGGAAAAGGCCTCGTTCGCCATCCGCGGGACGTTCGACATTAGCGAAGAGAGTCTCAAACTGGATGTCGGGTTCGCTAATCTCAATCCCCGGCTATTCGCCCGGATTCATCCGCGGCTCGACCTTGGGAGCTTCGTCGATGCGCCGGTGAGCGGCACGGTCACCGCGACAGCGCGGGCCGGCGGTGACATTCCCGAGGCCGAGTTCGTGCTCTCCACCGGCGCGGGGCGCATTCTGGTAAGCGGCATCGCCGATCTTGAGCTTCCCATCGAATCCGCCGGCCTGAGAGGACGGTTCGACCAGGCGCGGGCAACCGCTTTGATCGAAGAGTTGTCCGTCGAGTTTCCGAAAGAGGGCGTGATCCGGCTTCCGGACCCGGTTAATCACGGCTTCCCCTTGCGCGGATTGAAGCTGACTGGCCGGTACTTCCCGGACTTCGACCGGATGGATATCGCCAAGCTGTCCCTGGAGTTGGACGGCCCGACGGCCACCCTAACCGGTTCCGTTCACGAAATCGGCGGCGATATCGAGTTCGAGGTCAACGGCGTTATCAATGATTTGCCCTTCGACCGGCTGACGGAGTTCTGGCCCGCGCAGTGGGGCGAGAATCCGCGAAACTGGATTTTCGCCAACATGGCCGGCGGCACGTTCAGCGAAGCGACGGTCCGCCTGTTCGGCACGTACAATGAAGCCAACGGGTTTTCCGTATCGGCGATCAACGGCGGCATCGCCATCGATGACACTCGTGTGACCTATGTCGAGGGTCTGCCGCCGGTGGCCGGGGTCAGCGGCCGGGCCAAGTACAATGCCAAGCGATTCGACATCGCCGTCACCGGCGGCACCTCCAATGGGCTCAACGTCCTGGGCGGGACCATCGTGTTCACCGGCCTCGACGAGTTCGACCAATTCGCCGACATCGAGGTCATCGTCGATGGTCCGCTGCAAAATGCCCTGTCGCTGATCGAAATGGAGCCGCTGAAATTTGCCTCCGCCGCCGGCGTTGACCCGGCGGCGATGGCCGGCATGTCCAGTACGCGCCTCAAGCTGCGGTTCCTGACCGAGCGCGATCTCACCTTCGACGACGTCGAGATCGAAGCCAAATCGACCCTCCGGGATGTCCGGGCGAGCGGCCTTATTTATGGCTTCGACCTGTCGAATGGGCAGCTGGATCTGGCGGTTGACCGGGACGGCATGAACCTCACGGGCCGCGTCCGGGTGGCGGGCGCCGACACCCAGGTCGGTTGGCAGGTGAACTTCGCCGGCGATACCGCCGTGCGCAGCCGTCAGACCATCAAGGCGCGCCTCGACGCGGCGCAGCGCCAGCGGGTCTTTGGTCTCGAGCCGCAGATGTTTGGACAGGTTTTCCTCGAAGGACCGACGGATATCGGCGCCGTGCTGGTGCGGAACCGGGAGGGGATCGGCGAGCTTTCCGTCGAGGTGGGATTGACCGGCGCGGAGCTGGCGATCCCTCGTTTCGGCTGGCACAAGAAGGCCGGTACGGAAGCCCGGGGCAATATTACCGCCCGCCTCGATGGCGACACCCTGCTGGATGTGCCGTCCTTTTCCATTGGCGGCGGCGGACTGGAGATCAAGGGATCCGCCGGCATCCGCAACGGCAGTTTGCAGCGCGTCACCATCAGCCGGCTGGCGTTCGGCGAGACCGACCTGTCCGGCATCGTGATCCCGGGCGACGGTGCATGGGACATGGATGTCCGGGGTCCGAAGCTCGATCTGACCGCATGGCTGGACACCGACGACGAGGCCGGCGAAGAACCGGAGCGAACAACATCGATGACCATTTCGCTCGATATCGGCACCGTCCGGCTCCGGCCGGAACGCGCCCTGGCCAATGTTGCCGGCGCCTTGGTCTTCGACGGCAAGCTGTGGCGCCGGATGGAGCTTCAGGCGGCGCTTGACGGCGGCGGTTCCCTGAAACTCGACCTCCGTTCCGGGAACCGGCGCCGGTCACTGAAAATCCAGTCCGACGACGCGGGCGCGGTGCTGCGGACGTTCGATCTCTATGACGAGGTCGTCGGCGGCAAATTGCTCCTCGAAGGGGTTTACCTGGATGATGAGCCCAATCAGCCGCTGGCCGGCCGGGCGACGATCCGTGATTTCCGGGTCTCCAATACGCCGGTACTGGCGCGCCTCCTGTCCGTCGCGTCGCTGACCGGTATTCTCGAACTGTTGACCGGCGAAGGCCTCGCCTTTAGGAGGCTGCATGCCCCGTTCGTCGACCGCGGCGGCGTGATCGCGGTCACCGATGCCTGGGCCCACGGGCCGCTGGGTTTCACGGCGTCCGGCGCCATCGATATCGATGCCCCGGCCATTGATCTCTCCGGCACCATTTTGCCGGTGGGCGTGCTCAACAGCGTGCTCGGCCGGCTGCCGATCATTGGGCGGGTGCTCACCGGCGGTGAAGAAGGGGGCGGGGTGGTCGCCATCGATTATTCGGTTCGCGGCAGGATCGAAGAGCCCGACGTCAAAATCAATCCGCTGTCCGCGCTGGCGCCCGGTCCCTTCAAAAATCTTATCAGGATATTCGGACAGTAATCTGAAGCGCCGCCGGCCGGGCTAGCCGGCCACCAGTTTCACCAGGGCGTGCCGTTTTTTGCCGGCCGAGAGTTTAAGCGTCCGGTCCGCAAACGCCGAGGCCTCCACGGTCTCCGTTTCGCTCGCCACCGGCCGGCCGTTGATGCGGGCGCCGCCGCCCTTGATCAGGCGGCGCGCCTCGCCATTGGAGTTGGCGAGGCCGGCGCGCTTGAACAGCTCAAAGGCCTGAAGACCGCCGCCGAAGTCGGTCTCGTTGATCTCGATACTGGGCAGGCCCTCATCCGCCGCCCCTTCCTCGAAGGTGCGGCGGGAGGTCTCCCCGGCTTCCCGCGCGGCTTCGGTGCCGTGGCAGAGGGCGGTGACCTCGGTGGCCAGGATCTTCTTGGCATCGTTGAGTTCGGCGCCCTCGAGCGCCGCCAAACGGTTCACTTCGTCCATCGGGAGTTCGGTGAACAGGCCGAGGAACCGGCCCACATCGGCATCTTCGGCGTTGCGCCAGTACTGCCAGAACTCGTAAGCGCTGACCATCTCCGCATCCAGCCAGACGGCGCCGTCGGCGGACTTGCCCATCTTGGCGCCCGACGAGGTGGTCATCAGCGGCGAGGTCAGCCCGTAGAGCGACAGCCCTTCGACCCGGCGGCCAAGCTCGATGCCGTTGACAATATTGCCCCACTGGTCGGAGCCGCCCATCTGCATCACACAGTCATGGCGCCTGGCGAGTTCGACGAAGTCGTAGGCCTGGAGAATCATGTAGTTGAATTCCAGGAAGGTCAGCGGCTGTTCGCGCTCGAGCCGGAGCTTGACGCTATCGAAGGTCAGCATCCGGTTGATGGTGAAGTGCGGGCCGTAATCCCTGAGCAGGGAAATGTAGTTGAGCTCGTCCAGCCATTCGGCGTTGTCGGCCATGATGGCGCCGGTGGGGCCGTCGTCGAAACTCAGATATTTCTCGAAAGCGCGGCGAATGCCCCGCTTGTTCTCCTCGATCCGCTCGTAGGTGAGGATTCCGCGGCTTTCATCCTTGCCGCTGGGATCGCCGACCTTGGTGGTGCCGCCGCCAAGCAGCACGATGGGACGGTGCCCGGTCTTTTGCAGCAGGCGCAGCATCATGATCTGAACCAGGTTGCCTACGTGAAGGCTCGGGGCGGTGCAGTCGAAACCGATGTATGCGACCACGGTCTTCTGATCGGCGGCCGCATCCAGCCCCGCATCGTCCGTGCACTGATGGACATAGCCCCGCTCGTGGACCGCATTCATGAAATCTGATTTAAAGGAGGGCATGAGATTGATGCCTTGCCGTCTCGCGAATCTTCGTCTTGCCGCTGAAATGGGGCGTCGCTTTAGCACACTCGGGTGCCGCGAACAACAGCGCCGGCCGGCGCGGTGACGACGATCCATACCGCCCTCGGCCTGATGAGCGGCACGTCGCTGGACGGCATCGACGCGGCCATCATCAAGACCGACGGCGTCGCCGTCTTCGAGCGCGGCGCCTCGTTGCCCGGAACCTACGATACCGCGTTCCGCGGCCGTTTGCGGGGCTGTTTGCGTCAGACTGCGGCCGATCCGGCCGTGGAGGAGGAACTGACCCGCCGCCACGCGGAACAGGTCTCGGCGCTGCTCGCGAAGGCCGGCCTGGCGCCGACGGACATCGATGTCATCGGCTTTCATGGCCAGACCATCAACCATTTGCCCGAGGCGGCGGCCACTCTGCAGATGGGCGATGGAGCGCGGCTGGCCCGGTTGACCGGCATCGACGTGGTGAACGATTTCCGCAGCAACGACATGGCGCACGGCGGGCAGGGGGCGCCGTTCGCGCCGCTCTATCACTGGGCGCTCGCCCGTGACCTCGAAAAACCGCTGGCGGTGCTCAATCTGGGCGGCGTCGCGAACGTGACATGGATCGGCGAGGGCGAGCCCGAGGCGCCCGGCACGCTGCTCGCCTTCGATACCGGCCCGGCCAATGCCCTGCTGGACGATTGGATGGCTGGGCGGCGGGGCGCCGCCATGGACGAGGACGGGCGGCTGGCCGCCTCGGGTACCGTGAATCGGGACGTATTGGCGGAACTGATGGATCACCCCTACTTCGGTCTCGCGTCGCCGAAGTCCCTCGACCGGCAGGATTTTTCGGCCGGGCCCGCCCAACACCTTGGCGACGCGGACGGCGCGGCGACCTTGTCGGCGTTTACCGCCGCCTCGGTGGCTGCCGCCAAGCCGCATCTTCCGGGAACGCCGCGAAGATGGCTGGTCACCGGCGGCGGGCGGCACAACCCGGTGCTGATGGCGGAATTGGCCGATGCCCTGGGGGCGGCGGCCGAGCCCGTCGAGGCGGTCGGATGGGACGGCAATATGCTGGAGGCGCAGGCATTCGCCTATCTGGCGGTCCGGTCGCTGAGAGGTCTGCCGCTCAGCGTCCCCGGCACCACGGGTGTTTCATCTCCGGTGCCGGGCGGGGTTCATCACCGGGCCCAGACGGCGGCTTAGCTTGCCGGTCAGGCGTCCTCGGCCGGCTTCAGCGCCTCGTCGAGATAGGCGCCGACTTCGCTGTCGAGCTTGTCCAGCTTGTCCTGATAGAAATGATCGCCGCCCTGGATGACGCTGAGCCCCACCGAAATATTCTTCTGATTGTCGAGTTTGGTCGCCAGCCTGTTTACCGCGTCCAGGGGCACCTGCTCGTCCTTGTCGCCGTGAACGATCAGCCCCGACGAGGGGCAGGGGGCGAGGAACGTGAAGTCCTCGGTGCTGGCCGGCGGCGACACCGAGATGAAGCCCCCGATTTCCGGGCGCCGCATCATCAGCTGCATGGCGATCAGCGCCCCGAAGGAATAGCCGCCGATCCAGCAGAACCGGCTGTTCTGATTGATCTGCTGCATCCAGTCGAAGGCGTAGGCCGCGTCGCTCAACTCGCCGATCCCGGCATCGAAGGCGCCCTGGGATTTGCCGACGCCCCGGAAATTGAACCTGAGTACCGAAAACCCCCTGTCGGCGAAGGCGTTGAAAACCGTGTAGACGACGCGGTTGTTCATGTTGCCGCCGTGGAGGGGATGCGGATGCAGCACAATCGCGATGGGGGCGTTGGGCGTTTTGCTCTGATGATAGCGGCCTTCGAGGCGGCCGTCGGGACCGTTGAAGATGACTTCGGGCATCGAATTGACGGGTTCCTGGTAGCGGGACGTGTTTCCGAAAGAGGGTCAATTGGTTAATTCAGACCCACGGATTTGATCGGTTTACCTCAATTTTTCCCTAAAAAGCGCGATTTTTTACTTGACCAAACTAGTCGGACAATCTATATACCCGACTAAATTACTCGGAATTAGACCTTGTGACATCATTTGGACGGCGGGACCTCCGATTCCACGGCCGTCACTCCGGACGAACGGGCGGCGGATACTAGCACAATGAAGCAACGCTTTTTCAAGAGACTTCACGAAGATATTCAATCGTTCATGGAACGGGACCCGGCGGCGCGGTCCAAGCTCGAAGTATTTCTGTGCTATCCCGGCTATCACGCCATTCTGTATTACCGGTTTTCCAGCCTGTTCTGGCGCAAGGGCTTTCATCTGATCGCCCGATTCGTTTCCAACTTCGCCAAGGTGGTCACCGGCATTGAAATTCATCCCGGCGCGGCAATCGGGCGCCGGATGTTCATCGACCACGGCACCGGCGTGGTGATCGGCGAGACCTCCGAGATCGGCGACGACGTGACCCTCTACCAGGGCGTGACGCTCGGCGGGACGACGCTGGAGAAGGGTAAGCGCCACCCGACGGTGCGCGACCGGGTTATTGTCGGCTCCGGCGCGCAGGTCCTGGGGCCCATCACCCTTGGTGCAGGCTCGCGCATCGGCGCCAACGCCGTGGTTCTGAAGGACGTGCCCGAAGGCGCCACCATGGTCGGCATCCCGGCCAGGATGGTCATGGCCAAGGGCAGGTCCCGGGATGACAACTTTACCGCCTACGGCACCCCGACCGACGACCTGCCCGATCCGGTGGCCAAGAGTTTCGAGAGCCTGCGCAGCCAATTGCAGGAACTGACGACGCGCATCGACGACCTCGAGCGCGAAAACCAAGAGCTGAAGCGCCGGGGCAACGGCGCCCGCGACACAATGAACAATCAAGAAGAGGACAGCGACCGCGGCCAAGGCGGAGAAAGAGAAAGAGAAGAAGACCCGCTGACCCGCACCGGGAATGATTGATCGTCCTTGGCCGAGGGCCGCGGCGATCGCAGCAATTGAAGGAGACAGCTAGTGAAGCTGAGCACCAAGGGCCGTTATGCCGTCATGGCAATGGTTGATCTGGCCCGCCAAAGCCGAGAGGGCCAGCCCGTCGCGCTGGCCGACATCGCCGAGCGTCAGGATATTTCGCTTTCCTATTTGGAGCAGCTGTTCGGCAAGCTCCGCAAAGGGTCCCAGGTCAAGAGCGTCCGTGGCCCGGGCGGCGGCTATCAGCTGGCCCGCGCCGCCAACGAGATGCGGATTTCCGACATCATCCTGGCGGTCGACGAGCCGATCAAGGCCACCCGTTGTACCCCGGGTTCGCCCGAGGGATGCCACACCGACCGCAGCCGCTGCCTGACCCATGATCTGTGGGAGGAGTTGGGCAACCAGATTTACCTGTACCTGAGCTCGATCAGCCTCGAGGACGTGATCGAGAACCGGGTTCTGGGGACCAGCGGCCTGCTGAGCGCGCCGGATGTGGTGATCGGGCAGCCGGTTCCCGTGGCGCCGCCCCCGCAGCCCGCACAGGTACCCGCGGAATAGCCGGATTGGTATCGGCCGGCATCGGTCCGGCCGCCGCCAATTGACCACGAATAGCCAACGGAACCAGCTTGTGAGCGCTTATCTCGACTATAACGCGACGGCACCGCTTCGGCCCGAAGCCGCCGAGATCATGACCCGCCTGCTTGCCGAGACGGGCAACGGGTCCTCGGTGCATGGGGCCGGGCGCCGGGCGCGCGCGCATGTGGAGACGGCGCGGGAACAGGTGGCCGGGGCGCTCGGCGCGGCGCCGGCCGGAGTGGTGTTCACCAGCGGCGGCACCGAAGCCAACAATCTGGCGATCAAGGGCGCCGGACGGAAACGCCTGCTGGTGTCGGCGATCGAGCATCCGTCCGTCCTGGAAGCGGCCCCGGAGGCCGAAATCATCCCGGCGGACGAGGACGGCGTCGTCGACCTTGCCGCCCTTGAGGCCCTGCTGGCCGGGGATGATACGCCGGCGCTGGTTTCGATCATGATGGCGAACAACGAAACCGGCGTGGTCCAGCCCGTGGCGGCGGCGGCCGAGATCGTCCACCGGCATGGGGCGCTGCTGCACACCGATGCGGTTCAGGCGGCGGGCAAGCTGCCCGTGGACATGACCTGGATCGGCGCGGATATGATGACCGTGTCGTCCCACAAGCTGGGGGGGCCGCAGGGCGCCGGCGCCTTGATCCTTCGTGACGGCCTCGGCCTCGAAGCCCAGATACGGGGCGGCGGTCAGGAGCGGGGACACCGGGCGGGGACCGAGAACGTTCCCGGGATCGCCGCCTTCGGCGCGGCGCTCGACGCGGCCTGCACCTCGCTGGCTTGCTACGACGCCATCGAGGAACTGCGCGACGATATGGAACTGCGCATCGGCGCGGCCGCGCCCGAAGCCGTCTTCTTCGGCGCGCGCGCCGAGCGGCTGCCCAACACCCTGTGTTTCGGTGTCCCGGGCCTGCCCAGCGAGACCCAGGTCATTTCCCTCGATTTGGCCGGGGTGATGGTCAGTGCCGGTTCGGCCTGCTCGTCGGGCAAGGTCGAGCCGTCCCATGTGCTTGCCGCCATGGGGGCGCCCGACGATCTCGCCCGATCATCCATCCGGGTGAGCCTGGGTTGGGACTCGACGGAGGACGATGTCCAGGCCTTCGTTTCGGCTTGGTCGGAGCTTCACGGCCGGACCCGGGGCGGCGGCGCCGTCCAGGCAAGCGCGGCGTGAGGAGGCTCGCGGGATGAACCAGCAGCAGCGCATCTATCTGGACAATCAGGCGACCACGCCCGCCGATCCGCGGGTGGTCGAGGCCATGCTGCCGTATTTTTCCGGCAAGTTCGGCAATCCCCATTCGGACAGCCATGCCTTCGGCGCCGAGGCGAGCGAGGCCGTCGAGGCGGCGCGCGCGCAGGTCGCCCAATTGATCGGCGCCCGGCCGCGGGAAGTCTTTTTCACTTCGGGCGCCACCGAATCCAACAACATCGCCATCAAGGGCGCGGCGCTGGAGCGCCACAACACCCGGCGCCATGTGGTCACTTGCGTGACCGAGCACCTGTGCGTGTTGAACTCGGTGCTGGAACTCGACGATCAGGGTTTCGACATAACCTATCTGCCGGTGGATTCCGAGGGCATGATCGATCTCGAAGAGCTTCGGGCCGCGGTCACCGAGGACACGCTGCTGGTCTCCGTCATGACGGTGCAGAACGAGGTCGGCGTGATCCAGCCGATGGCCGAAATCGGCGCCATCTGCCGGGAGGCGGGCGCCTTCCTGCATACCGACGCGGCCCAGGCCGCCGGCAAGATCCCGCTCGATGTGCGGGAGATGAACATCGATCTGCTGAGCATTTCCGGCCACAAGCTTTATGGGCCCATGGGCGTCGGCGCGCTTTACAAGCGGGAAGATCCGGAGGTCCGGGTGGCGCCCATCTTCAGCGGCGGCGGTCAGGAGCTGGGCGTGCGTCCGGGCACCGTCCCGGCGCCGCTGGCCGTCGGCATCGGCGCCGCCTGCGCGATCGCGGCCGAGGAGATGGCCGGCGAGGCGAACCGCCTCCGCCTGCTCCGCGACGGCCTGCTTCAGCGGATTACCGAAGCGGTGCCGGGTATCAAGCTCAACGGTCACGCCGAAAATCGCATTGCCGGAAACCTCAATATCAGCGTCGAGGGACTGTTGGCCGATGCGATGATGGCCGCCATGCCGGATATCGCCGTGTCGTCGGGTTCGGCCTGCTCGTCGGCGGATTCCGAATCCTCGCACGTTCTCCGCTCCCTCGGCCTCACCGACGAACAGGCGGAGGGCAGCCTGCGCATCGGGCTCGGGCGCTTCACCACCACCGAGGACATAAATATCGCCAGTGATCGCTTGATCGAGGCGATCACGCAACTACGTATGAAGGGCGCCGCTGATTCCGTGGCGGCCGAATAACCGGAACCCTGGTCAGGTCCAGAGAGAAACGAGAAAAACGATGGCAGTCACTCAAGAAACCGTCCAAACGGTCCAGGAAGTCGAAAAGTACAAATACGGCTTCGTCACCGATATCGATACGGATACGGCGCCCAAGGGCCTGAACGAGGACATCATCCGGTTCATCTCGGCCAGGAAGGAGGAGCCCCAGTGGCTGCTCGACTGGCGTCTCAAGGCCTATGCGCACTGGCTGACCATGGAGGAGCCGGATTGGGCCAAGGTCGGCTATCCGCCCATCGACTATCAGGACGCCTATTACTATTCGGCGCCCAAGTCGGCGGAAGACGGCCCGGAAAGCCTCGACGATGTGGACCCGGAACTACTGGCCACGTACGAGAAGCTCGGCATTCCCCTGCACGAACAGGAGGTGCTTGCCGGGGTGAAGAACGTTGCCGTGGACGCGGTGTTCGACAGCGTCTCGGTGGCGACGACATTCAAGGAGACCCTCGCCGCCCACGGGGTGATCTTCTGCTCGATCTCCGAAGCGGTGAAGGACCATCCGGAGCTGGTGAAGGAATATCTCGGCTCCGTCGTTCCCTACTCGGACAATTTTTTCGCAACGCTCAATTGCGCTGTATTCACGGACGGGTCGTTCGTCTACATCCCGAAAGGGGTGCGCTGCCCGATGGAGCTCTCCACCTATTTCCGGATCAACGCGGCCAATACGGGCCAGTTCGAGCGGACGCTGATCATCGCCGACGAGGGCTCGTACGTGAGCTACCTCGAAGGCTGCACCGCGCCGATGCGGGACGAGAACCAGCTCCACGCGGCGGTTGTCGAACTGGTCGCCCACAAGGACGCCGAAATCAAGTACTCGACGGTTCAGAACTGGTATCCCGGCGACGAGAACGGTGTCGGCGGCATCTACAACTTCGTCACCAAGCGGGGCGCCTGCCGGGGCGACGATTCCAAGATTTCCTGGACCCAGGTCGAGACCGGCTCGGCGATTACCTGGAAATATCCGAGCTGCATCCTGCAGGGCGACCGGTCGGTGGGCGAGTTCTATTCCATCGCCATCACCAACAACTTCCAGCAGGCCGATACGGGCACCAAGATGATCCATCTCGGCAAGGACACCAAATCGAGGATCATTTCCAAGGGTATCTCGGCGGGCAAATCCCAGGCCACCTACCGCGGGCTGGTGAAGATGATGCCCAATGCCTCGGGCGCGCGGAACTATTCCCAGTGCGATTCGCTGCTCATCGGATCGGAATGCGGCGCCCATACGGTGCCCTATATCGAGAGCCGCAACCGCTCCGCCCAGGTCGAGCACGAAGCGACGACCTCGAAGATCAGTGACGACCAGTTGTTCTATTGCCGCCAGCGGGGCATCGGCGAGGAGGAAGCCGTGGCCCTGATCGTCAACGGATTCTGCCGCGAGGTGTTGCAGGAACTGCCCATGGAATTCGCCGTCGAGGCGCAGAAACTGGTCGGAATCAGCCTCGAGGGAAGCGTCGGATAAGGCGCGAATTGGAATTTAAGCAAGTCATCAAATGTCTATTTTTGTCCATGAATGTCCATTGCCGACCATCAGCCGGAAGAGTTCGTAAAGATTATGTTGGAAATTAAAGATCTACACGCCAGCGTCGACGGAAAGCCCATCCTCAAGGGCCTCGACCTGACCATGGGGCCGGGCGAGGTCCACGCCATCATGGGGCCGAACGGCTCGGGCAAGAGCACGTTGTCCTATGTGATCGCCGGCCGTGACGGCTACGAGGTGACCGAAGGGTCGATCCTGTTCAACGGCAGGGACCTGATGGAGATGGAGCCCGACGAACGCGCCGGTGAAGGCCTGTTTCTCGCCTTTCAGTATCCGGTGGAAATTCCCGGCGTCTCGACCATGAACTTCCTCAAGACCTCGCTCAACGCCATACGCGCCTACCGGGGCGAGGACGAGCTGGATGCCATGGAGTTCCTCAAATTCGTCCGTGAACAGACCGCGACCCTGAACATCACGGATGAATTGCTCAAGCGCGCCGTCAATGTCGGCTTCTCGGGCGGTGAGAAAAAGCGCAACGAGGTGCTGCAGATGGCGGTGCTCCGCCCCTCGCTCGCGGTGCTCGACGAGACCGACAGCGGCCTCGATGTGGATGCGCTGAAAATCGTCGGCGAGGGCGTCACCGGCTTGCGGTCGCCGGAGCGGTCGATGCTGGTGATCACCCATTATCAGCGTTTGCTGGACTACGTCATTCCCGACCGCGTCCATGTTCTGGCCGACGGCAGGATCGTCGCCTCCGGCGACGCCGATCTGGCGCGCGAGCTCGAGGAAAAGGGTTACGCCGGGTTTTCGAAGGCGGCCGCGTAAATGAGCATTACGTCAGCAAGCCAGGCAATGCTCGACCGCTACGAAGCGGTCCGCGAGACGCTGCCCGGACAGCAGATCGCTTGGCTCGCCGATCTCCGCGAGGCGGCCGTCCGATCGTTCGGCGAGACCGGCCTGCCGACGCCGAAGGTGGAGGAGTGGAAGTACACCAATCTTCGCGCCCTCGACGGCTTCGACTTTTCCGAACCCCCCGGCGATGCGGGCGCCGCCGTCGATCTGCCGGATGCCATCGGCGCCGGGCCGCGCCTGGTGTTCGTCGACGGCGTTTTCCGGGATGATCTGTCGCGGCTTGGGGACTTCGACGGCGTACGGTTCACGCCGCTGGCCGACCGTCTGGAAGGCGGCGCGGACCTCATCCAGCCGCGCCTTGGCGACCTCGGCCAGGATCAGCCGTTGCTGGCGCTCAACGGGGCGTTCCTCGAAGACGGCTATGTCGCCGAGGTGGCGGAAAAGGCGGAAATCGCCCAGCCGCTGGAAATCGTCTTTGCCGATACCGGCGGCGATATTCCGACGGCCCGCCAGCCCCGCAACATGATCATTGCCGGCGCCGGCAGCCGGGTGCAGATCATCGAGACCCATCTGGGCGCCGCTCCCTCGCAGCAGTTCTTCAACGGCGCGACCATGATCACCGTTGCCGAGGGCGCGTCCGTCGAGCACCGGAGGGTTCAGCGGCAGGGTACCGGCAGCGTCCACGTCAACACTGTCCGCGCCAGGATCGATAACGGCGGGATCTACGACAGTTTCGTCCTTCAGCAGGGGGCGGCGGTCGCCCGGGACGAGGTCCAGGTCGGCCTGACCGCGGGCGGTTCCGTCGCCCGGCTCAACGGCGTGTATCTCGGTGACGGATCGCAGGTCCTCGACAACACCACCGTCGTCCGCCACGCGACCGAAAACTCCACTTCCGAACAGCTCTACAAGGGCGCCCTGACCGGCTCGGCGCGGGCCGTGTTTCAGGGCAACATCCGGGTCGAGGCCGGCGCCGACGGCACCGATGGCCGGATGACCAACAAGACCCTGCTGTTGTCGGACAAGGCCGAGATCGATACCAAGCCTCAGCTCGAAATCCTCGCCGACGACGTCAAATGCTCCCACGGCGCGACCGCCGGCGAGCTTGACGGCGACGCACTGTTCTATCTCCGCGCCCGCGGCATCCCCGAGGCGCAGGCCCGCGGCATGCTGGTCGAGGCGTTTCTCGGCGAAGTGATAGACGGCGTCGAGGAGGAGCCCATCGAGCCGCTGCTTCGGGATGCGGTCGGCAACTGGCTCGCCCATGCCCAGGAAACGGAAGAAGTATGACCAACGTCGTGAACTTTACCGAACCCGTCCGCACCGACGCCTTCGACGTCGAGGCGATCCGCCGCGACTTTCCGGCCTTGTCGCTGGCGGTCAACGGCAAGCCGCTGGTATTCCTGGATAGCGCCGCCAGCGCCCAGAAGCCGCGGGCGGTCATCGACGCCATGACCCGGGCCTACGAGAGCCAGTACGCCAACGTACACCGGGGCACCTACCATCTCAGCCAGCTGGCGACCGAAAACTACGAGAATGCCCGGGCGAAGGTGGCTCAATTCATGAACGCCACAAGCCCGGATGAAATCGTCTTCACCCATAGCGCCACCGGGGCCTTCAATCTGGTGGCCCATTCCTTCGGCTCGCTGTTGGAGGAAGGTGACGAGATCATCGTCTCGGTGATGGAGCACCATGCCAACATCGTTCCCTGGCAGTTGTTGCGCGACCGCACAGGGATAGAAATCAAGGTGGCGCCCATCGACGATGCCGGCAATTTCCTGATCGACGAGTTCGAGAAACTGCTCGGCCCCAAGACCAAGCTGGTCGCGGTGACCCACGTCTCCAATGTGCTGGGGACCGTCACGCCGGTGAAGGAAATCGTCCGGCTGGCCCACGGCAATGGCACCCCTGTCCTGTTCGACGGGGCCCAGGGCATTGTCCACGAAGGGGTCGATGTGCAGGACCTGGACTGCGACTTCTACGTCTGGACCGGCCACAAGCTTTATGGCCCGACCGGCATCGGCGTGCTGTGGGGCAAGCCGGAATGGCTGGAGAGGATGCCGCCCTTCGAAGGCGGCGGGGACATGATCTCCCTGGTCACGTTCGAAAAGACCACCTATCGGGAGCCGCCGGCGCGGTTCGAGGCGGGCACGCCACCGATCGTCGAAGCCGTCGGCCTAGCGGCTGCCATCGACTACGTCACCGCCGTCGGCCTCGACAGGATTGCCGCCCATGAGAAGGAGCTGCTGGATTACGCCATGCTCCGTCTCGCCGGCATGGACGGGCTCAGGATCATCGGGCGGGCGCAGCAAAAGGCCGGGATCGTGTCGTTCGAGTTCGGTGACGTGCACGCCCATGACGTTGCGACGATCATCGACAGCGCCGGGGTGGCGGTTCGCGCCGGACACCACTGCGCCCAGCCGCTGATGGAGCGTTTCGGCGTGACCTCGACGTCCCGGGCGTCGTTCGGTATGTACACCACCCGCGCGGAGGTGGACGCGCTGGCGGTCGCCTTGGAAAAGGTCAGAGAGATATTCGGATGATCGACGACGATTTGAGAGATCTGTACCAGGAGGTGATCCTGGACCACGGGAAGAACCCCCGGAACTTCCGCCATCCGGAGGATGCCAGCCATGAGGCGCTTGGCAACAATCCCCTGTGCGGCGACCGGCTGACCGTCTACCTGCGGCTCGATGAAGGACGGAACATCCTCGATGCCGCCTTTGAAGGGAAGGGCTGCGCTATTTCCATCGCGTCGGCCTCGATGATGACGGACATGGTCAAGGGCAAGTCGCTCGCCGAGGTGAAGAAGCTGTTCGAACGGTTCCACAAGATGTGCACCGGGGACGATGACGGCGGGATCGCCGACGGGTTCGAGGACGAATTGGAGAAGTTGAAGGTGATGTCGGGCGTTCGCCAGTTCCCCATGCGGGTGAAGTGCGCGACCCTCGCCTGGCACGCCATGAACGCCGCCGCCGAGGGTGAAGACGCGGCGACCACGGAGTGAGCACGAAGAAGGCTGATCAAGATGGATGAGAAATTGAGCAATTACCCGACGGTGCCACCCCAGCCTTGGGAAACCCCAATGGGCGGCGAGGTGCCCGAGGGCATCGTCGGCCGGGCCGGCGCCCCCCTGGACGACGGCGTGTCCGTCGCCGGTCTGTCGGCGGTCGCCGAGGCGCTGCGCACCGTCTACGATCCCGAAATCCCGGTGAATATCTATGAATTGGGGCTCATCTATACCATCGACATCGGCGAAGAGACCGGCAATACCATGATCGAAATGACCTTGACCGCGCCCGGCTGTCCGGTCGCCGGCATCCTGCCCCAGCAGGTGGCCGACGCGGCGGCCTCGGTGCCCGGTATCGCCGAAGTGGAGGTCAAGCTGGTCTGGGACCCGCCCTGGGACATGGAGAAGATGTCCGACGAAGCCAAAGTCGCCTTGGGCATGTTCTAGAGCGGGGGAAAAGAGGATGATGATGAACCAAGGACAACAAGCCGTCACCCTGACCGACAACGCGGTCGCGCGCGTGCGCTCGCTGATGGACCGTGCCGACAAGCCGGTACTCGGCCTCAGGGTCGGGGTCAGCAACACCGGCTGTTCCGGCCACTCCTACGTGGTCGAGTATGCCGAGGACAAGCGCCCGTTCGAGGAAGAGGTCGAGCAGGACGGGGTCCGGGTGTTTATCGATCCGGTCGCCGTCATGTTCCTGGTCGGCAGCAAGATGGATTACGTCGAAGGCAAGCTGCAGTCGGGCTTCGTGTTCGACAATCCCAACGAGAAGGGCCGCTGCGGCTGCGGCGAGTCCTTCCACGTTTAAACCCCGAGTGGAGCCGGTGCCGGCGGAGGGCGGCAGATGCCTCGGATCACCTTTATCGAGCCCAACGGAAACCACCGCGAGGTCGAGGCCGAAATCGGCGACACCCTGCTGACCGTGGCCCACAAGAACGACATCGATATCGAGGGCGCCTGCGAAGGGGTGCTGGCATGCTCCACCTGCCATTTGATCGTCGATCCGGACTGGTACGGGAAGCTCATGCCGGCCGATGACGACGAGGACGACATGCTCGACCTCGCCTTCGGCCTCACGCAGACCTCGCGCCTCGGCTGCCAGATCGAAGTCACCGACGAGTTGGACGGGTTGGTGGTGTCGCTGCCGGCGGAAACCCGCAACATGATGGTCTAGGGCCGTGTCTCTGTATCATCGTCTCAGGGAAGGGGCGGGCCGGGACTGGCGGGCCTATGTCGAACATGACTTCGTCAAACGGTTGGCCGACGGCTCGCTTCCCGAAGCCTGCTTCCGGCACTACCTGATTCAGGATTACTTGTTCCTGATCCAGTTCGCCCGCGCCTATGGCCTCGCCGCCTACAAGGCATCCGACCTGGAGGATATCCGCGCCGCCTCGGCGGCCCTCGGGGCGATCGTCGACACGGAGATAAGGCTCCATATCGAGTTCTGCGCCGGCTGGGGCTTGTCGGAAGCCGACATGGCGTCGGCCCCGGAGGCCGCCGAGACCATGGCCTATACCCGCTATGTGCTGGATCGCGGCATGGCGGGGGATCTGCTCGATCTGCATGTGGCGCTGGCGCCGTGCATCGTCGGCTACGCGGAGATCGGCGCCGGGATCGGAGAGGTGGCGGGCGATCATCCCTACAAGGCGTGGATCGAGATGTACGCCTCCGATGATTACCAGCAGGTGGCGGTGGATGAGATCTGTCTGATCGATTCCCTGTTCGAGCGGACCGGTTCCGAGGCCCGGGTGGCGGACCTGCAACGGACGTTCGACAAGGCGACGCGCCTGGAGGCCGATTTCTGGCAGATGGGCCTCGATTCCCGGGCGTAGCTTGCGCCCCGCGAGTCCGGAGATATATTTCGCGTCATGAACTCACTGGGATTGGATAAGGCACCGGCCGAGACCCGCGTGGTGGCCGCCATGTCGGGCGGCGTCGACAGTTCGGTGACCGCCGCGCTGCTGGCCGAGCAGGGCTACGACGTCGTCGGCATTACGCTGCAACTCTACGATTACGGCGCGGCGACGGCGCGGCCCGGCACGTGCTGTGCGGGCCAGGACATCCATGACGCCCGCCGGGTGGCCGAGCAGATGGGCATTCCGCACTACGTCCTCGATTTCGAGGACCGGTTCCGCGCGGAAGTCATGGACGATTTCGCCGATTCCTATCTTGCCGGGGAGACCCCGATTCCCTGCGTCCGCTGTAACCAGACGGTGAAGTTCCGCGATCTCGTCTCCCGTGCCCGGGACCTGCAGGCCGACGTGCTGGCCACCGGCCATTATGTGCGCCGGGTCGAGGGACCCCAGGGCGCCGAGCTTCATCGGGCCGTCGACGGCAGCCGGGATCAAAGCTATTTCCTGTTCGCCACGACCCGGGACCAGCTGGATTTTCTCCGGTTTCCACTGGGCGACATGCCGAAGTCGGAAACCCGGGCCCATGCCGAGCGCTTCGGCCTCGCGGTCGCCGACAAGCCGGACAGTCAGGATATCTGCTTCGTCCCCAACGGGAACTACGCCGAAGTGGTCAAGAAGATGCGTCCCGGCGCCGCCGAGCCCGGTGACATCGTCGATCTCGACGGCGCCGTCCTGGGCCGGCACGAGGGGATACTCCATTACACGGTCGGGCAGCGCCGCGGCCTCGGCATCGGCGGCGGCGACGCGCTCTATGTGGTGCGGCTGGAGCTTGAGAACCGGCGGGTGGTTGTCGGGCCCAAGGGGTCGCTGATGGAAACCGAGGTGTCCGTCCGCGAGCTCAATTGGCTGGGCGCGCCGCTGGACGACAAGCCGCGGGAGGTCGCGGTGAAGCTTCGCTCCATGCATCAGGCGGTGCCGGCGAGCATCCGTTCGGACGGCGGCGGCGGCGCCCTGGTGACGCTGTTCGCCGCTGAGGCCGGGGTGGCGCCGGGACAGGCCTGCGTCGCTTATGACGGGGACCGGGTGCTCGGCGGCGGCTGGATTTCGAGGCTGCCCGAGGCCGCGCCGGCGACCGGCCAGTCGGAACTTGACAGTCTGCCGGCATCGGCATAAATCCCCTGTCTTCGCGGTGCCCGACGGCGCCGGCGAAATGGTGTGCCGGGGTAGCTCAGCTGGTTAGAGCAGCGGAATCATAATCCGCGTGTCGGGGGTTCAAG
>JAPPFK010000193.1:12859-19303 GCA_028823885.1 Rhodospirillales bacterium | reverse complement strand
TGCCCGCCTACGGGCGTAGCGGATAACTGCATGGCACTTTACGCTGAGCCGCCGTTTCGGTCAATCCGCAATCTGGCGTCTAGCGACGCCAGGCGCCGTCCTGATTTTGAAAAAATCTGCATTCCTTTTGATGACTGAAACAGATTACGACCAAAGAGAACACATACTAACATATTGAAAATGAAAGAAAATTGCTCATTCGGAAAAAACTTGTTCCGGTGACCCACGTGGATGGCCGGGCCACTTTGCCGGCTGGCCCGGCAAAGCCGGTCCAGTGGGCCCGGCCATGACGCTTTGGCGGTATGCCATATCAAATCCGTCATGCCCGTGCTTGACACGGGCATCCACGAAACAAGAATCTCACCACAGAGGCACAGAGGTCACTGAGGAGGAACGATTAACTCCTCCTATCTCACTGTCTCACCGTCTCTGTGGTTCAAAAAATTGAAATTCCGGCCCCCCGGACTTGCACCGGGGTATGACGAGCTTCTTTGATTCAGCACCACGCGGCTTCGCCGGCCCTCGGGGAAATGGTCCTCAGATGAGCAAGCCGACCGCGCTCGCCGTCAGAAGCAATATGACCGCGATCCTGAACAGCCATTCGGGGAGCAGTCTGCCCAGGAACAGTCCCAGCAGCGTCCCGCCCGCCGTCGGCAGCGCCAGGGCAAGGACAAGCGGCATGACCGTGTCCGACAGTCCCGCCACGGCCCATTGCAGCGCGAACGAGATGGGATAGGCGATCAGGAAGGCGGTGAGGGTCGTTGCGCGGACGGTTTCCTTGTTCTGGCGGATCGCCGTGATGTAGGCGGCGATGGGAGGTCCGGGCATGGCGAGGGTCGAGTTCAGAATGCCGGAGACTCCCCCGATGGCGCCCCGCCGCCAGCCATTGTCACGGGTAAAGATCGGAAACCGCTCGAACAGGCCGGTCGCCAGAAGCGCCATGAAACCGACGGCGATGGCCGCGCCGATCTTGAGTTGGCCGATGGTCAACAGGCCGAACAATACGGCGCCGATGGGAGACCCGATACAGATTCCGATCAGTATGGGCGTCAGCAGGGAGCGGTTCACCTTGGGCAGCGTCGACGGCGACACCAGAACGGCGATCAGCATGCTGAGCAGGATGGACACCTGGATCGCCGAGGACGTTCCCATGGCGAGGATGAGCGCCGGACCGGCGATGACGCCGAAGCCGATGCCCGTCGCCGCCTGAAGGGCGGAGGCGGCGACCACGACGGCCACCAGCAGCGCCGACAGTTCGGGCAGGTCGAACACGGCCAACATGCGATCGCGGCCAGGTCTTCCCGGGCCTTCCGGCTAGGAAAAGATGACCTGGATATCCGTGTACTCGGCGAGGCCCTCTTCGCCGAACTCGACGCCGACGCCGGACGACTTTCTGCCGCCGAAGGGGGCGTTGGGCTGGATCATGCCGTGCTTGTTGATCCATACGGAGCCGCACTCCAGTTTCGCGCCCACCTGCTTGGCTTCGGTGATGTCCCGGCACCAGACCGAGCCGCCGAGGCCATTGGGATTGTCATTGGCCTTCTCGATGGCGTCGTCGACGGACTTGTACCGGATGACCGGCAGCGCCGGGCCGAACTGCTCTTCATCGACGAGCCGGTCGCCGTTCTCGAGGTCGGCGATGATGGTCAGCGGATAGAAATACCCCCTGTCCTCGCCCTTGCCGTTCTTCTTCAGCTTCTTGCTGCCGCCGAGCAGGACCCGGCCCTTCTTCTCCGCATCCTCGACGAGATCCGAGACGATGTCGTATTGCTTGAGGTTCTGCACGGGACCGATCACCACGTCATCCTCGATGCCGTTCCCCATGGGCATTTTGCGGGCGAATTTGACCAGCTCTTCGCAAACCTCGTCGTAGACGTCGTCATGAACATAGAGGCGTTTCAGCGCCGCGCAGGTTTGCCCGCCATTTATGAAGGCGCCCCAGAACAGGCCCTCCGCGATCTGCCGCGGATCGACGTCGGGCAAAACAATACCGGCGTCGTTGCCGCCCAGTTCGAGGGTCATGCGTTTCATGGTCTCGGCGGCGTTGGCATAAATTTTCTGTCCGGTGCCGCAGGAGCCCGTGAACACGATTTTCCCGATGTCTTCGTGAGACGTCATGACGGGCCCGAGGCCGTCATCGCCGGTGATGCAGTTGACGACGCCCTTGGGCAAAATCTCGTTCATCAGTTCGACGGCGCGGAGGGTCGTCAGCGGGGTATAGGGCGAGGGCTTGCACACCACCGTATTGCCCGAAAGAACCGCCGGAATGATGTGCCAGATGCCGATCAGCACGGGGAAATTCCACGGCAGGATGGATCCCACCACGCCGATTGGCCGCCGGTGCAGCTCCACCCGGCCCTCGTTGTTTTCCTGCAGAACCTTCATGGGCAGCGACAGGCCGGCGGTGTATTGGGTCCAGGCAACGGCGCCGCCGATTTCCCAGCGCGAGCCGAGGCCGTTGAGCGGCTTGCCCTGCTCCGCCGTCAGCAACTGCGCCAGTTCCTCGGCGTTCTGCTCGAGTTTCTCGGCGATTTTTTCGCACGCGACCTGACGCTTCCGTTCCGGCACGTCGCGCCATTTCCTGAAAGCGGTTTTCGCCGCGGCGACGGCATCGTTGACATGGTCCTCGGTCGCCAGGGGCGCCAGGCCCATGACTTTTTCGGTGGCCGGGTTCAGCACCTCGAACAGCTGCCGGGTCGGCACCTTTTTGCCGTCGATGATCAGGCGGAACGGTTCCATGATCTTCCTCCTTCAATCGGTGGTTCCGGGTTCCTGGCCGCCATGCCAGTCGCGGAAATGGTTCTTGTGGGTTTCCGAATATGCGCCCGGCTTCATCTGCCGGTCGTAGAAATCGAGATCCAGGTGGTGGGCCTGGATGAACAGGGTCATCTGTATCGGGTCCACCGTGGCCGGAAACTGCCCGTAGGTTTCGTAAATATAGTTGCAGATGTCCTTGACGCACTGAACGCCGTTGGCGGACGCCTGGGGCGTCGCGGTATCGAATTCCGAATTGGGGGAAAGATGCGGTTTGACCATGCCCTTGGCTTCCCACTCGTCCATGGTCTGCGTCGCGCCCGCGATGGCCGCCTCGACGGCTTCGTCCATGGTCGGGTAGTTGGGGGGGCAGAAAGCCTCGAACACGCCGGGCCGGCCCACGGGGATGGGGAACGGATCCGTCTTGGACTGGATAAACCTGAATCCGAGCCCCTTGCAGGCAGGCGTCCCGCCGAGCACCACCGTGGAAGAGAAACCGCCGTAAACCCAGCCGCCGATCCCGGTTGCCTGCATGGCCAGCGCCAGCAGCTGGGCCATGAACGCGCCTTCCGCCAGCATCCCGTCCGACAGGATTTTCTCGAGCCGCGACAGGGTCATCACCTTCCGTTTCGCGAGAAAGCCGCTTTCGACCCATTTCTCGTTGCCGCAAGGCGCCATGCCGTTCCGGTCGTCGACCAGGAAGTAGCCGCCCTCCTCGCCGGAATAGCGCCCAGCCTCGGCATCGCAGAAATTCAGGATCAGCTTGATCATGTCCTTGGTCACGTCGGTGACCGGCATGAACAGGGTCGAGCCGGGACGGTTGCAGACCCACTGATTATGAGGCCAGACACCCGGCTCCGCGGGCGGCAGATCCATGCGGCCGTCATCCAGCTTCTCGACGAAGGTGTCGTAGAAACCGAGGATTTTCTCGCGGTCGTCCGCGTCTTCGTATTCCCGCATTTTGGTCATCTTCGCCTGATCGGCGTTGATCACGTAGACGCCGTCGTCATTGGTGAAGAAAAGGCGGGCCCGGTGCGAGCCCATTGCGGAGGGATAGGGTTTGCCGATCGTCTTGACCATGCCGCCGGGAAGTTCCGTTTCGGCCAGAATGGGCCCCGTGGTCGCGGTGGCGGCGGCCACGAGCATCGCCGTTTCCAGATCGTCCAGACCGACGGGCTCCTTGTTCGATTTGTACTGGAACGGCCCCGACGTCATTTCCATGCCCAGACCGAACCGCCGCGACCGGCGCCCCATGATGGCGTCATACAGCGGAAAATCCCATGCCGCCTCCGCCTGAGGCGGCAAGTTCGAAGGCTTGTGGTCACTCACTGGGGGTCTCCTGCCCGGCGTTCCCTTGGTTTTTGGATTTCCCGGAAAAGACGAGTTTGATCATGTAGCCCCAGAACGCGGGCTTCCCGAGCGTCATGCCCAGCATCTTCCGCATGTCATCCCGGCTCATGAGGGTCTCGGCTTCCCAGACACCCATCTTGCCGACGATGACGACGTCGTCGCCCTCGATCTTCAAGCTTTCGATATCGAACTCGAATTCACCCGCCGCGGATTCGATTTTCACGGTTTTTCGCTCCCACTCACGCCTCTTAAGGGATCATTTTCCAGTAGGCGTCTTTTCGGACGATCAGGCCGTTGCCGATTTCGTACACGTCGAAGCCCTTGGATTTGCGCCACTTTCCGTCCGGCCCCAGATACTCGACTTCATAGGTTTGGTGGACGATCGTGCCCAGGAACTTCCAGACGGAGGCGGAAAACTTGGGCCCGTTGGGCATGGCGAAGCGGTGCTCCATTTCCAGGAGGACTTCTTTCCGCCCATAGATCACCTTGCCGTTGGGAAGGTGCCATTGAACGGCCGGGGACAGGCACTCGCCGATCGTCTTCAGGTCTTGAAGCGTGAACGCTTCTTCGAACTTGGTGAACAGCTTCTTGTATCCGATCTCGTCCGCCGGCCTCACCTTGATGGACTTGCGTTTGATTTTTTCCTTTTTCTGGCCGGAGACATTCAGGCGGATACGGAGGCCGTAATTGGACGTCCGGTCGGGCCGGGTGTCCTTGATCGCATCGAGGGACCGTATCTCCTGAACGGCCTGATCGCCGTCGTTGTCCCTGATCTTCAACAGGGAGCCGGTTTTGCGGGCCTTGTCGGCGGGTTTTGATCCAGCCGCCGCGCTTTTCCTTGTTTTCCTGGCCGCGCGCGGCTTCCGCTTCCCGGATTGTTTGCCCTTCCGCGTCGTGCCGGCCGCCTCTTCGGATACGGGTCCGCCAATATCCTCCGTCGCCTGGCGCAGATTGTTGTCAACGACCCTCATGGCATTTCCTCGCTGCTGATGAGAGGGACAGTTTCCCGGTCTTCGTTTTTATCCTTATCGACCGTGCCGATAAACTACCGGCATCGAATCGAGCTTGTCAATGAAAATGAATTCATATTCATTTTCATTGACTCCCGACGCGCATTTTCATACTGTCGCCGAACCCTGATTCAAAAACCTGACGGGAGGCTCAAGGGATGAAAACCAATTCAACAGTAATGGCCGGTATCATGGCGGCCGCCGTGATGTCTTTTTCGGCATCCGCCGTCGCCAAGGAACTCCGCCTCAGCATGGCGCCGCCGCCGAATTCGCCTTGGGGCGCGGTGGCCCAGAAGTTCGTCGACAAGGTCAATGACGTGTCGGGCGGCAAGCTGACCATCAAGGCGTTCATGGCGTCCAAGCTCGGCGGCGAGCAGGACGTCGTCAAACAGATCGCCCGGGGACGGATCGACATGGGCGTCATGTCCAATACGGCCGTATCCCTGCTGGTCCCGGAATTCGGCCTGCTCGCGTCACCCTACGCTTTCAATAGCGCCAAGCAGTTCGACTGCGTGGCGGACAATCATCTGCTGTCCACCTTCGGCAAGGAATTTGCCGGCGCCGGCATCCGGACGCTTTCCTGGATGGAGGTCGGCTTCCAGGTCGTCTACAGCAAGAACGGCGTCCGCGTGCCGGCTGACCTGGCCGGCGTGAAAATCCGGACGGCGCCGTCGGTGACCGATTCCAAGTTCATCCAGACCGCCGGCGGCACCGCCGTGCCGTTGAGCCCCAAGGACACCATTCCGGCCCTCAAGACCGGACAGGTGACGGCCGCGACGCAGCTTTCCGTTTTCGGCATCGTCGTGGGATATCCCAAGGTCGCGCCGCACATTACGCTGACCCGTCACCAGCATCAGGTCGGCGGCGTCATCATTTCGAAGCGCACGTGGGACAAACTGTCCAAGCAGGAACAAGGCTGGATCAACGAGTCCGCGCCTGTCTTCCTGGAATTGCGGAAAATCATCCGCGGCGCGGAAGGCGCGCTGATCAAGAAAGCGCAAAAGGAAGGTGCGACGATCATCAACCTGACGGATGCCGAACTGGCGAAATGGAAATCCGTCGCGCCCAAGGCCCAGAAAATCATCCTGAAGGAAATGGGCGGGGCGGCCGGCGCCAAGTGGCAAGCCATCCAGAAAGCGAAGGCTGCGTGTTCCTAACGCCGGATCATGCTGGCACGGACCCTTAGGTGGCTTAGGCTCATCGAAGCCTCAGTGGCGTGGGGGGGGGGGGGGGGGGGGGGCGGGGGGGGTGGTGGGGGGGGAGGGGGGGGGGGGGGGGGTTTGGGGGCGGGGGTTGGGGGGGGGGGGGGGGGGGCGGGGTGGGGGGGCGG
>JAPPFK010000193.1:0-12849 GCA_028823885.1 Rhodospirillales bacterium | reverse complement strand
TCGGCCGCATACGCGGCCGTCGCCATTCTTCTTATGGCCGACGTCATCGGCCGTGAATTGTTCGAGACCGCCATTTTGGGCGCTCAGCAGCTGGCCGTTTACGGCGCCATATTGGCGGGCTTTCTCGGCTTCACGCTGGCAACCTCGGACAACACCCACCTGCGTCCGGAGTTTCTGGACTTCGTCCTGAAACGGTTCGAGCCGTGGACGTCCCAGGCCGGCAACGCCCTTTCCGCCGTCTTCTTCTTCGGCGCCGGGTATGTGGCCTGGACGTTCGTCGAAATTTCCATGGATGCCGGAGACAGGGCGCCGGTTCTCTATTTTTTCGTCTGGCCGCTGCAGCTCATCATTCCCTACGCCTTTGTCTCTTCCGGGCTCAAGCATCTGGCCTTCGCGGTCCGCCCGGACCTTCAGCCCGCAAAAGAGCGGGAAGCGGGCTAGCCGTGGCCGCAATCATCCTCCTGCTGCTTGTCCTGCTGGCGCTCGCCCTGCGCCAGAACGTCATCGTGATCCTGATCGGCGCGGCGGCGTACGTTCATCTCGTCTGGGGTGACGGGCAGCTGGAATTCCTGGCCGAGGACATCTGGATCAGCCTGGACAATTCCCTGCTGCTGGCGATCCCGATGTTCTTGCTGGCGGGCTCCATCATGACCCGGGGGTCCATCGCGCGCCGGCTCATAGATCTCGCCATCAGCATCACCCGGCCCCTGCCCGGCGGACTGGCCGTCGCGACCATTCTGTCGTGCGCCATTTTCGCCGCCATATCGGGATCGTCCCCGGTGACGCTCCTGGCGGTCGGCACGATCCTCTATCCGGCCCTGTTGCAGCACGGCTATCCGAAGAGGTTTGCCCTCGGGGCGCTGACCTCCGGCGGCACCCTCGGCATCGTCATTCCGCCCTCCATTCCGCTGATCCTCTACGGCATCGTCACGGAGACCTCCATCGCCGATCTGTTTATCGCGGGCATCATTCCCGGCGTGATGATCGCGGTCGTCCTGGCGATCTACTCCTATTGGGTGAACCGGCACATGCCGGCGGAACCGTTCGACCTGAACGAGGTCCTGACGGCCCTGGCGCGGGGCGGATGGTCCGCCATGCTGCCCGTCATCCTGTTGGGCGGCATCTACTCCGGCTTCTTTTCGCCGACCGAGGCGGCGGCCGTCGCCCTCGTCTATGCCTTGTTCGTGGAGATCTTCATTCACCGGGAGCTGAAGCCCGTCGACTTTTACCTGACGGCCGTCGACACCGCGAAACTGCTCGGCATGCTGTTCCCGATCGTTGCCGTTGCCCTCAGCCTCAAGACCATCCTGACCATCGAGGAAGTGCCCGATCAGCTGGCGATCTGGATTTCCACCATCACCGAGAACAAGATCGCGTTCCTGTTGGCCGTCAACCTGCTGCTTCTGGTGGTCGGCTTTTTGTTCGATGTCATCTCGGCCATTTTGATCCTGGCGCCGCTTCTGCTGGTGCCGGCGGTCGCCTTCGGCATCGATCCCATACACTTCGGGGTGATCATGGTGATTAACCTCGAGATCGGGTTCCTGACCCCGCCCATGGGACTCAACCTGATCGTCGCGATGACGGCCTTTCGCGAGAAGTTCCTGGAAATCTGCTACGCCGTC
This sequence comes from Rhodospirillales bacterium, assembly GCA_028823885.1. GTDB lineage: Bacteria > Pseudomonadota > Alphaproteobacteria > Rhodospirillales > UBA2165 > JAJDXO01. The sequence continues at coordinate 11,227 of JAPPFK010000193.1, read as the reverse complement.
CTGCCCTTCATCGCCTTGATATTCTGCGTTCTCATGGTCGTGACGTTTTGGCCGGCAACCGCCCTTCTGTTTCTATAACCCGCGAGCGACACCGAAATGAATTTTGAAGACAAGGACACGCCTCTCACCGGCTTTTTGGAGAATGTCGCAGGTGTTCTGGAAGCGAACCAGGCGCGCAGCGTCCGCATCCGGGATTCATATATCAACGCGGGAATCGACTTGCTGAACGAGGAACGTCTCGGCCATGTGACGATACCCGATTTAGCGACATTGTGCGGCTGCTCCGTCGGCAGCTTTTACACCCGTTTCAAGGACAAGGAAGCCTACTTCCGGGCTCTCCGTGTCACGACCATCCACGCCTGCAACATGGAAATAGACCGGCGGGTGACCGTCGAGGCGTTGAAAAAGCTGGGGCCAAAAAAGGGACTTGAGGAACTGGTCGACCTCATGTCGGACCTGTTTACCAGCCGTTACCGGGGCGTGTTGCGGGAGAGTCTTCTCCGCATCCTGGAGCCCGACGATCCGTGGGCGCCCATGCGCGATTCCGCGAGGGGAATCATGGCGAACTATCACCAGGCCTTCGAGAATGCGTTCGAAGGATACAAACCGAAGGAGGCGCGGCGGCGTCTAAGCTTTTGCTTTCAAATGATCGTCGGCGTGCTGCAGAACGACCTGGTCAACGACTACCACGTGTTTTCCACGAAAGACAAATCATTGCGAAACGGCCTGAGGGAAGCCGTGCTGCATTATATGAACTTTGGTGATCGTTGATTTAGCGGCCGTTGCCCCCAGCCTTGGTTTCACCCGTTGCGGCCTCCGCCCCGCCGATGCTCTCCTCCAGCTTGTCGAAGATGTCGAACATCGTCCGGCGCTCTTGCGCGGACAGGTTGTTCAGAAGCAGGTCGTGGCGTTCCTGCATACAGGGGCGCGCCCGCTCGTAGGCGCCGCGTCCCGCGTCCGTCAGGCGCAGCAACACATGGCGTTTGTTGGTCTTCGACGGCCGGCCCTTGATCAACCGGGTTTGCATCATGCCCTTGATGGTCCGGCTCAGGAGGCCCTTGTCCAATTGGGTCGTGCGCGCGATCTCGGACGACGTGCACTCGCCCTGGGTCTCCAGCATCACCAGGACCCGCCACTGGGTGGGTGTGAGATCGGCATGCTCCTTCAGAATTTTGATGGCCTGGGCATTCAATTTGGATTGAAGCCGGGACACCCTGAAGGAAATCATCTGGTCCAGCGGCGGAGAATCCGTCTGTGTTTCCCCCCGCTTAAAGGCTACTCTCCTATCCATGACATAATCATCCTGCCAGGAGATGACGGCGTGTCAATTATAATGTTGACGGGTCAACACTACGAGGATAGCGTTGGCTGGCAGGCAAGAAAATTACTAATTCGAACTCACGACGACAGGGAGAAAGTTCCAATGAAACACACCTTCAAAATGCTGGTGGGCGCGTTTGCCCTGACCATGATGACGGCGGAGGCCCTGGCGGCGAACTGGTCGCCCCCCGGCCCCATCAAAATGCTGATCGCCTTCCGGGCGGGCGGCGGCGCCGACACGCAGGCGCGGCTGATCGCGGAAGCCCTGGAAAGCAAGATGGGCTGGAAGTTCATCCCGGAACAGGTCACCGGCAAGGGCGGCGTCAACATGCTGAACGCCCTTTCCAAGCAACCCAATGACGGCACCGCCATCGGCATGGCGGTGACGGAATCGCTGGGCTACAACCTGGCGACCTCCAAATCCCGCCTCAAGGCGTCCGATTTCACCGGCCTCTCGACCACGGCAGGATTTCAGCTCGGCATCATCGGCCGGACCAAGGACGGCTGGAAATCCATGCGCGACGTGATCGCGGCCGCGAAGGCGGGCAAGCAGATTCGTCTCGGGACCATGAGCCCCCGGCTGGCTGACCTGACCTATCTCCTGGAAAAGGCCAATGGCGTGAAATTCAACATCGTCTCCTACCGGGGCGGCATCGCCGTGTTGAACGCCATCAACGCAGGCGACGTGGATGTCGGCTACGTTGCCGGTCCGCAGGCCAAGGGCGTGAAGGCCGGCGATCTGGTCGAACTGGCATCGGCCCTCTCCAAGCCGCTCAACGCCACGCCCAGCGCGCCGAAGCTCAGCGACCTTGGGGTAAACTTCAATGCCGACGGCCAATTCGTCTTCGTCGGCCCGGGCGGCATGCCGGCGGCAGCGCAAGCGGCCTTGGGCAATGCCATCGCCGGAGTCGTGAACGACCCCAACCAAAAGGTCGCGAAGATCATCAAGCGGATCTTTGGCGGTGCGATCACCATCAAGGGCAAGAAACTGGATGCTCATCTCCAGCAGGGGTATGACGACGCCGGCAAGCTTGCGAAGGCCGTCAGCCAGTAGAACGCCATGATCGAGGGTCCGGACGGCATCCGGACCCTCGAAACCTCGAACATCGGCGCATCCCCGGTGGATAACCGCTCCAACAGCAACGCCGTCCTGGGCGGGCTCTGCGTTCTGGCGGCGGCGCTGGTCGCCTTCGTCTGGGTGCCTCTCGACGTCGACTCCGGTGTCGTGGAACAGGTCCGCCGGCGCGTTCAGATCGGCGACAGCCTGGCGCCCGTCACGGCGGCGGTGTTCATCGCGATCGGCGGTCTGCTTCTCCTTTTTGTCGAGCGCCGGTCACCCGATCAGCCGGTCCTTGCCCTGCAAAACGTGCGTTTCATCGGGATTTCGGCCGTCATCATCATTGCCGGCTTTCTGATCATGCGGTTTGCCGGCCCGCTCACCGTGGACGTTGTCAATTGGCTCACCGGCGATGACTTGAAGTACAGGCTTCTCCGGGATTCGGCGCCTTGGAAATTCATTGGGTATTTCATCGGCGGTATATTTGTCGTTGCCGGTCTGATGGCTCAGGCGGAGGGCGGAATAACCCGGAAAAACCTCGGCATAGCCGTCGCCGTCGTCATCGCCCTGATCCTGATCTTCGACGTTCCGTTCGACGATCTGCTGTTGCCGCCGAACGGTGACGTCTGATGGGTGTCGGCGACTACATTCTCCAGGGGATTCTGGCATTCTTTCTGGGGTCCGAGCTGTTTTCCATATTCGGCATCCCCGTCTCCATCAACATCGCCATGGTGCTCGCCGGATTTCTGCTCGGCATCATGGTGGGGGCAACGCCGGGATTGGCGGGCCCGGTCGCCATGGCCATTTCACTGCCGCTCCTTCTCTCGAGCTTCGGGTATCACGCATCGGCATTGCTGCCGGTTCTGGGTTTCCTGATCGGGATCATGAAAGGCGCCACCGTCGGGGGCGCCGTGCCGGCCATCTTGTTCAATACGCCGGGCACGCCGGATGCGTACATGACCACCCTGGACGGGTTTCCGATGGCGCAGAAGGGACAGGCGAAGAAGGCCCTTCGCATCGCCCATTTCTCGTCGGCTTCCGGTGACACGTTTTCCGATCTGGTGCTGTTCGTCTGCGCGCCCTTTCTGGCCATCATCATCGAGGCCCATCTGGACCTGCCGGAGAAAACGGCCCTCCTGATCCTCTCGCTCAGTTTTATCGCCGCGGTGATCGGGGGATCGCCGGCAAAGGGCTTGATTTCCACCGGACTTGGTCTTCTCGCCGTATTCATCGGGACCGGGGAAGATTTTTATCCCCGTCTGTCCCTGGGCACGGATCAGCTTGCCCGCGGGTTTCCGATTACCACCGCCGTGCTGGGCGTGCTGATCCTGGGCGCGGTCTTCGAGGGGATCGACAATCTCCTACGGGAGAAGCGCGAAACCGGATCGTTTTCGGCCGTTCGGGAAAGCGGGGATCAGGGCCTCCATTGGCGGGATATCCGGCGTCTCATGCCCTATATTTCCCGCTCCGCGCTGATCGGAACGGCCATCGGCGCATTGCCGGGCATCGGATCGACCCTGGCGGCGACGCTCGGGTACACCGTCGGCAAATCGCGCCACCAAAAACGCAAAAGCCCGGACGACCTGGATTTCGGCGCCGGCGCCCCGCAGGGCATCGCCGCCACCGAAGCCGCCAACTCCTCGGTTTCGGGCGCCAACTTGATTCCCGTCCTGTCCCTTGGCATTCCCGGAAATGCGGCGGCTGTGTTCTTGATTTTGGCCGCGGAAAGCATCGGCGGTTTCGTGCCCGGACCCGCCGTATTCAAATTCACCACGGACACGGTCAATCCGGAGCTGGTGATCGCCTTCGGCCTGTTTACCGCAATGGCCTTCGCGAACGTGTTGAACTGGACCATCGGCGGGCTCTTCATGCGCACCATGGGGATCATGATCCGCATCCCGAAACAGATGCTGCTCCCTTCGGTCCTGCTGCTGACATTGACCGCCATCTACATCCAGGAAACCCGGTTGGAAGCCATCTGGTTCGCGCTCGGGTTCGGGGTCCTGGGCTACGCCATGCGGAAGCTCGAGATTTCGCCCCTCCCCTTCGTCATCGCCTTCATTCTCGGCGACAAGCTGGAATTGAGCGCGCGGCGGGCCTTCAGCGCCAGCGGGAACGATCCCTTTTTTCTGTTCAGCACGCCAATCGCCACGATCCTGATGCTCCTGGCCATTGGGGTCCTCGTCTATACCGCCCGGAAGCGGCGTCTCGAGGCGTCGGCGTGACGTCCCGAAAACTTCGCATGTGGGCGTCCGGCTGTTCCCATGTTTCATACGACAAGGCGAACGGCCGCGAGAGTCTGGGCGACGCCATCCGCCAGGTGGAGCGGGATACCGACTGGGACTTCGGAATCAATGTCGGCGACTTCTCGGCAGCCTTCGGCCTGCCGACGGACGAGGAGGGAGAAGAAATCGTCCGGCAGTTCGGCGCCCTCGGCAAACATCCGCGGGAAGCGGTTTACACCCTGTGCGGCAACCACGACCGAAACGCGCCGGACGAAGAGGAAGCCGTCTGGTTTCGCAAATATATAGACCCCATGGGCGAAAACACCGGGACTTCGGGAGTCGATGCCGCCCGTATGCCCTACCCCGTCACCGGCACGTTCGAGCGATACCATTTCGACGTCGGCAACATCCGGGTGCTGATGATGAGCGACGTCAACGAAACGGCCCAGGAGAAGGGGCGCGGCGAACTGGGCGGCAATCCCGGCGGTGTCGTCACCCGGGAAACCTTCGACTGGTGGGTGGACCAAATCGAGTCCAATCACCGGGACAAGATCATCATTGCCGCGCATCATTACCTTCTCCACGAAACCACCGTCGCGACGGGCGACTGGGAAGGCATGAAGAAGAATGCCGACGAAGAGTGGACCACCGACTATCACGGCTATTACCCGGAGGGCACGCCCCGGGAAGCGAGCTACCTATGCTGGGTCGGCGGCAGGTACCGCTCCGGCCTGTTCGAGAGGTGGCTCGAGGACAATCCCGGCAAACTGGATTTCTGGCTGGGGGGCCACACCCATACCAACCCGGACGACACCCACGGCGACAAAAGCCATATCGAAACCCGATATGGCGGTACGACATTCGTCAACGTGGCGGCCCTGACCCGGTGGTTCGTCAAGGACCACGCCATGCCCCATTCCCGAATCTTCACCTTCGAGGACGGATCGGACCGGGTCTCCATCGAATGCTATATGCACACGGACGAATACAAGCCGCAGGGGTTCTACGCCGAGAAGAAGGCCGACATCCAACTCACCAAACCGTTCTCGTACGATGGTTGAGGCCAGAACCGCGCGTGAACCGCTCGCACCCCAAGTGGAGCCTGAAGGTAAATGACCCATCCGGACCGCCCCAACCTGTTGCTCATCACCTCGGACCAGCAGCGGGGCGACTGTTACGGGTTTGCCGGCCGCCGGGTGTCGACGCCGCATCTGGACGCGTTCCGCCGCGAGGGCACGTGGCTGAAAAACGCCATCACCCCCTGTGTGGTCTGTCAGCCCGCCAGAGCCTCCATCCTGACGGGTCAGCTTCCGCGGACACATGGGGTTCACGACAACGGCATCGACCTCGACCCGGCCACCGGCGAAAAAGGCTTTGCCGGGAGTTTAGGCCGCGCCGGATACGACACGGCATTCATCGGCAAGGCGCACTTCGCCAGCTTTTTCACCTTCGAGCCGACCGGCACCCCCGAATGTCTGGTCTCTTCCGCCAAATACGGGGAAGACTGGCATGGGCCGTATATGGGCTTCGAACATGCGGAACTGGTGCTCATCGGCCACAATCATTTTCCGCCGGAGGCGCCCCCGAAGGGACAACACTATGAGCGCTGGTTCCACGCGGACGGCAAAGGGGCGGAAAAAATCCGCCTATATGCGGAAAATGCGCGCGACACCAAAGGCGCGGCGCAAACTCTTCATTCCCGGCTGCCGACGGCCTGGCACAATTCCAACTGGGTCGCGGACCGGTCCATCGGCTGGCTGGAACAAAGGCGGGACAGACCGTTTGCCGCCTGGATCAGTTTCCCGGACCCGCACCACCCCTTCGACTGTCCGGAACCCTGGTCCTACCTGCACCGGCCGGAAGAGGTGGACCTGCCGGAGTACCGCACCCGGGACTTCGAACGCCGGCCATGGTGGCATCGGGCGGTCCTGGAGAGCAGACCGACCGGCAGCGAAGCCCATGCGGCCATCCGGTCCGAGTACAGCCGCATTCAGCCTCAGACCGACGACCAGTTGCGGGAAATCATCGCCAATACCTATGGCATGTTGTCGCTCATCGATCACAATGTGGGACGCATCCTGAACAGGCTGGACGAGCTGGGGATCGCGGAAAGCACCATCGTCATCTACACGTCCGACCACGGAGATTGGCTGGGCGACCACGGCCTCATCCTGAAAGGTCCGATGCACTATGAAGGGCTGTTGCGGGTCGGCATGATCGCCCGGGGGCCGGGTATCCGGGAAAACGCCACCGTGGAGGCGCCGGCGTCGACCCTGGATATCGCTTCGACATTCGCCGACTATGCGGGCGTGAAACCGCGGCTGAGCCAACATGGAACGTCCCTGCGCGGAATGCTTGAGGGGACGGATGGCAGCCGCGATTTCGCCTACAATGAATGGGATCTCCATTCCAACCGGACAGGGGTAAGCCTGGACCTTCGAACGGTCAGGACGGAGAGCGAGAAACTCACGGTCGACCTGCATTCCGGCGCCGGTGAAATGTACGACCTCGAGAACGATCCGAATGAAATGGAAAACCTGTACGACGACCCGGCGCATAAGGGCCTCAGGGAAACGCTCACCGACATGATCGACAGCCGGCCCGACGACGCGCTGGGACGGCAGCAGCCGGTTGGAATGGCTTAGGCCGCTTCGTGAGGCGAGCAGGGGACTGACGTCTCGGAGAACTTCACAGGTCGTGTGGTGCACGATGGGAACGAGCAGTGGCATTTCTTCAGGACCTCGGCCAGCTCTCGCAGCGCAATGTCGGGCCCGGCCTTCACCCGCATGATGGTGGACGACGTGGAATTGGCCATGAAAGCGGGCTCGGACATCGTCGGCGACGCGGATTCGGTCGGCGGCCAAATCGCCAGGCAAGTAGAGGAGCTGGGAATTAACTACATGATCTGCCAATTCTATTTCGGCGACATGGCCCACGAGGACGCGCTGATTTCCGTGCAGCCCGCACAGCAGCCATACCCGCCTCTATGGATGCGGAGCCGCGACGAGAAAACCCTCGAATTTTGCGCCCGCAACGGAATTCATTCGGGGTATTTCCCGGTGTTTCCGCGCCGCCTCGCCGGGGCGGTCTACGAACAGTTCGTTGCCGATTGGAAAAGGCCCGTTGGGACTGCAAACCCAATGTCGCCTATTCGACGTTGGTCTATGTCGATGAAACCGATGAAAAGGCCTTGGAAGTCGCCAAGGCGAGAGCTGCCCGCGCCTACACCGGATTTCTGCCGCCGCGGGAAGGCGATGAAACGTTCGAAGAGCTGCTCGAAAAATATGTCGAGACCTACCGCCGGCGCGGCGACCTGAAGACGATCGAAACCCGTCTGAAGATTTTCGATGCGGATTACCTCGTCGGCAATGATATCGTCTTCATCGGCTCTCCCGAAACCGTCGCCCCAAAGCTCAAGGAAGCGTCGACAACGGGCACGTTCAATACCTTCATGGGAGAGTTCAATTGTTCCGATTTGGAGGAGGAAGATCTCATGCGGTCGATCCGGCTGTTCGGTGAACGGGTTATACCGGCGTTGAAGGATCACGAGCCCTTTTAGGCGCGAAAACGGAATTGACCGAAATTCAGAACAGAAAGGAGCCCTTGAATGCCACGGATGGAGCCGATCCCCCTCGATCAGATGACCCCTGCTCAGAAGGAAATGTACGACAACGTTATGTCCGGGCCGCGCGGGCGTATCGCGGGGCCGATGGTGCCCTGGTTTCGCAGCCCCGAACTCGGCGACCTCAGCCAGAAGGTCGGCGCCTTCCTGCGCTTCTCCTCCTGCCTCCCCAACCGGATCACCGAATTCACCATTCTGCTGGTGTCCCGAAAATGGACCGCGCAGATCGAATGGTGGGCCCATTATCCGCTGGCGCTGAAGGCCGGCCTCGATCCGGCGATCGCCGATGCCATCGAAGCGCGGCAGCGCCCCGCCTTCGTCAACCGCGACGAGGAAGTGGTCTATAACCTGGCCATGGAGTTGATGGAAAATCACCAGGTCAGCGACAATACCTATCAGGCCGCATTGGACGAGTTCGGTGAGCAGGGGTTGGTCGAACTGATCGGTGTTCTCGGCTACTACAACTATGTCGCCATGGTGCTCAATTGTTTCGAAATGCTTCCCGACGGGGAGCCGCCCCTGAAACCCTAGCGCAAGGAGCGGCCCCGCCGGCCGTCTCAATGTAATTTGCGGCCGGGGGGAGTATCAGCCTCCGAACCGGTCGACCCGAAGGAAAAAAGATGCCTGAAGCCAATATCCGGGGCGTTCACATCAATTACGAAATCATCGGCGATGGCGGGCCGCTTGTCGCGCTGACGCCGGGCAGCCGCCGGTCCTTTGACGAACTTGTCGATTTATCGGAAGCCGTGGCCGCCGACGGCTATCGCGTGCTGCTCCACGACCGCCGAAATTGCGGCAAGTCGGATGTGGTTTTTGGCGGTTCGGAGTCCGAGTACGCGCTCTGGGCCGACGACCTGCACGCCCTGGCAAATTACCTGGGTGAGGAAAAACTCTATGTCGGCGGATCTTCCTCGGGCGCGCGGCTCGCCATCCTGTTTGCCATCCGTCATGCTCCTGCGCCACCAGCTTGCCCTTGGTACCCGGAGTTCTCCCCTGCGGCTTGGCGGCAATGCTGCCGTCACGGCGGTAAGCCGCCGCCCAACGCACCGCCGTGCTCGCAGAGACACCAAACACACGCGCCGCCGCCCGCGCCGCGTGACCCTCCGCCACGTACCCGACAATCCGCTCACGAAGATCCAGAGAATACGGTTTGCCCATGATCCACCTCCAAACATGGTGAATCGCAAAAATCCCTTCTTGGGAATCCCCCGATTCAATTCAAACGCAATTCGCTCTAATCTGCGGTGGCGCGACCGTCCTGCCTTGGGGCGCAAGGATGGCCCGAACCGGCATGGTTCGGGCTTTCGGCGACCGCATCGAGACAAGATTGGCCCGCGGGACGGACAATCGCCTGTGAGCGGACTGGTCGCGTCTGCGCCGGCCTTGAACTCGGCCCCAAGTCCATGGACGTCATTGTCCGGCGATGGGCCATGCGGGCTCGGGTACGATTGGGGCCGGAGTTGACACCCGACAGGCCACTGATATTTTCTTCTTCACAGCGACGGCGGTGATGACCCATGCAACGTCCGATTGTCGAAGTCTCGCCACAGGAACGGCCCAGCTTTTTCGATCCAGGCGACTTTCCGTTTGTCCACCTGCTTGAACGAAGCGCGCCGGTATTCCGGCGTGAACTCGACCGGGTGCTGGATGACGACGCCTTTTCGCCCTGGCTGGAGACCGGACTTTACAGCAACGGGTGGAGCGCTTTCGCGTTGCGCTTTTTCGGCCACAGGTTCGACGAAAATTGCCTGAAATGCCCGCGCTCCACGGAGATCGTCGAGCAGGTTCCGAACCTGCTGACCGCCGGGTTCTCGCGCCTCGCGGCGGGCGCACGCATCAAACCCCATGTCGGCTACACGTCGCGCGTGTTGCGCTGCCATCTCGGTCTGATCTCTCCGCCCCGGTGCGGAATCCGGGTCGGAGGCGAAACGAGGAGCTGGACGGAGGGCAAGTGCCTGATATTCGATGATACGATCGAACACGAGGCTTGGAACGAGTCCGGCGAGGACCGGGTGGTCCTCCTTCTGGACTTTCTGAAGGAAGGCGCAAACGAACCCGGGGCGGAAGCCGATTAGGGATTTTCCGGATCTTCGAGGTGAATCCGGGGCGTATTCCCTGGCCAGCGGAATCTAGGGTTCATGGCACGATTGCGCGACCCAAACGGAGGCAGCAGCGCTTGACGGCGGATCGCGTTCCGAAGGGTGATGCAACGGCCGGGCGCGGACCGCGACCGGCGCAATCGGCGGAAGACGCGGCTTCCGCGTTCGGCGCAATCCTCGACGCTCTCTCTCGGCAGATCTCTCCGGCGTTGATCGACGGCGCCGGCTGGGCGCGCCTCTGCGATGCGGTCGGGGATCTGCCCGTGGACCCCGGGTCCGGGTTCGGTTTCGAGCTTCGGCTCGCCGACGCGGCCGCCGAAACGGACTTCTATATTGCCCTGCCGCGCGGGAGTTCGCTGGGCGATTACTACATCCGGCTCGGCGAGCGTGCGCCGCCCGGTTCGGCATCGGCGGCGCTGGGCAATCGTCTGGCCGCCATCAAAACGGAGGCTCCGTGGTCCGACCTCCTGTGTGTCGAGTTCGATGCGGCGTCCGGCTCGCCCGGCGCGCCTCCGGGGCTGTTCGCGCGGATCAGGTCCGACCTGCCGGAGACAGGCGCCGCGGGCGCTCCCGACGCGCCGTCGATCGCCGAGTGGCTGGCGGGCGCAGCCGGTTGGCGGCTCGCCGAGGGTGAGGGCCGGGCGCTGAGGCGGGCGTTCGACGCGGTGGCCGCCGCCGGGAGTTCGGTTGACTATCTCGGGATCATGCCGGGCCGGACCCGGAGAGAGTTCAAGGTCAATAGCCGGGCCATGACGTCCGAACGCGCGCTGATGGCCCTCGAGGAACTGGGATGGAGGGGGCCGGCCGGCGAGGTCGCGGCGTTCCTGGCGCGGTTCGACGGGCTGTTCCGGTCACTGCGGCTCGCTATCGGCGTTACAGCCGGCGGTGTCTCGCCGCGTATCGG
>JAPPFK010000024.1 GCA_028823885.1 Rhodospirillales bacterium | reverse complement strand
GGCTCGCCGAAGAGAAGAGCGGCGCGGCGATCGCCCGGTTGCCGGCGCTCGACACGGGGACGGACCTGCGACCGGCCGGCTGACGGACATCGGCTTCGGCCGACAGAAGGCCGGAGCTGGGTGAGGGGGATTTGGTGTTGACGCCGCGACGAGGAATCAGCTCAAGCCAACCAAGGGAACTCCCCTTTCGATTCAAAATCGAGTCATCTCACTCCAGCCCTGTCCGCTCATCCGACTGCCCCTGATTGGGTCTCGACGTTCCGAGGCGAAGGCGTAAGCTCCCGGGCATGAATTGGGGATTTCTCCTGGGCGGCATCGGCCGCGCGCTCTCGCACCGGAACTATCAGTACCTATGGCTGGGCAGCACCGCCAGCCATACCGGCCGATGGGTCCAGCGCACCGCGATCATGTGGCTGGTTTGGGAACTGACCGAGTCCGGAACCTGGTTGGGTATCGTCGCCTTCGCGGATCTGTTCCCATTGGTGATCGTCCCCCTTGTAGCGGGCGTGTTCACCGACCGGCTGGGGTACCTGCAGGTACTCCGGGCTACGGCAATTATCTCGTTCGTGGTCGGGGCCGTGTTCGCGGGTTTGGTCGCCCTGGATGCGATTAACATCGAGCTGATCGTGATTCTCACGGCGCTATTGGGCATGAGTGACGCGGCAGGCAGTCCGGCCCGTCTTTCCATGGCCAGCCAAGTGGTGCCGCGCGCCGACCTGTCGTCCGCGCTCGGCCTGAATACCGCTTCGTTCAACTTGACCCGTATAATCGGTCCCGCAGTTGGCGCCGCGATTATCAGCATCGCCGACGTGGCGACGGCGCTGGCGTTCAACGCGGCCACCTTCCTGGTGTTTCTGCTGCTGTTGCTGCGCATCCCCATGTCCGTCTCGCCGCCGTCGGGCGCGACCCGCCGGGGGTTCGTGACCGAGCTTATCGAGCCCCTCCGCTATATCGTCGGCGAGCCCAGCATCCGGTTCGTATTCCTGCTTCTGACCGCGACCGCCCTTCTGATCCGGCCGTATATCGAACTGGTGCAGGGATTCGTCGGCACGGTCTTCGGCGGCGGCCCCGAGACGCTGGGACTATTGCTGGGCGCGACCGGGTTCGGCGCCATCCTCTCCGCACTGTACCTCGCGAGGCGCGGACGGACCCAGGGCCTGACCCGTATCGTCATCCTCGGGTTCATCGGCACGGCGATCATGCAGACGGCGTTCGCCGCGACCGATAACCTTTGGGTGGGGACGGCGGCGATAACGCTCCTCGGGGTCGCGTTGTTGATGGGCGGCGTCGGCTCTACGACGCTCGTTCAAAATGCCGTCGATCAACAGCTCAGGGCCCGGGTGATGGCCGTCTATGTCTCGGCGAGCTTCGGTATGGCCTCGGTCGGCGCCGCCGCTCTCGGCGCGATTGCCGATCTCGGCGCCGGCTTTCAGAACGCATTGATCGGCGCCGCGGCGCTGGCCGCGGTGATATGGCTCTGGGCCCTCACCCGTCAGCGGGCGGTCGCGCGGGAACTCGAACAGAGCGCCTCGCCGACAGACCCGGGCACGGCTTCGCAGGCGGCGAATACACGATCCGGGTAAACAGGCCGGACCCTACAGCTGGATGCAGATGTTCCGGTGCTCGGTGTAGAACTCGAAGGCGTGCTGGCCGCCCTCGCGGCCGATGCCCGACGCCTTGCTGCCGCCGAACGGCGTCCGCAGGTCGCGCAGGAACCAGCAGTTCACCCATGTAATGCCGACATCGATCTGATCGGCGACCTGGTGAGCCTTGGTCAGGTTCTCGGTCCAGATCGACGTCGCCAGCCCATAGTCCGTATCGTTGGCCATGGCGACGGCCTCGTCCTGCTCATCGAACGGCTGCACGTGGACGCACGGGCCGAAGATCTCTTCCTTGACCACCGCATCGGTTTCCTTGAGGCCGGTCCAGACCGTCGGCTGAATCCACCAGCCGCCGTCATAGTCCCCGCCGACGCCGGGCACGCCGCCGCCGGTATGCACCTCGGCGCCGTCCGCCTTCGCCTTCTCGTAGTAGCCCAGCACCTTCTCGCGATGCTGCTCGGAGATCAGCGGGCCCGAAGCGGTTTCGGTGCTCATGGGATCGCCGAAGACGGTTTCGCCGGCGCCCTTGGAGAGGCGCTCGACGAACTCCTCGAATATGGGACGCTCCACATAGAGGCGTTCGGTGTTGAGACACACCTGGCCGCAATTGGCGAACACCGAGCGCATGGAGCCGGCCACCGCCTTGTCGAGATCGGCATCGGCGAACACCACACCAGCATTCTTGCCGCCCAGTTCCATCGAGACCGGCCGAATGCCGTGGGCCGCCTGTTTCATGATGGCTTCGCCGGTAATGGTCTCACCGGTGAAGGTAATGCCGTCGACATCGGGATGCTCGGTCAGGTACTGCCCGGCGCTGTCCGGCCCCAGACCCTGGACGACATTGTAGACGCCATGGGGCACGCCGACGTCGTTCATCACCTCGCCCAGCATGCCGGCGGTGGTCGGGGTCTCCTCGGAGGGCTTGACCACCACCGTGTTGCCGCAGGCCAGCGCCGGGCCGACCTTCCACGTCATCAGCAGAAGCGGCAGGTTCCACGGGCAGATCACCCCGAGAACGCCGCGCGGCTTGCGGACCGAGTAGTTGAGCGCGCCGTAACCGGTGGGCGTATCCTGCTGGAACGCCTCGGTCGGGAAAGCCTTGAGGAGTTCGGCGAAGACCGTGAAGTTGGCCGCGCCGCGGGGAATATCGATATGGGAGGCCAGGTTCACCGGCTTGCCGGTATCGGCAATCTCGGCTTCGAGGAATTCGTCGAACCGGGCATTGATCCCGTCGGCGACCGCGCACAGCATCTTCGAGCGCGCTTCGACCGTGAGCCTGCCCCAATCGCCGTTAAGCGCATTCCGCGCCGCGGCCACCGCCTGGTCGACCAGGTTCCGGTCCGCTTCATGAACCTTGGATTCGAACCTGCCCGTCGCCGGGTTTATGTTTTCGAATTCGCCCTGGCCGCCCGACACATAGGCGCCATTGATGAAGTGCCGCACTTCCTTGACGTTGCTCAACTGCCCTCTCCTCACCGGGTGATGGAATTCGGCGCGGATCATAGTTGAGGCCCGTTTCCCGGTCACGCGCTCGCCGTCGTTGGTCCGTTGAGCGGCCAACCGATGTTCAGCCGCGGCCGGTGCGGGCGAAGAATTCCCCGCCGCCAAACAACTTGTGATCGCCGGACGGCCAATCGCGGGCTTGATCCGGAGGGGCCGGGCGGGATAATCACCTCTATCATTTTCGGCCTCCTCCCCGGCGCCCGATGAAAGGATTCCGATGCGCCTCCTCGACGTTCCCGGCCGCTCCACGGTTCACGCGCCCGTCGGCATGGCGGCCACGTCACAGCCGCTCTCGACCATGGCGGCCATTCAAATTCTGCAGGCCGGCGGCAACGCCATGGACGCGGCCATCGCCGCTGTGGCGGTCCAGTGCGTCGTCGAGCCCCAACCCACCGGTAGCGGCGGCTACTGTTTCTCCCTTTATCCCCCTATGGGGGTGGGCGCAATCCCATTCACCGGTGCGGGCCGGGCGCGGGCCGGCGCCACCGCGGACTGGTACGCGGAACACGGTATCGGCGAACTGCCCCGCCAAAGTCCCCACTCGGTGACGGTGCCGGGTGCGGTGGACGCCTGGGCGCAGCTCTCGGCCGATCACGGCGCCATGCCCCTGGGCGACGTGCTGGAACCGGCCATCCGTTACGCCCGCGACGGCTTCGCGGTCAACCACCGGGTCTCCTTCGACTGGGCGAGGAACGAGGAAATCCTCGCCAACGACCCGGCCTCGGCCGAGCACTACCTCAAGGACGGCAAGGCCTACGGGCTGGGCGACAGGGTCCGGCTGCCGCTGCTCGCCGGGACCCTGGAAGAGATCGCCGCCAAGGGCCGGGCCGGTTTCTACGAAGGCTGGGTCGCCGACGATATGGTGGGCTTCCTGTCCTCTCTCGGCGGACATCACACCCGGGCGGACTTCGATGCCGCCGTCGGCGAATATGTCGAGCCCATCAAGACCGCCTACAAGGGCCATGAGGTGTGGGAATGCCCGCCCAACGGCCAGGGCATCGTCGCCCTGGAGATGCTCAACATTCTCGGCGGCATGGAGCTCGGCAAGCTGGACCCGCTGTCCGCCGAGCGGCTGCACATCGAGATCGAGGCCGCGCGCCTCGCCTATTGCGACCGGGAGGCGGTGCTCGCCGACCCGGCTCAAGCGGACGTGCCCGTCGGGACATGGCTGTCCCCGGAATACGCCGACCGGCAGCGGGCGCTCATCGACCGCACCCGGCGGATGCCCGCGCTGCCCCCCTCGCCCCTCGCCGCCCATCAGGACACGGTCTATCTCTGCGTGGTCGACAAGGACCGGAACGCCGTCAGCTTCATCAACTCCCTCTTCATGTCATTCGGCTCGGCCCTCACCGCGCCCAAGTCCGGCGTGCTGCTGCACAACCGGGGCCAGGGCTTCGTTCTCGATCCCGGCCATCCCAACTGCATCGCGCCCGGCAAGCGGCCCCTGCACACCATCATCCCCGGCATGGTCACTAGGGACGGGCGGACCGTCATGCCCTTCGGCGTGATGGGCGGGCACTATCAGGCCTGCGGCCATGCGCATTTTCTGACCAACCTCTTCGAGTGGGGCATGGACCTTCAAGAGGCCATCGACTTCACCCGGGTGTTCCCGGATGTCGCCGATCCGGACGGCCGGGTTCAGGTCGAGAGCGGGCTGCCGGACGGCGTCCGCCGGCGGCTCGAGGACATGGGCCATGAGACCTACCTGGCGCCGAGCCCCATCGGCGGCGCCCAGGCAATCTGGATCGATTGGGAGCGGGGGATCCTCAAGGGCGCGTCCGAACCCCGCAAGGACGGCCTGGCCATCGGATATTAGGGCCGCCTACTCCGCGGCGGCCCGCTGGATCAGCCGACCGGTGGGGTTGACCGAGGCCGCCATCCGGTCGTCGTAGGCTTCCCGCCAGCCCTGCCCCGCCGGCCCCTGAAAATCACCCGAACGCGCCCCGAGCACCACCTCCGGGTCCCGGCACGCGGGCGGTATTTCACCACGGTCGCGCCAGGCCCTGGCCGCGTTGATCAGCCGCCGGCGCGTCTGGGTGATCATCCTGTCCGACGGCGCGAGATGTTCCAATTCGTGGTCGACAATGCCGCCCATGCTCTCGGTCACCGCCTGATCCTGCAGGTGAATGCCGGTGATGCCGGTGAAGGAGTTGGTCCGCTGCGCTTCCCGGTCGATCCGGTAGTCATTGCCGGCATGGGCCGCGAGGCGCCAACGGCCGAACCAGTCGGTGGTGTCGGGAAGGTGCTCCATACCGACGGCGAGCCCGGGCAGCGGCTTGCCGTCCCGGCCCGTCCTCAGTCCCTGCGTGTTCTCGGTCCACGAAACGTGGATGAACATGGTGTGGGTATCGTCCATGGGCACCCACGCCCGGGCAATGATGTGATCATCGAACAAGCCGTCCGGCGGCATGGTCCAGAAGGGAAAGACGAACTGCGCCGTCCGCCAGTAGGTCCGACCCGGATCGCCGTCGCGGAAGGCCGCATACATGGTTCCCCAATCGGTGTCGGACACGTGATAGCCGGGCTGCCGGTCGGCGATGGTGAAACGGCTTGGATGATCCTCGTCGATCTGGTCGAGGGTAACGGCGCCCGCATGGAGGAAACCGAAATGGGATGTGTCGATGTCCCCTTCGAGGGCCTGCAGGTAATTGCATTCCCGTTGGGCGAACATCAGCCGGTGCTCGTCTTCACCCAGCAACGTGCATTCCAGGAGCGGCTCAGGCGGGATGTTCTCCCGGTCCCCCATGAACACCCAGACCAGGCCGTTGCGTTCGAATGTCTTGTAGGCCTTGGCGCTGACCTTTTGCTTGAAATCCTGCTCCGGCGGCACATTGGGCATGTCGACGCAGGCGCCGTCCGGATCATACTGCCAGCCGTGATAAACGCACCGAAGGCCGGCCTCTTCATTGCGGCCGAAGAACAACGAGGCGCACCGGTGCGGACATCGGTGATCCATGATCCCCACCCGGCCGCCGGGCGAGCGAAATCCGATCAGCCGCTCGCCGAGCAGCATGAGGCGGACGGGATCGCCGCCGGCCACGAGTTCGCTCGATTTGGCCGCCGGAATCCAGTATTGGCGGAACAACTCGCCCATGGGCGTGCCGGGGCCCGTCCGAGTCAGGATTTCGCTTTCGGATTTGGTCGTCATCGCCACCCCGCAGGCAACTTCGCGGCGCCTGAACCCAGGCCCGCTGCAATTGCAGCAGTATAGGATGCGGCGAACGGCGACGGCAAATGCGGTTCCAGGCTCCGGCGTCGATTAACCGCCCTATGCGTGTTGCGGCCACGGGGACGGCGCCGGGTGAGGGGGAGCAAAGCTCAATTCGTCATACCCCGGCGCAAGTCCGGGGTATCCAGATTTTCAACTTTTGAACCACAGAGACAGTGAGGCAGTGAGGCAGTGAGGAGCGCCACCAAAGCGTCATGGCCGGGCCCAGACCCGGCCATCCACGTGTGGCCCCGGCCGCCAAACATGGATCACCGGGTCAAGCCCGGTGATGACGACTTGTGGTCTAATCACTCGCCAACCTCTCCTCCCGACCCCCGTGTCTCTGTGTCTCTGTGGTGAATATCCTGGATGCCCCGCGCAAAAGCGGGGCATGACGGTCGGAGTGTGTCTCAAATGGCGTGCCCCCCACCCTCCACGCCCGGCTGATTGCCAGCCGGCGGGCGCGGTCAGTTGCCGGCCACCTCCCGCAGAACGTCCACCGCGGCTGCGTGGTCCGCGAGAATTTCCTCGATGTAATCCGGATTTTTACCCGGCGCCGCGGTGAGCAGCTTGCCGGGCCGCTCGGGCGCGCGGCCGAAGCCGCATGGCGCGGCAAGCCCGAAATCGGGAATATAGCGGTTGATGCACTCGAGCTGCCGTTTCAGTCCCTCCGGACCGTGCAGCTTGTGTATCGCGCCGACATAGGCGCGGGCGCTCCTGAGGTCCATCTCCTCCAACGGCCGGAAAAAGGCCTCGTCCGCCGCCTCGAGGGTCGGGAAGTGAACGAAATCCACGCGCCGGCCGCTGGCCTCGATGACCGCGTTCAGGAGAAGCACCGTGCCGGCCGCGTCCGGCGGCTGGCGGCTGGGCCAGCCGTCGAGGGTGCCGTAGCAGGAATGGAAACCGAGCGCCACGTCGTCGGGGATGGCGGCGCAAATCTCCGCCGCCGGCCGGGAGATTCGTGCGGCTTCCGCCTTGGCGCCGTCCCTGTCGCCATCCTTCAACGGGATTTCGAGGAGCCGGTTTTCGATGGCCATGTCCCACTGAAGGGCCAGCTCCGAGGCCGGAATGTGACGCAGCATTTCGGTCACTTCGGCGACCAGCGCTTCGGTGAATCCCGGCACCACCTTTTCCAGATCGTCCGGGTCCGGGATGTAGTTGGCCAGGCAGGAGTAGGTCAGCGGAATACATACCTGAAACCGCACATGAGCCGGGATCAGGCCTTCCTGCTTGAGATGGCGGAAGACGTAGTAGGAATTTACGGCGTCCCGCGTATAGCCGAGCCGCCAGCCGGGATCGCCGAACCGCACCCTGTCGATGCCCGGCTTCACCCGGAATTGGTACTGATCGTGGAGACCCTGGGGCCGCCAGGTTTCGACCCCGTTTTCATCCGCGTCCGGGTAGCGGAGGGTCTCCATTTCCCGGTGGCCGTTGAGCACCCGGTGGGCGATGCCGTCGATCCAGTAACGCCGGTCGCCGATCTCGCCGTCGGGCAGATACGCCAGCCACTCCCCCAACCCGGGCCCGAACGCGCGAAATACCTCTTCGGGCGTATCGAGCGGTATGCTGCCGACCAGCAACAGTTCGTTGTTCAACTTCGCCTCCCCTGGCCGAGCCGTCGGCCGCATCTGGTTTTTGCCGGACCACTATTCTAGGGCGCGGCCGGGACGTGGCAACCGGAGGCTGTCCGTTCCGGCCCGCCGCATGGGTCAATTCCCATGGCAAAAATCCGGCCCATCGGCCATTATCGAGGGCCGGGATTTCAAGGGGAGACACTAGGCCCACTCCATGAGTTGCTTGGTCTACTACAGTGTAGTAACGTGTATGATAAGGAATAATTCTTAACGAGGCTCGACCATGGCCGAGCGTTGCGTCTTGTCCGTCAGCACCAAACCGGAGGTCCGCGACCGGCTGGACCGGCTTGCGGCTGCAACCCGCCGGTCGAAGTCCTTCCTGGCCAACGAGGCGATTGAACGCTACCTCGCGGAGGAAGAGGAATTCGTCGCCCGGATCGAAGCGCGCATTGCCGAGGCCGGCGACGGCAATTTCATCGGCACGGATGACCTGCGCCGGCGGTTCGCCGCCAACATGAAAACCAAGTTCAGTACCGGCGGATCATGACGCCTCTGCAATGGCTGCCATCGGCGGAGGCTGCTCTTGAAGAGATCGTAGACTACATTGCCATCGACAATCTCGATGCGGCCCTGAAACTCGGCGATCAAATCCTCTCCGCCGTCGAGGCACAACTTACGCACCATCCGCATATCGGCCGGCCGGGACGCGTGGCCGGTACTCGCGAGCTTGTCGTGCATCGAAACTACATCGTGATCTATCAGGTCAGGAGTGACGCGGTGGTCGTGCTCGACATCGTCCACGCAGCACGCTTCCATCCGCATATGCTGTTGTAAATTCAAAATTTTTCGAATTGTAAACGGCTGGGTTGACATAAAATTTGATTCCTCCTGACAAGATTATTGCCGGAATGGGCAAAGCGGCGGCGGCGTTATGGGGTGACATGACCGCAGAGGACAAGGACAAATTCCTGGAGGCGCCTTACCGCGCGGTGGCGCTGGCCCGGCCGTCGGTGGAGATGGAGCGGCGCGCCGGCGGCGGCATCATCCTCAGGCCGACCCAGCCGCTCGGCGACTATCACCGGCAGATGGGAATTCCCCTGCGCCTGTGGGCGGAACGGTCTCCGGACCGGCTGTTTCTCGCCGAACGGAACCCGGATGGCGAATGGCGAAAGGTTACCTACGCGGAGGCCCGCGAGACCTGCGACCGCCTGTCGCAGGCGCTGTTGGACCGCGGCCTGAACCGGCGGAGACCGCTGGTGATCCTGTCCGACAATTCGGTCAACTTCGCGCTCCTCGGCTTGGCGGCCATGCAGGTGGGCGTCCCGGTTTCTCCGGTCTCGCCGGCGTATTCATTGATGAGCGCGGACCATTCCCGGCTCAAGCCCATCGTCGAATTGCTGGAGCCGGGCATCATCTATGCCGAAGACGGCCGGGTCTTCGAGAAGGCGCTGACCGCCATCGAACTCAAGGATGCCGAGGTGGTGGTCACGCGCAATCCGCCGGACGGCATCGCGGCAACGCCGTATGACGACCTCTCGGCGACCGTCGCGGGACCGGCCGTCGACGAGGCGTTCGAGGCCGTAAGCCCCGATGACACCGCCAAGTTCCTGTTCACCTCGGGCTCCACCGGCGCGCCCAAGGCGGTGATCAACACCCACCGGATGCTGTGCTCGAACCAGCAAATGAACATCCAGACCCTGCAATTCCTCGCCGGCCATCCACCGGTCATGGTGGAGTGGCTGCCGTGGAACCATACGGCGGCCGGCAACCAGATCTTCAACATGGTCATGTTTCACGGCGGGTCGTACTACATCGACGGCGGCCGCCCGGTGCCGGGCAAATTCGAGGAAACCCTCCGCAACCTGCGGGAGGTCTCTCCGACCGCCTACTTCAATGTGCCGGCGGGGTTCGCCTCCCTCCTCCCGCACCTCGAAGGGGACGCCGCGTTCCGGGACCATTTCTTCAAGGACCTGGCGTTCGCGTGGTATGCCGGCGCGGCGCTGACCCGGGATTTGTGGGACCGCTTCGAACGGGTGGCCTATGAGGCGACGGGGACCCGGATCGTTCTGACGTCGGGCTACGGCACCACCGAGTCGTCCCCGTCCCTGACCTTCGCCCATTGGCCGGGAAGCCGGCTGGGGCATGTCGGCCTGCCTCTGCCCGGCGCCGAGATCAAGCTGGCCCCGGTGGGGGACAAGCTCGAGGTGCGCGCCAAGGGCCCGCTGATGACGCCCGGCTACTACAAGGAGCCGGACCTGACGGCCGCCAGCCACGACGAGGAGGGTTACTACAAATTCGGCGACGCCATGCGGTTCGCCGATCCGGACCGCCCCGAGCGCGGACTGATCTTCGACGGACGAATTTCGGAGAACTTCAAGCTCGCCACGGGAACCTGGGTGACCGTCGGTCAGCTGCGCGTCGATTTGATCGCCGCCCTGGCGCCGCTGATCCAGGATATGGTGATCTGCGGCCACGACGGGGCGTACATCGCCGCCCTGGCCTGGCCCGCGCTTCCCGGATGCCGGGAGCTTGCCGGCCTCGACGAGGGGTCAGGGGTCCCGGAAATTCTGAAGAACGCGGATATACGGGCCGCTCTCGCCGAAAAACTGGCCGCGTTCAATGCCGCCGCGGGCGGCTCCAGCCGCCGGGTCAAACGCCTGATGCTCCTCGAGGAACCGGCCCAGATCGATGCCAACGAGATCACCGACAAGGGCTACATCAACCAGCGCGCGGTGCTGGCGCGCCGGGCGGACCTGGTCGAGGAGTTGTTCACCGATCCGCCGTCCCACCGGGTGATCGAGGTCGGCGCCTAAACCAGGTCCCGCCGGGCGGAAACTCCCAGCCGGTAATGCCGGCGATCACTCCTCGACGATCAGTCCAAGGTGCCACAGTTGGTAAGCCAGGCTGGGGCCACCCTGGTTGGTGCGCGCCGGCTCGTAGCCGATCTCGCGTCTCACGGCGTGTTGAACCTCGGTCCACAGTGACGCTTTGCTCAGGCGCGGATTCGCGCGCAACAATCGCACCGCAAGAATTGCATAGGTCCCGTTCTTGGAACGGTTCCACAATTCAGCTAACGCGCAGTCTGTGAAAGGCAAGCCGCCGTTCCGTATCCGGCCCATTTCGTACAGTGTATTCGCCGCCCTCATTGGGCAGCCCTTCTCGCCGCTGGACTTGGACAGGCCCCCGATCATCCAATAGGTGTCGACCCAGGCCGACTGCCACGAGGCTCCGTCCCTGTGTCTCTGGATTGTCCCGTAGATCCAGTCCGTCAGATCGACACTGTAGAAAATTCGATTGGGCATCTCCACGATCCTTCTACTGCCAGTAGCTTCATCCAGCTAGCATGTTCCCCAACTCACGCCGGCCATCGCTGTCACCACAATTTAGCAGTGAATAAGTGAAACCGAAATCGCTTCGCAAACCCCATCAAACGGCGCTAGTCCTCGCGAGGTCACCATCGACCACAGGCCGCTCCCCGGATGCCGGGAGCTTGCCCGCCTCACCGCACTGAAAACTAATTCGTTCAGGCGCCCCAGGCGCTCGGTTCCACGGTCGAAATGACCACCGGGTTTTCCTTGCCGCGCACGGTCACCGAACCCAGTTCCCGGTAGGGAAAACCGGGCGCCTGACGCACGGTGCTGTCGGCGACGATGATCCGGGTCCCATGCTCCTTGTTCACCTGCTCGAGCCGCGCCGCGAGATTCACCGCATCCCCATGGACCGTGTAGTTCAGGCGCCCCGCCGCGCCGACGTTCCCGGCGACCAGGAGCCCGGTATTGACCCCGATGCGGATGCCGAGCCGAAGCCCGGCGAAGGTCCGGCCGGCCATCAATCGCTGGAGTTCGATGGCGGCGGACACCGCATTCGCCGCATGTTGCGGGTCGCGGGCCGGGACGTTGAACGTCGCCAGAATGGCATCGCCCTGGAACTGGGTGATGACCCCCTTGTGCCGCTCCAGTATCTCGACCGCGGCGGAGAAGTACTCGTTGAGCAGCCCGACCACTTCTTCGGGCCGGAGGCCTTCGGCGACGGTGGTGAATTTCTCGATGTCGGTGAACAGAACGGTGGCCTCGGTGGTGGTCGGCGTGAGATCTCCATCCTCCGCCAGAATGGCGGCGGCGACCGCTTCGGGGACGAACCGCCCGAACTGATCGCGGATCCGCCTCCGCTCCCTGAGGCCGACGACCATGTCGTTGAACGACTGCCCGGCGAGGTCGAGTTCGTAGATCCGGGTCCTCGGCACATGGACCGTCTCGCCCAGGTCCCCCTCCTGCACGCCGTGGGCGGCGGCGGCCAATCTTTGCACCGGCCTGGCCGCCCGGCGGCCCAGCAATATGGCCATGACCAGCGAGACGAGGAAGACCGCGCCGCCGGCAAATCCCATGCCGAACAGCCGCTCGATGACGTCGTCCCCGATACTGGTATCGAAGTACGTCCCGATGACCCACGGCCGGGGCCCATAGCGATCGATCTCGCGGATCACATAGCCGGTTTCGGTCTCATCGACCTCCTTGAAGAGAATCGAGGCGTTGGGAACCGGCGCGACGATCCGCTGATTGACCGCCACGGCCGAGGCGAGTCCGGAGAGGAAATTATCGCCCAGCTCGTTGATGGGGGTCAGCGCCTCGCCGCCGAGCACCGATATATTGTCCGCCGGGACCGGCCGCAGCCGGACTTCCCCCGAACGAACCAGGGACGGATGGGCGAGCACCCACTTCCGGTCATACAGGATGAACGGAACGAGCGAGCCGTCCGCGGCTTCCTCGACCAATGTCCGCGACAATTCGGAGAGAGATACCGTCAGCATCAATGGGCCCCAATAGTCTCCGTTCCGGTAGAGCGGCAGTCTCAAGACAAGCATGAGCTGGGGCGGGTCCAGTTCCCGCGACAGAAGCGGCTGGCCCCATGCGATGGAGCCCGGCGCCATCGCCCTGATCCGGGCCATGAAGTTCGCCAGTTCCGGCTGCCCGGACCAATCCCGCGTAATCGGACCGTCGGACAGACCGGAGTGGATGTAGCCGATTCCGCCGCGATCGACGGTGACCACGCTGAACACCTGGGGCGTCGCGGAGACGACGGCTTCCACCGTCGACGCCCACTGCCGGGAATCGGCGGGATTCAATTCGCCTGATGCGACTTCCGCCGCCAGCCAGCGTGCCTGGACCTCGATGGGTTGCAGGAGACGGTCAACCTGTTCCGTCGCATTGTCGACGATCGCCGCCGTGCGGGATCCCAGCAGGTCCGCGCTGGTGACGCGCATGCCCGCCAGTCCCATCCACAGGACGACAAGGACCGAGATGGCGGTCAGCCCGCCGAACACGCCGCTCAACAGCCAGGCAAGCGGAATTCGGTCGTGTTTTCGTTTCGGGGTAGTCACGATGGTCGTGCCATCGGGCGCCATCGGCTGCGTTCCCTAGTTCACGAATGCGGGCAAACCCACCCGTGTCAACGCGGTCAGCATGGGACCGACGGCATCCCGGCCAAAGAAATTCAGCATTCGCCGGGCCGAACGCTCATTCAGATCCGGCTTCAGTTCAATTGCCTGGGAAATCAGTTCCCGTGCCTTGCCGTCCCGGCCGGTCATGGAATACGCGACCGCCAGAAGCAATCGCGGGCGAAGCGCGGTTTTCATCCGGGGAACTATTTTCGCCAATGTATCAACAGCCGCCTCGAATTCTCCGAGGGCCATCTGCGAAACGGCCAGCCCCACCTTGTAGGGGCCATGATGGTATGGATTGAGCCGGATGGCGGTTTTCGCGGCATGGTTTGCCTCGCGGTTCCTGCCGAGACGAATGAGCGGCCGAACCATGTGCAGGTGCAGTTCGGCGGCGTTGGGATTGAGCTCCAACGCCGTTCGAATCGACTTGAGGCTTTCTTCCGGCTGCTGTTTCCGCGCCAGTACGGTGCCCATCGTCCAGTGAGTATAGAAGTCATCCGGATCAAGCCTCAGCGCCTCTTCCGCGTGCTTGAACGCACTCTCGACCAATTGCATATGCCGTTCGCGCGAAACCCCCCGCGCCTGGCGCAGCAGCGCCCAGGCAAGCGACGCATGGGCCTGCGCGTAATCGGCATCCAGGCTGATGGCGCGTTCCAGGAGCCGGCCCGCCTCGATGCCGATTTCGCTCGGCCCGGGCCGCGAGAGAATGCGCCGCGCCCGAAGGACGAGGTCGTAGGCCTCCACGTTGTCCGTCGTTCTTGCCCGTGCCCGAAGCGCCTCCGCGCCTTTCACTTCCCTGGCCAGCGCCCCGGAAATGCGCGATGCGATCTCATCCTGCACTTCGAAAATCCGGTCGACGCTGCGGTCGAACCGGTTCGACCACAGGACCAGATTGTTGGTCGCATCCACGAGCTGCGCGGAGACGCGCACCTGGTCTCCCGCCTTCCGGAAGCTGCCGTCGACCACGTAACGGGCGCCGAGCGCCTTGCTCACCTCCGCGACGGTCGGGGCCTTGCCCTTGTAGGCGAAGGTCGAGTTCCGGGAAATGACGAACAATGCGGGTGAGCGCGCAAGATTGGTGATGACGTCCTCGGTGATGCCGTCGCTCAAGTAGTCCTCCTGATCGGACCCGGACAAGTTGGTGAACGGCAGGACGGCGATCGCCGGTTTCTCGCTGAACGCAGGCTCATCGGCGGTGGCCTCCACCGCGCCATCCACGTCCACGGATATGTTCAGCAGTCCGCCACCGAATAGAACACCCGCACCGACAGCGATCACCACCGCCGCCGCCCCCGCCAACGCCTTGGGCGAACGGAAGATGGACGGCTTGGTCTTCCGCGCCTTGTCGGACGCCTGCGCGGCTTCTCGCGCCTCGTCATCGATCAGCACCTTATAGGTCCGAACCGGCTGGGCGATGTTCTTGACGGTCTGCTCGCCCATGTCGTGGAGATCGAGGGATAGCCGGCCGATTATCTGATCGCGGACATTGCCGGAAATGCAGATGCCGCCGGGATCGGCGAGGCTTTCCAATCGGGCGGCGATGTTGACCCCGTCGCCGAAGATATCGTCCCGGTCGACGATCACCTCGCCGAGATTGATGCCGATGCGGAACTGCAGCTTTTCGTCGTCGGCGCGGCCGCGGTTTTTCTCTCTCAGCTCGCCCTGCGCCGCGACCGCGGCATTTACCGACGCCCGCACGCTGGTGAATTCGGCGAGGATGGCATCGCCGGCGAAATGGACGACCCGGCCGCCATTTTCTTCGATCGAGGACGTGATGACGTCGAGGGACTCGCCCAACGCCTTATGGGTGCCGGCCTCGTCCTGACCGGTCAACCGGCTGTACCCCGCGACATCTGCATAAAAGATCGCGGTCAGCTTGCGTTCGAAATCGTCCTCGGCCATCGCGCTGTGTTTTCTTACTGTACAGCCCCTAAACGCCCATATAGCACGAAATCCGTCGATTTCCCGATGCATATATGGACATGGGTTGATTCACCCGCCGGCCGCCGGCGCGCCGGACGGCATTGCAATCCGGCAAGATCGAACTCGCCGGAAACTCAGCGAATCGCCAGCCGCTCCTTGATCGCCCTTGCGACAGCCCCGGCGGTATCGAGGGGCCCGGGCGGCCTCCAGTCCTCGAGACTGTCTCCCAACGGCCGGGCAAATCCCGCCTCGGTCAACTCGGCGACGAACCGGCCATGGCGCTCGGAGAGATGTCCCTCGGGGGCAAAAATATAGACCTGTTTTCCGCCGGCGCACGCCTCGCAGGCCATGGATATGGATTCGCCGGTGACCACGATGGCATCCGAGCACGCCAGAAATCCGAGATAGGGATTGGGCGGCGGATCTCCAAACCGGTAGAAACGGAATTGGTCCGGGACGGCCTCGTTCAGGGCCTGCTCCAGCGCGTTGGCCGCCTCGGGCCCCGTCCGGCGGCTGGTGGTGGCCAAAATCGTCCCGCCGCCGCTCACCAATCCCGCCGCCTGCCGCCCCAACGTCGTGGCTTGCCCGGCCGTAAACGCCCGCCGCCGGGTGGCGCCGCCAACCAGCAGCGCGACAAGAGGCCTGGGCAGCCGGCCGAGGTCGCCGTCCCATTCCCGGCGGGCGGCCGCCAGCGTCCCGGCGGTGAGCCGATGGGGAGCGCCGGTGATGCGAACCAGGTTGGCGGCCGCCGGAACGGCATCGTGATTCGGGACCGCGACCAGGTCGAACTCGGCAAGGCCGCCGGCGCCGGGATACATGATTTGAACGCACCGGCTTCGCCCGCCGCTCCGGCGTTTGATCGACCGGGCTACCGGCGCGGACCGCCGTCCGGCGGCAATGACGAGGTCGGGCCATGGCCCGGCCAAACCGCGGGCGCTCTCTCCGGTCAGTCCCGCCGTGCCGGCGCCGATCAGCACGTTCGGCAACCGGGACAGCGGATTGTAGTCCAGATCCTTGACTTCGAAGGGATACCCAAGCGCCTCGGCGACCCCCAGGGCCTGCGCGGCGGTGCCCGCGCGCGGGTCCTTCAGCACCCAGACCGTCGGCGGATCGGACATATTGTCGGCAGTGTCAGTCATTCGGCTGCCATGGTTGACAGATTTCGCGCCGGATTTGAACCATGATCACCGTTTCGGGACTGGACAATTCAAACCGGCCGCCCGCCTAATGAGGATCATGAGCACCAGAACCGCCCTGTTTTCCGTTGGTCAGATCGTCCACCACCGCCGGTTCGACTACCGCGGCGTGGTCATCGACGTCGACCCCGTGTTCGACGGCACCGACGAATGGTACGAGCAGATGGCCAGGTCGCGCCCGCCGAAGGACAAACCCTGGTATCACGTACTGGTTCATGGCAGCGACGTGCAGACCTATGTGGCGGAACGGAACCTCGAGCCCGATACCGAAGGCGGCCCGATCGTTCATCCACACGTAGATGTGATCTTCGAGGGTCTCGCGGACGGCGAGTACATTTCCCGCTCAAAGGTAAATTAAGCGCCGATTTTTTGCCGTTTTTGCGGCCAAACGGCCTGGAATTCCCCTAATTTTTTCGGGGATGAAATGAAAATCCTGCGTCGCTAGATTAGCGGAAACCGGAACGGACCAAGCCGGAGCGAGTTCGCAGCCGCGACAGGATTCGAGGCCTTGGCCGTTTATGGATTGGCGGTTGATCGGCCGCCTGAGACTGACAGTGACCTAAGGAGCTACCATGGCCACCGGAACCGTTAAATGGTTCAACGTCGTCAAAGGATACGGGTTCATAAGCCCCGATGACGGCGGAAAAGACGCTTTCGTGCATATTTCGGCAGTTCAGCGGGCGGGACTTGCGGAACTGAAAGAAGGACAGAAATGCGAGTATGAGTTGGCGGAGGGCCGTGACGGCCGTTCGTCCGCCGACAACCTCGTTCTCCTCGACTAGGACCGCAACCGGTCCTTCGCGGAGCGGCGCTCCCCGGCGCCACCTGATCTTCCCAAGAGATGTGCCTTCGACCGGCGGACCATCGCCGGACGGTCCCGCGCGACCAGAGCCGCCCATCGGGAATTGTTTCCCACGGCGATAACCACTAAACAGACGTGGCTAAATGATTGTTCCGAGGGAGCCGAAAATGGCGGGGTTTGAGAGGACGGACGCCCATCGGGCCGCCGGCGAGGAAACGGCCAAAATCCTCATTGACATTGCGGCGGTGAATTTCCGCCCCGCCGAGCCGTACATCCTGACCGCGGGCTGGGCGAGCCCGGTCTACATCGATTGCCGCAAGCTCATCGCCTACCTCGAGGAACGCCGCCGGGTGATCGCCCTGGCCGCGGAACTGATCGAGCGCGACATCGGCGCCGGCAATATCGATCTGGTGGCCGGCGGCGAGACCGCCGGCATCCCGTACGCCGCCTGGATTTCCGAGGCCCTCGACAAGCCGATGCTCTATGTGCGCAAGAAGCCCAAGGGGTTCGGACGCAATGCCCAGATCGAAGGAGATGTCGGCGAGGGCCGGCGGGTGCTGCTGGTCGAGGACCTGGCCACCGACGGCGGCAGCAAGGTTACGTTCATCGACGCGCTCCGGGCCGCGGGCGCCCAGGTCTCGGACGTGTTCGTGGTCTTCTTCTATGGGGCGTTTCCCGGCGCCGAGGAAACCATGGCCAGGTCCGAGGTCGGCCTGCACTACCTCGCCGATTGGCAGGATGTCCTGGCGGCGGCCGAGAACGGGGGTTATTTCACCCCCGGCGACATCGAAGGGGTTCGCGAATTTCTCGCCGGTCCCGTCGGCTGGTCGGAAAGTCACGGGGGCCGCGCGGCCTAGGGTCCGCCGTCTGGACAGGCTTCTCGGCCGTCTCGCCGTTGCCGCTCAGCGCCTTTATACTCGTTCGTCAGCATAAGCAATTCCAGGAAGCCGCCCCATGGCCATCATCAGCAGCTTTGGCAAAGTCATCATCGAATTCGGCGCCATCCGGCAGCTTGGCGCCGAACTGGCCGCCCTCGGCTGCGAGCGGCCGCTGCTGGTCACCGACAAGGGGCTCGCCGAACACGGTCTGATCGACAAGGCGATGGACGCCCTGGAGGACGGTCAAACCGGCATCCCGTTCGGCGAATGCCCCAACCACCCGATCTATGCGGGCGTCGAGGCCGTCACCCGGGCCTACAAGGACAACGATTGCGATGTCCTGGTGCCCATGGGCGGCGGCTCGATGATCGACACCTGCAAGGGCGCCTCCATAATGACCGGCAACCCCGGCTCCATCGGCGATTACGACCGGCTCAACAACAAGCCGGTCACCGGCCCGGCGGCGCCCATTGTCGCCATTCCGACCACGGCGGGCACCGGCTCCGAAGTTTCGCGGGGCGCCGGCATTCATCCCGAAGTCGGCCGGCGGGAGATCGGCGTCGGCGGCGACTTCGTGTTGCCCAAGGTGGCGATCTGCGATCCCGAGCTCACCTACACCCTGCCGCCCAAGCTGACCGCGGGCACCGGCATGGATGCGCTGGTTCACTGCATGGAGGGATTCCTGTCGCCCAACGTCAATCCGGTGGTCGACGCCATCGCCCTGGACGGAATCCGCCGGGTGGTCACCTATGTCGAGCGCGCCGTCGCCGACGGTTCCGACAAGGAAGCGCGCTGGCACATGATGCTCGCCGCCACCCAAGGCGGCATGGCGATCTCCAAGGGCCTCGGCATCGCCCATACCCTCTCCATGACCCTCTCGGATACGCCGGTCCACCACGGCGCGGTGGTGACGGTGGCCATGCCCGCGGTGCTCAGATTTCTGGACGGCAAGGTGGGTGACAAGCTCGACCGGCTGGCCGAAGTGATGAGCGTTCCCAAGGGCTCGGAAGTGGCGGGCGCGGTCGAGAAACTCAACGACCGGATTGGCATTC
Source organism: Rhodospirillales bacterium (assembly GCA_028823885.1). Lineage (GTDB taxonomy): Bacteria > Pseudomonadota > Alphaproteobacteria > Rhodospirillales > UBA2165 > JAJDXO01. Next base: position 384 of record JAPPFK010000024.1, on the reverse strand, counting down.
CCAACAATTTCCGCGGTCTGGGCTACGAAAAGAACGATATCGACGAGATGGTCGAGTTCTCGACGCCCCACTGGTTCAACCTGACCAGCCCGGTCAAGCCGACCGCCGACGATTTCCACAAGATCATCGGCGAATTGCTGGTCTAAGGAATATTTTCCTTTTCTCGCTTTCAAGGAGAGAGGGAGCAAAATTACCACAGAGCACACAGAGATCACGGAGCGGATTCGAGTATGGATACTCTGTGTCCTCGGTGGTCTCTGTGGTGAATATTCTGGATACCCCGCACTACCGGCGGGGCATGACGGGTTTGACTTGGCGCATCACCAAAGCGTCATGGCCGGGCCCACTGGACCGGCTTTGCCGGCCAGCCGGCAAAGTGGCCCG
>JAPPFK010000075.1 GCA_028823885.1 Rhodospirillales bacterium | reverse complement strand
ATGACGGCCTCGCCGAGCTGCACCAGGTCGGGAGCATGCACGAGCGCAAGAACAAGATGTTCGAGCTCTCGGACGCCTCGGTGATCCTGCCGGGCGGCCTCGGCACCCTCGACGAGGCCATGGAGATCATCACCTGGAAGCAGTTGCAGGTGCACGCCAAGCCGGTGGTGGTGCTGAACGTGGCGGGCTACTGGGAGCCCCTGAAGGCGCTCATCGACTGGACCATCGGGAACGGCTTCGCCCACCCGAAGGTGCGGGACCTGTTCACCGTCGTCGATACGGTGGACGAGGTGTTCCCGGCCATCGCCGCCGCCCCCGAGCCGGACATCGTGGTGCTGAATAGTCATTTGTAGGGACTACCGATTCCCCCATCGCCTGCCTATATAAGGGCCCGTTTCCAATCAAACAGGGATTCTCGAGATTCATGACGACCGACACTTACGACGACACGGCTTCACCCTTCCCCAACATCACCACCGACATTTCCGACATTTCCGGCGACACCGAAGACGCGGCTTCGCCCCTCACCAAGAGGGCGGAGGCATTCTGCGCGGCCTATGCCCGCCGTCCCCACGGGGCGGACGCGGCCCGGGAGGCGGGCTATGCCGCGGCCACCGCCGCCCGGCAGGCCTCGCGGCTGCTGATCCGGCCGCAAATCCTCGCCCGCATCGCCGAGCTTTCCCCCGGCGGGGGCGATCTCCGGGCCGAACTGGCCGGCGACCTGATCGGCAAGCTGACGCCGGTCTATGACGCGGCGCTCGCCGCCGGCGACATGGACACGGTGCTGCAGACCGTCGAGCTTCAGGCCCGGATACTGGGCCTGGTGCACGGCGGCGCGACCGTCCGGCCGCGGAGCGGCGGCAGCGCGCCGCAAGGGGCGGGCGGCGGGCCGACCCACGAGGAGGCCCTGGCGCTCCTGGCTTGAATTGTTCGCCTGGAGGCGGCGAGACATGGAGTAAAGAGCATCAAGTCACGTCATGCCCCGGCCCACTGGCCCGGCTTTGCCGGCCAGCCGGCAAAGGTGGCGGGGCATCCAGGATATTCACCACAGAGGCACAGAGACACAGAGGTCGGGAGGAGGGGTTTCGATCCCGGTGTTCCTCACTGTCTCACCGTCTCTGTGGTTCAAGAATTGAAGATATGGCCCCCCGGACTTGCGCCGGAGTATGACGAAATTTGGGGACGCTAGCGAAAACTCGTCGCATCCACGCCCTCCGTGCGCCCCGTGCCCTCCGTAGCGAAACACCCGAATTGGAATTTAAGCAAGTCATCAAATGTCCATTAATGTCCATGAATGTCCATTGCAGCCCGCGCGAAGTGCCCGGTTGGAATTTAAAGATTATAATTTAAATCCAACCCGTTCGTCAGGTTCGCAATATGTTTGGCCGGGGGTCCGGCCATTGTGCCGGCCGTGTGGATTCCCACGGGGCCCGCTTGCCCAATCGGGCCGGGCTGACTACAAAAGGGGCCGCCCGGAACCGCTTCGTTCCGGCGCCGCAAACAGGGATATCCAGGGACGCCAGGGAAGATTGACGAAATGAGCGACGGCAACAACGAAAGGCCCGCCGCCGGGCCCGACATCATCTACACCAAGGTGGACGAGGCGCCCGAATTGGCGAGCGCGTCGTTCCTGCCCATCATCCGGGCGTTCACCCGGCCGGCCGGGATTTCCGTCGGCACCAAGGACATCTCGCTCGCCGGCCGCATCCTCGCCAATTTCCCCGATCACCTGTCCGACAACCAGAAGCGGCCCGACGACCTCGCCGAGCTCGGCGAACTGGTGCAGGAGCCGGACGCCAACGTCATCAAGCTGCCCAACATTTCGGCCTCCATCCCGCAGATCAACGCGGCGGTGAAGGAGCTTCGGGACCAGGGCTACACCGTCCCCGCCTACCCGGAAGAGGCCTCGTCCGACGAAGACCGGGCGGTGCTCGCCGCCTTCGACAAGGTCAAGGGATCGGCGGTGAACCCGGTGCTGCGCGAGGGCAACTCGGACCGCCGGGCGCCCAAGGCGGTCAAGGAATACGCCAAAAAGAACCCCCACCGGATGGGCAAGTGGACCAGGGAGTCCAAGACCCACGTCTCGACCATGGGGCGGGAGGACTTCTTCACCAACGAGAAGGCGCTGACTGTCGCCGCCAACCAGGCGGGCGATGCGCGGATCGAGTTCGTCAGCACGGACGGGACCGTCACCGAACTCAAGGGGGCGACGCCCATCATGGCCGGCGACGTGGTCGACGCCACCATGATGAGCGCCAAGGCGCTGTCGCTTTTCTTCGAGCGCCAGATCGCCGACGCCAAGAACCGCGGGGTGCTGTTCTCGGTTCACCTGAAGGCGACCATGATGAAGGTCTCGGACCCGATCATCTTCGGCCACGCGGTGAAGGCCTACCTGAAACCGCTGTTCGAGCGCCACGGCGCGGTTCTGGACGAAGCCGGCGTCGTCCCCGACAACGGCATCGGCGAGCTCGCCGAAAAGATCGCCGAACTGCCGGACGATGTCCGCGCCGACGTCGAACGGGATTTCAACGCCTGCATGGAATCCCAGCAGCCCATGTACATGGTCAACTCGGACAGGGGCGTCACCAACCTCCATGTGCCCTCCGACGTGATCATCGATGCGTCCATGCCGGCGCTGATCCGGGGCGGCGGCAAGGGCTGGGGACCCGACGGCGAGGAACACGACACCAAGTGCGTCATCCCGGATTCGTCCTACGCCGGGGTCTATTCGGCGACCATCGATTTCTGCAAGGAAAACGGCGCCTTCGATCCGGCGACCATGGGCTCCATCCCCAATGTCGGGCTGATGGCCCAGAAGGCGGAGGAATACGGCTCCCACCCGCAGACCTTCAAGGCGCCGGCGGACGGCGCCATCCGGCTGGTCGACGCGAGCGGCGGCACGCTGATCGAGCACCGGGTGGAGGAGGGCGACATCTGGCGCGCCGCCATGACCCGCGATGCGCCGGTGCGGGACTGGGTGAAGCTCGCCGTGACGCGGGCCCGGGCCACCGGGGTCCCGGCGGTGTTCTGGCTCGACAAGGACCGGGCCCACGACGCCGAGCTGATCAAAAAGGTGGAGGCCTATCTGAAGGACCACGACACCAAGGGGCTCAACATCCGCATCATGCGGCCCGTCGACGCCACCAAATATTCGCTCACCCGGATGAAGAACGGCGACGACACCATCTCGGTCACCGGCAACGTGCTTCGCGACTACCTCACCGATCTGTTCCCCATCCTCGAGCTCGGCACCTCGGCCAAGATGCTCTCCATCGTGCCGCTGATGAACGGCGGCGGGCTGTTCGAGACCGGCGCCGGCGGATCGGCCCCCAAGCACGTCCAGCAGATGCAGGAGGAGGGGCACCTCCGCTGGGATTCCCTTGGCGAGTTCTGCGCGCTGGGCGCGTCGCTGGAGCACCTCGCCCAGGCCAGGTCCAACCCCAAGGCCCAGGTCCTGGCCGACGCCCTGGACAGCGCCATCGGCAGGCTGCTGGACGAAAACAAGTCGCCGAGCCGCAAGGTCGACGAGATCGATAACCGGGGCAGCCACTTCTATGTCGCCCTCTACTGGGCGGAGGCGCTGGCGGCCCAGGACGCGGACGGGGATCTGAAGGCCCACTTCACCCCCATCGCCGAGGCGCTGGCCGGCAACGAGGACAAGATCAACGGCGAGCTATTGGCGGCGCAGGGCAAGCCCGTCGATCTCGGCGGATACTACCACGCGCCCCAGGACATGGTGGACGCCGCCATGCGGCCCAGCGCGACGTTGAACGGCATCATCGGCTAGGGGCGGCCGGGTCTAAATGGAAACAGGGAGGTTTACATGGCCGAGTTCATTCTGAGCAGCAGCGCCTTCGCCGACGGCGAGTACCTGGCGCTCGAGCAGGTGGTCAACGAGGAGGTGGGCTTCGGCTGCGCCGGCGGCAACGTGTCGCCGCAGCTTTCCTGGACCGACCCGCCGGCGGGCACCAAGTCCCTGGCGCTGACCGTGTTCGACCCCGATGCGCCGACCGGGTCCGGGTTCTGGCATTGGCTGGCGCTCAACCTGCCGACCGATCTCCGGGAACTGCCGGCCGGGGCCGGAACGCCCGGCGGCGCCATGCCGGAGGGCTGCGTCCAGGCGCGGAACGATTTCGGCTTCGCCGGTTACGGCGGCCCGTGCCCGCCCCAGGGCGATCATCCGCACCGCTATCTGTTCACCCTCTACGCGGTGAGCGAGGAAGCGCTGCCGGTGACCGGGGAGACGCCGTGCGCGGTGATGGGCTTCCAGCTCAACTTCAACCACGTGGCCAAGGCGACCCTGATGGGCCTCTACAAACGCTGAGCGGGAACGGGCCCTCGACGCGGGCGCGGGGATCAGTCCGGGGACGGGACGCCGGCGGCGACGGCGTCGGCGTCGAGCAGGTCCTTGAGCTGGTCGCGGACCGTCTTCCACTGGAAGCGCATGGAGTTGCGCACCGGCACGACGTCGTACTGTTTGAGTTCGTCGGCGACCGGCGCCCAATGAACCAGCGCCTTGAGGCTGTTCTCGAACACCGCCTCGCCTTCGGGAATCTCGGCCCATCGGGTTTCGGCGAGACGCCGGTCGAAGGCGTCCCGGTCCCGGCCGAAACCCTCGGCGCGGCGGTCGGGCAGTTGGTCGACCACCAGCCCGGCGAGGAAGCAGTCCAGGGCGAGGCCGTCGAGGGCCGGCTTGTCGAAGGCGCCGGTCCGGCCGATGGCGGCGGCGGCATAAATCGAGAGGTCGGCGAGGCAGGCGAGGTAGATTTCCCACTTCGCCGCGTCCACCGAGGCGACGAATATCTCGTCCTCGAAGAGCGAGGTGTAGCGGGTGCCCGCCCGGGTCTTGACGTAGCCGAACAGGGTCCGCTGGGCGACGTACTTGGCTCGGGTCTCAACGAATCTCGCCAAATCGGTTGGCGTCAGTATGGGCGGTTCCTTCCGCCAGAACTTGAGGGCGCGAAGGGCTAACCATATGAAAAATATAGCTTCTTTGACGCCGTCGCGGAGGTCTTTCAACATTTCATTTTGCGTTCGCATGAAAATGAGGTAGCGTCGTTGAAGTTCAACAGAGGGGTACCTCCTACGGCATTGCCGTCAATAACCCAACAATAAATTGCCTGGAAGAGCAGAGCATGGGTCGGATCAGAATGATCCGGCCAACAGGTTGGCTGGAATGAAAGAGAGCGTGGCGGACCCAGAAGGGGATGTCGCGTGCATGTGGCTAACTCGGATTGGGAGCATCACAGATGACTGACGTGTCGCCTGAAGTGCGTGCCGCGCACTGGGCAAAAACCAAGACCCTGACCATAACGGTCTTGGTCTTATGGTTCATCTTCTCTTTCGCGGTGCATTGGTTCGCGAGCGATCTCAATGCACTTTCAATCTTCGGGTTCCCGCTCGGCTATTACATGGCGGCGCAGGGATCTCTGATCGTGTTTGTCGTGCTGATCTTCTGGTTGGCTTCCCGGCAAAATTCGATCGACGAAGAGTTCGGCGTGGCCGAAGATGATGACGGCTAACGGCGGGTAGAGAGGAGAGACACCATGAAAGGTAACTTCATCGACAACCTGCCCAAAATCTACGGTCTTTACACCGGTGGGTTTGTTGTCTTCATCCTGTTGATGGCGATCCTGGAGCAGGTCGGCGTCGACGCAGAGACGATCGGCATTTTGTTCGTTCTCTTCACCGTTTTAATCTACGCCGCCATCGGATGGCTGTCGCGGACAATGCAGGTCGACGCCTACTACGTCGCCGGCCGACAGGTCCCGGCGGTATTCAACGGCATGGCGACGGCGGCGGACTGGATGTCCGGCGCTTCCTTCGTCGCGATGGCCGGCGGTATCTATTTCGGCGGTTACGGCTATCTCGCCTTCGTCGTCGGGTGGACCGGCGGTTATGTGCTGGTGGCCTCGCTGATGGCGCCCTATCTCCGGAAGTTCGGCTGCTACACGGTGCCGGACTACATCGGAACCCGGTATGGCGGCGATCTGGCCCGCTTGTGCGCGGTGATCGTCCTGGTGGTCGCGTCCTTCACCTACGTGACGGCGCAAATCAACGCGACCGGCACAATCGCGGCGCGGGCGCTGCAGATTCCGTTCGAGGTCGGCGTCTGGTTCGGTCTCCTCGGCATTCTGCTGTGCTCGATGCTCGGCGGCATGCGGGCGGTGACCTGGACCCAGGTGGCGCAGTACATCGTGCTGATCATCGCCTATCTGGTGCCGGTGTTCTGGATGTCCAGCAAGCAGGAATTCGGCCTGATCCCGCAGTTCGCCTATGGCGACGCGATCGCCCGGCTGGGCGAACTGGAGGCGTTGCACAAGGTCGGTGAGCTGAAGGCCACCGAGTCCTTTGCGGGTGTCCGGGCTTTGACCATCGAGCACGCGACGGCGGGCGCCAGCGCCCTGGCCAACTGGAAGTTCGTCACCCTCGCCTTCATGATGATGGCGGGTACGGCGTCTCTGCCGCATATTCTGATGCGCTACTTCACCACACCTTCGGTGCGGGCGGCGCGGACGTCCGTGGCATGGTCGCTGCTGTTCATCTTCCTGTTGTACTTCACGGCGCCGGCCTTGGCGACGTTCACCAAGCTTCAGGTTTTGGATCCCAACCTGGCGACGGGCATCATCGGGAAATCGTTCTCGGAGGTGGCCTCGCTCGACTGGATTCAGAAGTGGAGCAACGTCGGCATGCTGAAGATTTCCGACAGCAACGCGGACGGCATACTGCAGATCAACGAATTCTTCATGCGCGGCGATATCGTCGTGCTGGCAACGCCGGAAATCGCCGGGTTGCCGTTCGTGATCTCCGGTCTCGTGGCGGCCGGCGGTATGGCCGCGGCCATGTCGACGGCGGACGGTCTGCTGCTCGCCATCGCCAACGCCCTGTCGCATGATCTGTATTACAAGATCATCGACCCGAGCGCCGACACCAAGAAGCGTCTGGTTGCGGCCCGCGTCTTGCTGATAGTAATCGGCGCGGCCGGCGCGGTGGTGGCCAGCTTCAAGCTGACCGGCATTCTGGGCGCCGTTGCGTGGGCGTTCAACTTCGCGGCCTCCGGCCTCTTCTTCCCGCTCGTTCTGGGCATTTGGTGGAAGAGAGCCAACCGGGAGGGCGCCATCGCCGGCATGGTCTTCGGCTTCCTCGCAGGAACCGCGTACCTGATCTGGGTCCGGTTCATGGGCGGCGCCGAGTTCATCGGCCTTGATCATCTGAGGTTTGGCATCGTCGGTATGGCGGTCAGCCTCGTGGCGATGATTATCGTCACGCAGATGACCAAGGAGCCGGACGAGGAAACCCAGCGTATGGTCGACGAAATGCGGATTCCGAAGGGGGCATCCGTCCTCTCATCGGACCACTAGTCGTCCGACATTGACGAGGTTCGGGGCGAAGCTTGGCTTCGCCCCGAACTATTTTTAGGATGCGTCAATCAAGAAGCTGGGAGACCGGGCGTGGCTGAGGCCTTCCCCCTCTGGGTCATCGTCATCGACTATATCATGGGCGTCGTCATGTGGACGCTCATCGGCCGGGCCGGCATGTCGCTGTTCCTGCCCGAGAACTCGTCGTTCTTTTTCATGCGGTTTTTCGTCAATTCGACGAATCCGCTGTTGCGGCTGTTCTCCCCCGTCACGCCCGGATTTCTGATCCCCATATTCGTTCCGCTCTATGTCGCGTGGTTCTTCTTCATGATCCGGTTCTATGTCACGCCGTGGCTGCTCGGCTACGAGGTGATGGGCATGTTGTCGTTCCCGCTCGAAGGCGAAATCGCGCAGTTCATCTACCAGTTCGGCAAAAAGTAGATCGAAAGCCGGGCGAAAACCCCATGGCCGCCCATGGGCCGCCCACGGGTTGGCGGAGGCCCATCGCGGGCTTGACCATGGGCGTTTCGAGCCTTAAAACACCGGCCTCGCGGGCGCTACGGGCGTCCGCCGTTGGTTTTGACCCCGCCGCCCGGGCGGGACGACGAGGAGAAGACGATGGCGCGCCGATGTGAACTGACCGGCAAGGGCGTCCAGAGCGGCAACAACGTGAGCCACGCGCACAACAAGACGCGCCGGCGGTTTCTGCCCAACGTCCAGAAGACCACCGTCCATTCGGACGTGCTGGGTCCGGTGTCGCTGAAGATTTCGACCTCGGCGCTGCGCACCATCGTCGCCAAGGGCGGCCTCGATGCGTTTCTTGCCGGGACTCCGGACTCCAAGCTGGCGCCCGAGGGCCGCAAGCTCAAGCGCAGGCTGAAGAAGGCCCGGAACCAGGCCGCCGCTTAAGCGCCGATTATTTACAATGTCGCAAAAGGCTCGCTCACTGGCGGGCCTTTTTGTTCGGGTTGGCTGGATTGCCCGGTAGGTTGGCTAGTGCATCAGCGCGTGCCGGGGCGCCGAGGCCTCCTCCTCGAACAGCTCGGCCAGGTTCTGCATCATGGTGCCGCCCAGTTCCTCGGCGTCGTTGATCGTCACCGCGCGGCGGTAATAGCGGGTGACGTCATGGCCGATGCCGATGGCGGTGAGCTCCACCGGCGAGCGGCGTTCGACATAATCGATCACCGTCCGAAGATGCCTCTCCAGATAGTTGCCCGGATTGACCGAGAGGGTGGCGTCGTCGACCGGCGCGCCGTCCGAGATCACCATCAGGATCCGCCGCTGCTCGGGCCGGACGATCAGCCGGTTGTGGGCCCAAAGCAGGGCCTCGCCGTCGATATTCTCCTTCAGCAGACCTTCCCGCAGCATCAGGCCGAGATTGCGCCGCGCCCGCCGCCACGGCGCGTCCGCCGCCTTGTAGACGATGTGCCGGAGATCGTTCAGCCGGCCGGGCGCCGCCGGTTTGCCCTCGGCGACCCACTTCTCGCGCGCCTGGCCGCCCTTCCAGGCTCGGGTGGTGAAGCCCAGGACCTCGACCTTCACCGCGCAGCGTTCCAGCGTCCGGGCGATGATATCGGCGCTCATGGCGGCCACCGAAATGGGCCGGCCGCGCATGGAGCCCGAATTGTCGATCAGCAGGGTGACCACCGTATCCCGGAAGTCGGCCTCCTTCTCGACCTTGTAGGAAAGCGCGTGGCGGGGGTCGACGATCACCCGGTGAAGCCGGCTGGCGTCCAGCAGGCCTTCGTCGAGGTCGAATTCCCACCAGCGCTGCTGCTGCGCCATCAGGCGGCGCTGCAGGCGGTTGGCGAGCCTCGCCACCACGCCCTGCATGTGCACCAGCTGCTGGTCGAGCTGGGCCCGGAGCCGCGCCAGTTCCTCGGGCTCGCACAGGGCTTCCGCCGCGGTCACTTCGTCGAACTCGGTGGAGAACGCCACATAGGCCGGCAAGGCATCTTCGGAGAATTCGGGCCGCATGGGCCGGCCCCGCATGCTGACGTTGGGGTCTTCCTCGAGTTCGGACGGGTCCATCAGGGTTTCCATGTCCTCGTCGGAATCGGACTCCATGGAGTCCGCGTCCATCTCCATGGAATCGGAATCGTCCGCGCCGTCGTCGGACTGGGAATCGGCGTTGTCCTGGTCGTCCTGGTCCCGGGTGTCCTGATCCTGTTCGTCGGAGGTGTTGTCCTGGCTCTCGGATTCGGAATCGGATTCGGGCGCCAGATCGAGAATCTCCAGGATCTCGCGGAGGTTATCGCCGAACCGCTCCTGGTCGTGAACGCATTGGGGCAATTTGCGAAGCTCGGCGCCGATCTTGTCCTCGACCCAGTCCCGCCACTGCTCCATCAGCGGCTGGCCGGACGCGGGCGTCGGTTCGCCGGTGACTTTTTCGCGGACCACAAGCCCGACCGCGTCGGCGAGCTGCGCAAGGTCCTTGTCGACCACCTGGTGATAGCCCTTCTGGCGGCAGTCGGCGTCCCGGTACTCGCGGATGTTCTGGGCAATCCCGGTCATGTTGCGGCAGCCGAGCGCCTCGACCCGCGCCTGCTCGGCGCTGTCGAACACGGCCGCGCCGCCGAGGGTCGAGGGCGCCTGTTTCCGGTAGAGCGCCTCGTCGTGATAGCGCAGACGCAGCGCCGCCGCGTCCGCCTCGCCGCGGAGTGCGCATAAATCCTCGTGGCTGAACTGACGCGCAGGCGCCGGCAGGCGGGCATTGCCGCCGTCCGGCCCGATGGTCAGGCCGTGGGCGCCCGGCGCGAACGAGACGTTGACGTCGTCCCGGCTGGAGACCGCCTTCAGGGCCGCTTCGGTGACCCGCTTGATCAGATCCTGGCCTTCTGGATCCACCGTCATTCGATTGTCCCGCTGACCCGCGGCCTCACGACATGGTGACGTTGGCGGCGCTTTCCGGCAGCTCCTCGCCGAAACAGCGCTGGTAGTATTCGGCGATCACCGGCCGCTCGATCTCATCGCACTTGTTGAGGAATGTGAGCCGGAAGGCGAAGCCGAGATCACCGAAGATTTGCGCGTTCTCGCCCCAGATGATCACCGTCCGGGGCGACATCACGGTCGAAATATCGCCGTTGACGAACCCTGTCCGGGTGAGGTCGGCGAGCTCCACCATTCTGCTCACCGTGTCCCGGCCTTCCTTGGAGGAATAGGCCGGCACCTTGGCGAGCACGATCTCGGTCTCGGCGTCGTGTTCCAGGTAATTGAGCGTGGTGACGATGTTCCAGCGGTCCATCTGGCCCTGGTTGATCTGCTGGGTGCCGTGATAGAGCCCCGTGGTATCGCCGAGGCCCACCGTGTTGGCGGTCGAGAACAGGCGGAAATAGGGGTGGGGCTTGATCACCGCGGACTGATCCAGCAGCGTCAGCTTGCCTTCCACCTCGAGCACCCGCTGGATGACGAACATCACGTCCGGGCGGCCCGCGTCGTATTCGTCGAACACCAGCGCCACCGGGTTCTGCAGGCTCCAGGGCAGGATGCCTTCCTTGAACTCGGTCACCTGCTGGCCGTCCTTGAGGACGATGGCGTCCTTGCCGACCAGGTCGATGCGGCTGATGTGGCTGTCCAGGTTCACCCGCACGCACGGCCAGTTGAGCCGCGCCGCGACCTGCTCGATATGGGTCGACTTGCCGGTGCCGTGATAGCCCTGGATCATGACCCGGCGGTTGTGGGCGAGGCCCGCGAGGATGGCGAGGGTGGTCTCCTTGTCGAAGCGGTAGGCCTCGTCGAGGGTGGGCACGTATTCGCAGTCCTCCGAGAAGGCGGGGACTTCCATATCGCTGTCGAGGCCGAACACCTGGCGGACCGAGACCTTGATGTCCGGCTCGGTCAGGGGAAAATCGGCGTGGTCGTGTGTCGTTGCCATTGTTCTTTCCGGTTTCCTCGGGGGCGTTATCTGGCGAGACAGGTGAGGACTGTCTCGTAGGCCCCGGTAATCTGTTTAAACTTCTCTTCCGCGCCTCTGTCGCCGCCGTTGGCGTCGGGGTGGTAACGCTTGACCAGCTCCTTGTAGCGGGCCTTCACGTCCCGCTCCTCGAGCGGGAAATCGAGGCCCAGCACGCGAACGGCTCTTCGTTCGGGCTCGGTCAATACCCGGCCGTTAACCACCTCGCTGGACGGCGGCCGGTTGACGGGCTGATCGTCAAACAGGCCGAAAGGGTCGCGCATATTAGCAAAATCGCCCGGTTTGTAACCGTTTTTCTCAGGCCCCGCCCCGCCCTCCGGATTTCCGCGCCCGTTGCCGCCGAGGGGCCAGCTCGGGCGGTTCCAGGTGGTGTCCGAGCGCACCGCCGCTTCGACCTCGGCATCGTCCATGCCCTCGTAGAAATTCCACGACTTGTTGTATTCGCGGACGTGGTCGAGGCAGAACCAGACATAGTCCCGAAGCTCCTCCTTCGACCGCGGCGCCTTGTACCCGGCGGGCGCGCCGCAGCCCGGCCAGGCGCAGGCGTGAACCGCCTCCGCCTCCGGGTCGCCCTGGTATTTTTTGCGTCGCGCCGTCATGCCGGCTCTCCGGCCAAAGCGTGGATCACCGGGTCAAGCCCGGTGATGACGATCTTCCTTGAATCAGCATCACCCATCATGCCCGGTGATGACGATCTTCCTTGAATCAGCATCACTCGTCATGCCCGTGCTCGACACGGGCATCCACGTGTAGCGCCGCCCCATGTCTCTCCGGGCGCTCCCGTTTTTCCTCCGGGCGCTCTCATTTTCCCTCCGGGCACTCTTTTTTTCCCTCCGGGCACTCTTTTTTTCCCTCCGGGCACTATGGTATTTAAATTCCAACCCATCAAGGCCGGACTCCGATTTTGCGCGGGCTGCAATAGGCATTCATGGACATTAATGGACATTTGATGACTCGGTTAAATTCCAATTCGCCCCTCGGAAGCGCGAAACGCCGCCCCAGGGTTTTCTCCCCGGAACAGCGCACGACCCTGAGATAGTCCGGAATCGGCGCGGTGCAATGTCCGGCTTGCTCCCGGGCGCGGCATTTGCGACATAAGCGCCATGTCCGTCGCCGATGTCATCCGATCGAAACTCGAAGCCGCGTTCGAACCGAGCGCGCTCGAGATCGTCGACGAATCCCATCTGCACGCCGGCCACGCCGGCAATCCCGGCGGCGACGGGGAAAGCCATTTCAAGGTGACCATCGTCGCCGACCGGTTCGAGGGACAGAACCGGGTCGCCCGCCAGCGCGCGGTCTACCAAGTCCTCAGGGACGAACTCGCCGGCCCGGTGCACGCGCTGAGCGTCGCGGCCCGATCACCCGACGAGGCGCCGGGGGAGTGAGGAATGGCGGCAGCATGAAGTGATTGCGTCATGGCCGGGCCTGGACCCGGCCATCCACGTGGAGCGCCGTCCACCAAGCGTGGATGCCCGTGTCAAGCACGGGCATGACGCTCACGTAGATGGGTCGCGTTGCCGCATCGTGGTCCCTCGCCCCCGTCAGAGTGAGAGGGACAACTCTGTCTTGAGGTTGGCGGGGTCCGGTGCTTAGGTCTCGGACCGAAACGGCGATCAGGCGACGACCAGGGAGGACGATCATGAGGCCATTGGCGCACGGGGTTACGGAATACAGGAAGGGCGGCGCCCTGCCGGGCTACGTGCTGTTTTCACCGGCCAACGGCCGAAACAGCTACCTGCTCGACGAAACCGGCGCCATCGTTCACCAATGGCAACTGCCGGGCAGGCTCGGGAACTACGCCCAGTTTCTCGACAACGGAAATATCCTGGTCACCTGCCACACCCCCGGCGATCCCAAACTCTCGGCGCGGGGCGGGCGGATTCTGGAACTGGACAAGGAGTCCTCCATCGTCTGGGAATTCACCGATCACCTTCAGCATCACGACTTCAATCCGACGGCGTCCGGCAACGTGCTGTATCTGGCGTGGGAACTGACCCCGACCGGGGACGCCAAGCGGGTGAAGGGCGGCTTGCCCGACAGCGACCACGATGACGGCGGCGTCTACGAGGACGTCCTCCGCGAGGTGGACCGGGACGGCAACCTGGTCTGGGAATGGCGGCTGCAGGATCACTTCCCCTACGACAAGTATCCCCTGCGGGACAATCACAACCGCCACGAGTTCGCCCATGCCAACGCGTGCCATGTGCAGGCGGACGGCAACATCCTGGTCAGCTTCCGGTCGTTGAGCCTGGTCATCCTGGTGAACCGCGAAACCGGCGGCATCGACTGGGAAATGCAGGATTGGACGTGGGGCGGGCAGCACGATCCCCATCGGCTGGACAACGGCAATATCCTGATCTTCGCCAACGGCTCGGAACAGACCCGGCCGGAGTTTTCCCGCATCCTGGAAATCGACCCGGACAGCCGGGAGGTCGTCTGGATGTACAAGGGCGATCCGACCTCGACATTCTTCTCGGCCAGGATTTCGTCCGCCGAGCGGCTGCCCAACGGCAACACGTTCATCGACGAGGGCCTGCACGGGCGCCTGTTCGAGGTGACGCCGGGCGGCGGGATCGTGTGGGAATACATCTCGCCGTTCTACTTCGCCGATCCGCAGATGGGACACTCGAACCGAATCTTCCGCGCCCGCAAGTACGCCAGGGACGATCCCAGGCTGAAGGAAGTGCTGGGTTAGAGGCACCTCACCCTACGGGGGACCAAGTGAACCCTCTCTCCTGGAGGGAGAGAGTACAAAATTACCACAGAGCACACAGAGATCACGGAGCGGATCTGAGTATAGATACTCTGTGTCCTCGGTGGTCTCCGTGGTGAATATCCTGGATGCCCCAAATGGAGTACGTCATGGCCGGGCCCTGGACCCGGCCATCCACGTGGAGCGCCGACCGCCAAGCGTGGATGCCCGTGTCGAGCACGGGCATGACGGCCTTTTGAACCACAGAGACAGTGAAACAGTGAGATAAGAGGAGTTAACCAATCCTCCTCAGTGATCTCTGTGCCTCTGTGGTGAAAATATCCTGGATGCCCCGCACAAAGCCGGTCCGGTGGGCCGGGGCATGACGCTTTTGGAACGCTAGGAAGAGACCGCGTCCGTATCGGAGATCAGTTCGCCGGCGGTGCCGTCGCCGGAATAGAACTGGGGCCAGCGGTCGCGCACCACCTCGCCGTCGCTGGCCAGCGCATGGCAGGTATCGAGCACGTCCGGCCTCACCTTCGGCGCGGATTTCTCCACGTTCCGGTTCTTGTAGGGCACGATGGTCTGGTAGGCGGTGGCGGCCATCGGCCCGATCAGAAGATGGGTGATGTGGGTACAGCCCAGTTTCCCGCCCAGCACCTTGCGGACCGCCTCGGTCCAGCCGCGGGCCACCTTGAGGCCCTTGAGTTCGGCGATGCGGCCGGTGATGGCGGGGCAGACGTTGAACGGCGAGGCTTCGGTGGCGGCTTCCGCCTCGACCACTTCCAGTTCCGGCGTCAGGGTCATCCGAACGTGCATGTCGTGGACCGGCACGCCCGACGCGACGAGTCCCCGGTCCTGGTTTTCGAAGCTGTAGCTCTTGGTGTCGGTGATCCGGCCTTCGATATCCCACAGGCCGTCCCCGCGCTCGAAGCCGTGGCATTCGATGCGGCGGGTGTGGATCAGCTTGCGGTCGGCGGGTTGGGACAATGGCATGGCAAAGCCTTTCACGTGCCTGAATTCGCCTGATTTCCGAGAGTCCATATATGTGACCGGCGCGGGGGCGTCAAACAGGCGCGCCCGCCCCGCGCCGACGGACATCGGCGCCTGCCGCGTTAGACCATTGATCTTCCCCACCGATCAGGCGATAGGAACCCCCATGCGAATTCTTGCCCTGGCCGTTCTCGGCCTGCTGGCAGCCCAGCCCGCCGGTGCCGAGACCATGACCATCTCCCAGGGCGGCGCCAAGGCCGTCACCGAAAATCTGAGCCGCTGCGGCGGCCGGCCCGTCCGCGTGGGCGAGATCACGGCCGGCGGCAAGACCATCCGGGTGCCCGCGGACACCGCGCTGACGACCGGACCGCGGGGGGCGGATTTGTACAATCGCTGCTCCGGCGTGACCCCGCGGAACATCTCCGAGGTCGACATGGATCGCGTGCCCGTCACCGAGGTCGACGCGGACGGCGAGGTGATCAGCGGCCTGATCTTCGCCGACAACTATTTCGAGCTGTTCGTCAACGGCAAGCTGATCGCCGTCGATCCCAACGCGTTCACCCCGTTCAATTCGGTGATCGTCCGGTTCCGGGCCAAACGGCCGGTGACCTATGCCTTCCGGCTGGTCGATTGGGAGGAGAATCTGGGGCTCGGAACCGAGGCCGGCCGGGGGAGCCGTTTTCACCCCGGGGATGGCGGGCTTGCGGCCAGTTTCAGCGACGGCACCCGCACCGACGGAAGCTGGAAGGCCCGGGCCTACTACATCGCCCCGATCGCCGACCGCCGGACCGCCGAGAAACTGGCGGACCGCAACAGCGCGGCCATCGACTGGCGCCGGCAGCGCTGCGGCACCGACTGCTTCGCCGTTCATTTCGACGTGCCCGCCGGCTGGATGAGCCCGTCCTTCGACGATGGCGGCTGGCGGGCCGCGACGGTCTTCACCAACGAGACCGTCGGCGTGCGCGGCAAGCCCAGCTACGCCAACTTCGAAGACCAGTTCATCGGATCCGGCGCCAAGTTCATCTGGTCGCGAAGCCTGGTGCTCGACAACCACGTCCTGGTCCGCAAGACGGTCCCCTAGAGTTTGTACTCAATTGGGGGATTCCCGTTTTTCTGCCCCCCTCCCTAGCCCTCCCCCTCGAAGGGGGGAGGGAATAGGCGGATTGGGCCACCTTCCCCCTGGAGGGGGAGGTCGAGACGGCCGGCGATAGCCGGGCGCCGAGGGTAGGGGGGGATTATCGAGTCACGCCCCGCCCCATTCTCTCATCAGCCCTCGCCCTCGCCCGTTTCAGCCTCCGGCGGCGGCGGCGTCACCCGGACGGTGGTGATCTGGTGGCGCTGGCGGCGCAGAATCTCGAAGCGGAACCCGAAGAACATGAAGGTCTGGCCGACCTCCGGGATGCGCCGGGATTCGTGGAGGATCAGCCCGGCGAGGGTCGCGGCTTCCTCGTCCGGCAGGTTCCATTCCAGCGCCCGGTTGAGGTCGCGGATGGTGAATTGGCCGTCGACGATGTAGGAACCGTCCCCCTGGGGCCTCAATCCCGGCACGCTGATGTCGTGCTCGTCGGAGATGTCGCCGACGATTTCCTCCAGAATGTCCTCGAGGGTCACGACGCCGAGCAAGCTGCCGTACTCGTCGACCACCAGGGCGAAGTGCTCGTGGCGTTCGCGGAACGCCTGAAGCTGGTCGAGGAGCCGGGTGGTCTCGGGCACGAACCACGGATCGGCGGCGATCGCCCCGATGTCCATGTCCGCTTCGCGCTCCGGCGCCGCGCGGATGGCGCGCAGCAGTTCCTTGGCGTGCAGGACGCCGACGATGTTGTCGGTATCCTCGCGCCACAGCGGCAGGCGGGTATAGGGACTGTCCAGCGCCTGGTCGACGATATCGCCGGGCGGGTCGCCGGCGTTGATCATCGAGACGGTCTTGCGGTGGACCATGATCTCGCCCACCTCCACCTCCGAGAGATCGAGCACGCTTCTGAGCATGGCGCGCTCGTGCCCGATGACCTCCTCTTCGCCCCGGTGCAGGTCGATGGCGCCGCGCAGCATCTCGGTCCTGGAGAAGAACGATTGGTCGGGACTGAGCTTGACCCCGAATACGCGCAGGGCGAACCGGACGATGGCCTGCGCCGCGTTCGAGAACGGCGCCAGGATGACGACGACGAGCCGGATCACCGGCGCGATGACGATCGCCATGCGGTCGGCGTTATGGAGGGCGTAGGTCTTGGGCAGGATTTCCGCGAACAGCACCACCAGCGCGGTCATGATCAGCGTCGCATAGGCGATCCCCGCATCGCCGAAAAAGACGAGAAACGCCGACGTGGCGAGGGCCGAGGCCAGGATGTTGACTAGGTTGTTGCCGATCAGGATGGCGCCGAGCAGGCGCCCTTTCTGTTCGATCAGCCGGTTGACCAGCCGCGCCCGGCGGTCTCCCTGGCTCTCCAGGTGATGCATGAGGGCGCGCGAGGCGCCGGTCAGCGCGGTCTCCGATCCGGAGAAGAACGCCGACAGGACAAGGAGCACAACGATGGCGATGATCAGGGTCACCATGGGTCAATCCACTTGGCTGATGTCATTGGGGTGGGAGGGCATTTAGGCGACGACGGCCTCGCTGACCACGCCCAGGACGTCTTCGGGGGTGACGCCCTCGGCAATGAAGGCCTGTCCGATTCCCCGGGTGAGGATGAAGGTCAGCTTGCCGCCGGCCGCCTTCTTGTCGCCCGCCATATGGGCGAGCAGGGCATCGGCGTTCCAGCGCATGTCCTTGACGTAACCGGGTCCCACCGGGAGCCCGGCTTGGACGAAATGCGCCTTCACCCGTTCGGCATCCTGGCCCGGACACAGACCCAGCCGGTGGGAGAGGTCGAACGCCATGATCATGCCGATGGCGACCGCCTCGCCGTGCAGCAGGGAGGAGCTGAAGCCGGTTTCCGATTCCAGGGCATGGCCGAACGTGTGACCGAAGTTGAGCAGGGCGCGCCGGCCCTGCTCGGTCTCGTCTTCCGCGACCACTTCGGCCTTTATGGCGCAGCTCCGCCGCACCGCTTCCCGGCGGACGGCGGGATCGCCGGAGACCGTGGCGGCGCCGTTCCGCTCGCACCAATCGAAGAACGCCGGGTCGGAGATCAGGCCGTGTTTGACGATCTCGGCGTAACCGGCGATGACCTCCCGGTGCGGCAGCGTGGTCAGGGTGTCGATGTCGGCGAGCACCAGGCGGGGCTGGTGGAAGGCGCCGATCATGTTCTTGGCGTGGCGGCTGTTGATCGCCGTCTTGCCGCCGACGGAACTGTCGACCTGGGCGAGCAGCGAGGTCGGGACCTGGATGAAATCGATGCCGCGGAGCGCGGTCGCCGCGGCGAAACCGGCGAGATCGCCGACGATGCCGCCGCCGAGCGCCACCAGCGCCGTCCTGCGGTCGATTTGCTGGTCGAGCAGTTGTTCCATGACGTCTTCGAGACGGGCGAAGGTCTTGGATTGCTCGCCCGCCGGAACCGTAATGGCCGACGTGCGGATGCCCTCGGCCTCGAGGCCGTCCGCGAGCCGGGAGAGATAGAGGGGGCCGACGTTTTCATCGGTGACGATGACCGCCCGCGGCCCGCGGAGCAGGGGTTTCACGAGGCCGCCGGCGCGGGATAGCAGGCCTTGGCCGATGACGATGTCATAGCCGCGCCGGCCGAGATCCAGTCTCAGCGTATCCGGTTCAGCGATCGGGTCGGTCATGGTGCGCCTTGAGCTCCTCAAGTACCCGGCCGGTGGTCGAATCGGCGGGCTCCTCGCGTACGTCGACGATAATATCCGCTTCGCCGTAGATGGGATAGCGCCGGTCGATCAGCGATTGCAACGTCTCCCGCGGGTCGCCCTGTTTCAGCAGCGGCCGGTTGTCGCGCCGGCGGGTGCGTTTGAGCAGCAGGTCGAGATCGGCCCTGAGCCAGATGACGGTCCCCTTCGCCGAGAGATTCCGGCGCGTCTCCTCGTTCATGAAGGCGCCGCCGCCGGTGGCCATGACCGCCGGCTCCCCGTCCAGCAGGCGGGCGATCACCCGCCGCTCGCCGTCCCGGAAATAGGCCTCGCCGTGTTCCTCGAAGATATCCTCGATGGAACAGCCGGCGGCGAGTTCGATTTCGTCGTCGGTGTCGACGAACGGCATTTCCAACCGGGCGGCGAGCCGCTTGCCGACATTGGATTTGCCGGCGCCCATCAGGCCGATCAGGATGATGAATCGGTCCATGACGGCGCTAATCGCCGGCTCCCTCCGGGAGGCGCCGTTGAAAGCCCATGGGTGAGGCGGTAGACTGCCGAAAAATCGCCATAATCCGTTCATAGTATATCCCGGAACTCAGTCGTCAAAGTGGTTGATCATTGGATGATCCGCATTCGTCCCGCGCACCGCGTCAAAACGCCGAGGTCCCGCTGATGCGCGGTCTGCCGGCTATCCTGCTGATTGTCGTGGCGCTGGTGATTGCCGGCGCCGCGGTGTTCCTGATGACGTGGGACATCCCCCCGCCGACGGCGCCGGTGGAAAAGGTGATACCGAATGAACGATTCCCCCGCTAGACGCCGCCTGCCGGCGACCGCGCTGACCGTGGCCGCCAGCGTGGCCATATGC
>JAPPFK010000100.1:3848-19819 GCA_028823885.1 Rhodospirillales bacterium | reverse complement strand
GCTCAGCGCGAAGGAATTGACCGCCTCGGTCCACGCCGCGGGAGACTGTTCGACGCGCGTCTCGGCGCGTTCGATGGGCTTGGGCCCGCGATCGGCATCGGGGTTGTAGACCCGCTGGATGTCGGGCGAGGTGTGGAAATTGTGCATCACCGCGTCCTGCAGGTCGCCGAAGTCATGGCGATCCTTCGGGTGCCAGAAGAAGGGCGACGGCGGCCGCCGCTCGTCTTCGCCAAGGCCGTTGACGTCATTGCCCGACTTTTCCGGAAAGGCGTCCAGATATTTGGGGTCGGGCGAGTATTCGCGGCTGCTCATGCGGTTATCTTACGGATGAGCGGCCGGGGATCAATCGGGGCACGCGGTCAATTGGATTGCATCGCCGGGGCGAGGTTCTAAATTTCATCCGAACGTTAGAGGAGATTGGAAATGAGGCGGGCACTGGTCGCGGGGTTTTTGGCGATTGCCCTGGGCGCGGCGCCGGCGTCGGCCGATCCGGTCGAAGCCACGGTGAATATCGAGAAGCGCAAGGTCGTCGGCGAGCGGGTCATTCGCGTCAAGCAGGGCGACGAGGTCACCCTTCGCTTCAACACGGACGAGATCGTCGAGCTGCACCTTCATGGCTATGACATCGAACGGGAGGCCAAGCCAGGCTCCGGGGCGACCATGAGCTTCAATGCCCGGGCGACGGGCCGGTTTCCGGTGACCAGTCATGGTTTCGGCGGCCATTCCCACGGACACCATGAATCGGCCCTGTTTTACATCGAGGTTCATCCGAGGTGACCAACCGGACGCCGGGGTGAGCAAAACCGGCCTGGGATTTGGGCGAAGACTGTCCACGAAACATGCGCGAGATATCCACAGAATTTGTGGATAGTATTGCACTTGCATGAAACCCGCTCCCGGGCGGCACCTCGCCGCCGACATTTCGACAAGCTGGAGGACCGAATGGGACAGATGGATGACAAACGCTGCATCGTTACCGGAGGCGCCGGCGAAATAGGCCTTGCCAGCGCCCGCCTGCTGCAATCGGAAGGCGCCAGGGTCATGCTGGTCGACCGCCAGCAGGACGATCTCGACGCCGCGCTGAGCCAGATGGACCCGGACCGAACGTTGACCGCCGTGGCCGACGTGACCAGTTCGGCCGACTGCCGAGCCTTCATCGCTTCGGCGGTCGATGCCTGGGGTTCAATCGACGTGCTGTTTGCCAATGCCGGGGTCAGCGGGACCTCCGCCAGTACCGCGGACTATCCGGAGGATGTTTTCGCCCATGTGATCGACGTCAACGTCAAGGGCGTTTTCCTGACCTGCAAACACGCCATCCCGGAGATGGCCGACGGGGGCAGCATCATCGTCATGTCGAGCATCATGGGGGTGACGGCCCGCCCCAATTCGGTCGCATATATTACGTCCAAGCATGCCGTGGTCGGCATGACCCGGGCCATCTCCAAGGAGCTTGCGCCCAGGAACATTCGCGCCAACGTGTTGGCGCCCGGGCCGACATCGACCGCCTTTCAGCAGGAGATCGAAGACCGGGCGAGCAAGCTCATGGGGATCGACATGACCGAAATGCTCAACAAGACCATTCCCCTGGGCCGTCATGCCACGGCCGGCGAGATCGCCAAATCGGTGCTCTATCTGGCGTCCGACATGTCGAGCTTTTCCACGGGCGGCGTGTTCATGGCCGATGGCGGGTGGCACGCCTGATCCCCTAAAAATGAAAAACCGGCCGGGGAGTCAGGGGGGCTCCCCGGCCGGAAGTCAGGGCAGAATGCTCTGCCCTCAAGGGGGTAAGAGGGGCATGTGCCCTCTCAATCAGGAGGCCTGATGGAGCCATTCAAGCAACCAATTGTGGCGAGAATAGGGCCGAGCTGTAACGAAAGAGTGATTTGATCCGGAGCCTGCTCCATAATCGGAGAAACGGTTGGCGCCCCGCGGCCGGCCGGCCGGGAAGGAGTGATCTTCATGCATGACAAGTCGTACCTGCTGTCGCTGCTCGACTACAACATTTGGGCGCGGGATCTCTACTACGCCCAAGTCGACGGTCTGCCGGACGGCGAATTGACCAGGCAGCGTCCCTCTATCATGAACAGCTTCCTTGTCTTGCTGAACCATTTCCTGGTCGTCGAAAGGGTGTGGATGGCGCATATGAAAGGCCGTCCTCACGGGTTCGACAAGCTGCAGACGGTGCTGCACGAGGACGTGGCGAGCCTTCAGGCGGCACAGCACGATATGGACAGGGAAATCCGCGGCTATATCGAGGGTCTGTCCGGGGAGGAGTTGGAAGAAGAGGTCTCCTACGAGCTGATCGGCGGCAACACGGGCCGGCTGCCCAGATATATGATCCTTACCCATCTGATCATGCACGGCGCCTTTCACCGCGGGTACGTTGCCGACATGATGGGGCAGGTGCCGGCACGCCCGGCGCCCCAGGACATTCCGGTCTGGGAACGGGCGGTGCGCGAGCAGTAGGGATTGAAAATTCGGGGGTGACGTCATGCCGCGAAAATCCAGCAAAGGTCCCCGCATAGACATGCACACCCATGTCGCGCTGCCCGAGGTCCTGGAAATGGCGCGCAAGGTAAAGGTGCGGGGCACCGGGCCGGGGAAGCAAAATTGGATTCCGGCCGGCTCGTCGCGGGAGCACGACCGCCAGGCCAAGGCGGTGGCGAAGAAGCTTGTCGAGCCCAAGGCGCGGCTCAAGGACATGGACGCCATGCGCGTCGACATCCAGGTGATCAGCATGAACCTGCCGACACCCGCCTACTGGGCCGACGGCGCGACCGGCCAGCGGATCGCCAGGGCGTGCAATGAAGGAATTGCGGAATTCGTCGCGAAGGCCCCGGACCGGTTCATCGGCATCGGCGCCGTACCGTTGCAGGATGTCAGCCGGTCGGTTCGCGAACTGAGTTATGCCGTGAATAGGCTGGGTTTGCGCGGGGTCACTGTCCCGTCGAACATCCGCACCCGGGATCTGGGCGAGCCCAGGTTCCGCAAATTCTGGGCGAAGGCGGAAGAGCTGGATGTGCCGGTCTTCATCCACCCCCGCGGGTTCACCCACGACGACCGATTGCGAAAATACTTTCTCTGGAACACGGTCGGCCAACCCCTGGAAGAGGCGCTGGTCATGGCGTCCCTGGTCTATGAAGGCGTCATGGACGACTACCCGAATCTCAAGGTGGTCGTTGCTCATGGCGGCGGATATCTGCCGTATTATCCGGGCCGCGGCGACAAGGCATTCGATTCCCGTCCGGAGACACGGGTGAATATCGATCGAAGACCCAGCGACTATCTCAAGCGGTTCTACTTCGACAGCGTGATCTTCGATCGCGAAATGCTCAGGACCTTGGTGAAGCGCGCCGGCGATACGCACGTGATGATGGGTACCGATTACCCCCGCGGCGAAATCGAGACCGATCCGGTGGGGTTCGTATCCCGGACCTCCGGCCTGTCCGCGTCGTCCAAGGAGCGGATTATGTCGGGCAACGCCGCCAGACTGTTCGGGATCGAGATTACCTGAATTCGCGGGTGATTATTTTTCTGACCACGGGCAGGCCGAGCGTGCACGCCATCGCAAGATGCGCCTGCCTGACCGGATTCCGCTCGTCCATCCTGCCGACCGACAACAGGGTCTCGAGCAGCGGCGCGACCGCTTCGTAGATCTCCTGATCCTGGCGTTTCGACGGGTTCTTCTGGAGCTCTTTCTTAACGTATTCGGCGAACGCATTCGTGATGGCCGGCAAGTGGTGGTTCAGCACGATCGGGCACCATGCGTCGTTCTGCTTGAGGCGCTCGGCGTCGGGCCGCGGATCGTTCTGGGCGCCGGCCGGCGAAGCCGCAAGGACCACCACGATGGCGGCCGCGCCGACAATGCGAGCAGGAATCATGACTGTTCTCGATGGTCTGTTTTGTTCTCCGTCAGCGTAATGCCCTGAACGCCGCTGTCAAATCCGGTTGCCGCGGTGGAACAACGCTTATTTGTCGAAGTGGTCCCGCTCCAGCAGCCAGGATGCGGCAAATCCGAACACCAGACCCCAGAACGGCGCGCCGATATTGAATATGGTGAGTTCGGTGAGGGTTACCAGGAACGATACCAGGGCGCCCAGCGTGAACTTGCCGCCGAACGAGACCTTGAACGCGCTTTCGAGAATACGCAGCAGCGCGAGTCCGGCAAGGGTGGCGATGAAGGCGGGCGGCGATGCCAGCAGGAACTTGGTGAACATGGGCGAGTGAAGCCCGAACAGGATCGCGAACAGCCCGATGATCACGGCCGCAATGTAGTGCGTCTCCTTGCGGCCGCCGGAAGACAGAATGGCGTTCACCGGTCCGGTCAGACAGGTCGAGACGGAGCCGAACATGCCGATTATCAATGAATTGAACCCGCAGGCCGCGGTGATGGTGTTGACCGGCGGTTCGTGACCGCGGGTTTGAAGAATGGCGATCCCCTGGGCGTTCTGGGCCGCCAGCACCGTGATCGCCAGCGGAATCACCAGCTCGATCATGGCCGGCAGGGAAAATTCGGGCCGGAAAACGATCGGCGTGACAAACTGATAGCCGAATCCGCCCGCCGGGTTGAAGGAACCCTGCGCCAAAATCACGACGATGCCGACGATCAGAACGCCGATCATCGGCGGAAATCTCTCGGCGAGCCGTCTGTTGAGAGACAGCAAGATGAAGGCCGCCGTCATCGAGCCCGCCAGCAGCGGATCGTCCCAAAGCGCCCGCACCCAGTCCAAGCCGAATTCGAGAAACACGCCCGCCACCATTCCCATGATAATGGGCATGGGCAGCAGCTTCATGATCTTGCCGACCAATCCGGACAGCCCGAGCGCCAGCAGCAGGATGCCGGTCGCCAGAAAGGCGCCGATCACCTCCTGGAAGCTGAGGTGGTTAAGGGCGGGTCCCACCAGCACGGAGCCGGATATGGTCCAGAAAAACGCCAGCGGCTGCCGGTAGACGATGGAGACGATAATGCTGAGGACGCCGTTGAGGGCGAAGCCGCCGAACACCCAAGACGACAGTTCGGCCTCCGACAATCCGCCCTTCAGACCGACACCGAGAACGATCGCGACCGGCGCCGAGGCGGCGAACAGGAAGGCGATCAGCGCATTGCTGGCGTGAACGACGCCGATGTCGGCGAGCCAGGATCGCGGGCCCGGAGCGGGTCCTTCAGGTTTTTCGAGTTGCACGTATTTGCCGCGCGTCCGATGAATTTCGTCAGTCGGGCAAATTCTTAACGCCTGATCCCGGTTCTGCAATCAACCATTGGCGACAGACCCGGGCACCCGGTCTATAGTCCCGCCGATGATTGAACCCCCCGCCGCCCGCCGTCCCGAGAATTTTGCCCGCCGGTTGCCGTTTTTCTACGGCTGGGTCGTCATCGCCATCGCTTTCGTCACCATGGCCATCGGCGCCAATGCCCGGACGTCGTTTTCTCTCCTGTTTCCTCCGATCTTGGACGAGTTCGGCTGGTCCCGGGGCAGCATCTCGGCGACGTTCTCGATCGGCTTTATCTCTTCAATCCTGATGACCCCCGTTATCGGCGCTCTGATGGATCGCTACGGCCCGCGATGGGTCCTGCCATTGGGCGCAATCCAAGTCAGCGCCGGTTTGGCCTTGGCGACGATCTCGACCGAGCCTTGGCACTTCTATCTGACGTTGGGGATTTTGGTGGTCGGCGGGTCCGTCTTCATGAGCTATATGGGGCACACTCTTTTCCTGCCCAATTGGTTTGACCGCCGGCGCGGCCTGGCGATTGGGATTGCTTTCTCGGGTGTCGGCATGGGCGCCATCGTCCTGTTCCCGTGGATGCAGCACACAATTCAATCGGATGGTTGGCGGGCCGCCAGCCTGAGCCTCGCGTTGGCGGTGTTGATTGTTCTGGTGCCGATCAACTTCCTGTTCCAGCGCCATCGGCCGGAAGAGCTGGGCCTGAGACCCGATGGCGATGCGATCGTGGACCGGACGAGGGAAGGCGCCGGTACCGGGGAGGCGCCCAGCCGGGTTGTGGATCGGGATTGGGTGGCGGTCGAGTGGACGCTCGGGCTGGCGATGAAGACCGCCCGGTTCTGGTGGCTGATGATCGCCTTTATTTTCGGCCTCTACGTTTGGTATGCGGTTCAGGTTCATCAAACCCGCTACTTGATCGATATCGGGATCTCCCGTGAATCCGCGGCGCTCGCGCTCGGCCTCGTGGGTTTGACCGGCGTCGCCGGCCAAATCGCCATTGGCCATTTTTCCGACCGGGCGGGCCGGGAATGGGCCTGGACACTCGCCCTTCTCGGGTTCATGGCGAGTTATGGCTGCCTGCTGCTGCTGCGCGAATTTCCCTCGGAGTGGCTCATGTACGTCATGGTCGGGTGTCAGGGATTTCTGGGTTACGGGCTTGCCTCCGTATTTGGCGCCGTCCCCGCCGAACTTTTTGCCGGGAGGCGTTACGGGTCATTTTCGGCGTGCTTGGGGGAGCGTCGATCGGCGGCGGGGCGCTGGGTCCGTATCTGACGGGGGTGCTGCACGATCTCCAGGGCAATTACGACCAGTCCTTTGTCCTGGCCATGCTGATTTGCGCCTTGTCGATACTGGCCATGTGGCTCGCGTCCCCGCGCAAAGTCCGATTGGTCGCCGGCCGGGTTGGCCGCTGATCCCCCGAGTCTGGACTCCCGGACACTCCCGGTGTACCCAAAGGCCCGGTCGTCGGACGGGGGAGCCGCCGGCCATGGATGGGAATTGATTTTCGAAGGAGAAACTCATGACCGCGACCGGCCATGACACCCTGAAGACGCGCCGCGCGCTCGAAGCCGGCGGCAAGAGCTATGATTATTTCAGCCTGGAGGCCGCCTCCGAAGCCGGCCTCGGCGATATCTCCAAACTTCCGTTTTCCCTGAAGATCCTCCTCGAAAACCTTCTCCGCTTCGAAGACGGCACGACGGTCACCGTGGACGACGTCAAGGCCGTCGCCGAGTGGCTGAAGGACAAACGCTCCGACCGGGAAATCGCTTATCGGCCGGCCCGGGTGCTGATGCAGGATTTCACCGGCGTGCCGGCGGTGGTCGATCTGGCGGCCATGCGTCAGGCGATGGTCGACCTCGGCGGCGATCCCCAGAAAATCAATCCGTTGAGTCCGGTCGATCTGGTGATCGACCACTCGGTGATGGTCGATCAGTTTGCCGGGCCGGATGCCTTCAAAGCGAACGTCGATCTGGAATTCGAGCGGAATCAGGAGCGTTACGAATTCCTCCGCTGGGGATCGGAGGCGTTTGACAACTTCCGGGTCGTGCCGCCCGGGACGGGAATCTGCCATCAGGTCAATCTCGAGTATCTGGCCCAGACCGTATGGACGTCGGAGAACGGCGCGGCCGTCGCCTATCCGGACACCCTGGTGGGCACGGACAGCCATACCACCATGGTCAACGGCTTGGGTGTGTTGGGTTGGGGTGTTGGCGGTATCGAGGCGGAAGCCGCCATGCTCGGTCAGCCGGTTTCCATGCTCATCCCCGAGGTCATCGGGTTCAAGCTCACCGGCGAACTCAAGGAGGGCACGACCGCAACCGATCTGGTGCTGACCGTCGTGCAGATGCTGCGTGAGAAGGGCGTGGTCGGGAAATTCGTCGAATTCTATGGGCCGGCGCTGGATACCCTGGCGCTGACCGACCGGGCCACCATCGCCAATATGGCGCCGGAATACGGCGCGACCTGCGGCATCTTTCCGGTCGACGAAGAGACCCTCGGCTACCTCCGTTTCACGTCGCGCGACGAAGACCGCATCGCGTTGGTCGAGGCTTATGCCAAGGCGCAAGGCATGTGGCGCGATTCGTCGACGCCGGACCCCGAGTTTACCGATACGCTCGAGCTCGATATCTCGACGGTGGAGCCGGCGCTCGCCGGCCCCAAGCGCCCGCAGGACAAAATCGCGCTTTCCCGGGCCGCCGGCGCGTTCGACGATGCAATCGCCTCCATCGGCGCCGGCAAGGGCCCGGTGCCCGTCGCCGGCGCCAACTACGAGCTCGAGGATGGCGATGTGGTCATTGCCGCCATCACCAGCTGCACCAATACTTCCAATCCCTCGGTGATGCTGGGCGCGGGCCTCGTGGCGCGCAACGCGCTCGCCAAGGGCTTGAAGGTCAAGCCGTGGGTCAAGACGTCTCTCGCACCCGGCTCGCAGGTGGTCAGCGATTATCTGGAGAAGGCGGGCCTGCAGGACGATCTCGATGCCCTTGGCTTCAATCTCGTCGGGTATGGCTGCACCACCTGTATCGGCAACTCCGGCCCCTTGCCGGAACCCATCGCCGATGCCATCGATGAAGGCGACTTGACGGTAACCGCGGTTCTGTCGGGCAACCGGAACTTCGAAGGCCGGGTGCACGCCCAGGTGAAGGCCAACTATCTCGCCTCGCCGCCATTGGTGGTCGCCTATGCGATCGCCGGTTCCATGAAAGTCGATCTGATGAACGATCCCATCGGCGAGGATCCCGACGGCAACGCGGTCTACCTCAAGGATATCTGGCCGACAAACAAGGAAGTCAGCGATACCGTGAACAGCGCCGTGACGCCGGAGATGTTCAAGACCCGATACGGCAATGTCTGGGAAGGGCCGGAACAGTGGCAGAAAATTCGGACCGCCAAGTCCCAAACCTACGAGTGGCAGGACAGCTCCACCTATGTGAAGTATCCGACCTTCTTCGAGGGCATGCCGGACGAAGCGGGCGGCTTTGAAGATGTCCGCGGCGCCCGCGAACTTGCGATCCTCGGCGACTCGGTCACGACCGATCACATTTCGCCGGCCGGCGCCATCAAACCGGACAGCCCGGCGGGCGCCTATTTGACCGAGCGGCAGGTTCGGGTCTCCGAGTTCAATTCGTTCGGTTCCCGGCGGGGCAACCACGAGGTGATGATGCGGGGCACGTTCGGGAACATCCGTATTCGCAACCAGATGGCGCCCGGGACCGAAGGCGGCGTGACCATTCACCATCCCTCCGGGGAGCAGATGTCGATCTATGACGCGGCGGTGAAATATGCCGCCGACGGCGTCCCCCTGGTCATCGTGGCCGGAAAGGAATACGGCACCGGTTCGTCCCGCGACTGGGCGGCCAAGGGCACCCGTCTTCTCGGAGTCAAGGCCGTCATCGTCGAAAGCTTCGAGCGCATCCACCGCTCCAACCTGGTCGGCATGGGCGTCCTGCCCTTGCAGTTCAAGGACGGCGTGACCCGGGAAACCTTGGGTCTCGAAGGTACGGAGACCTTCGACATTACCGGTCTCGCCGATGGAATCGAGCCGCGAATGGATGTCGCGTGCACGGTTACCCGGGCCGATGGCTCGACGGAGGAAATCACACTACTGTGCCGGATCGATACGGCGGACGAGGTCGAGTACTACCGGCACGGCGGCATACTCCAATACGTGCTGCGCCGGCTGAAAGCGTCCTGACCGAATTTCGGATCGCCGAAATGCGACCGCCCGCCCGGGGGAGAGGGGTCACGTTCACCCGCATTTGATTGGCGGTTGAGCGGGCCTTCCAGTATCTCAGAACCATGCGGCAACTAATGCGATTCATTGCTCTCGGGGGCCTCGGATCAGTCCTGTTCCTGGCGCTGACGGCCGTTCAGGCCCACACGTTCGGTGCGCTGGCCGGTGACCGGAGCCCGACGGTCGTCGAACTCTATACCTCGCAAGGGTGCTCTTCCTGCCCGCCTGCCGATGCGCTGCTTGGTAAGCTGGCCAAGCGCAGCGATGTCATCGCCTTATCGTTCCATGTGGACTACTGGGATTACATCGGCTGGAAGGATCCCTTCGCCGATGCATCCTACGCCAAGCGGCAGCGGACCTATGCGCGCCACTTCTCCCGGTCGTTCGTCTACACGCCGCAGATGGTGGTCCATGGCCTGACCGAGACCTCCGGTACGGATGAACGGGAGGTACATAGCCGAATTGCCAGGGCGGCCAACGCGCCTGACGTGGCGGTCGAACTCGCTCGCGGATACGACGGCGAGATCAGCGTGTCGGTTCCCGCCTCCACGCAACCGGCGCAAGCTGCTGTTTGGCTTGCGCTTTATCAGAGCAGCAAAAAGACCGAGGTCAGACGCGGCGAGAATCGCGGCCGCGTAATCGAGAATTTCAATATCGTCAAGAAGCTGGCCAAGATCGGCGAGTGGAGGGGAGAGAAGCTGAATCTCACCGTTTCCGCCGGCAAATTCCATGAACCCGGCGTTGATGGGTGTGCGGTGTTTCTGCAGTCGGAACAGACCGGTCCCATATTGGGCGCCGCGGCGATGGCTCTCGCCGAACACAAGTAGTCCCGGACGCCCGAACGCGCTCCTCTTCTCCCCTCTTGAATGAGTGTAGGGGATACTTGCTCGAAGCGGTCCGGTGAAAATCGGCGAGGCCGCTTTTCGTTGCGCTTTTCATGTCCGCGGCTCAATGGCATAAGGGCGGCCTGCCTGAAGCACTCTCACTCAAGGGCACATGACCAAGTTTCAAACCCTCGATGACCTGAATGTCGCCGGCAAGCGGGTGCTCGTCCGGGTAGACCTGAATGTCCCCATGCGGGACGGTTTGGTTTCCGACACCACGCGGATCGACGCCGTCCGGCCGACCATCCTCGAACTTCTCGACAAGGGGGCGAACGTCGTGCTCGCCAGCCATTTTGGACGCCCGAAGGGGCAGGTGGTGCCGGACCTCTCCTTGGAGCCGATCGTTCCGGCACTGAGCGCC
The DNA here is from genome assembly GCA_028823885.1 of Rhodospirillales bacterium. Classification (GTDB taxonomy): domain Bacteria; phylum Pseudomonadota; class Alphaproteobacteria; order Rhodospirillales; family UBA2165; genus JAJDXO01. The sequence continues at coordinate 9,117 of JAPPFK010000100.1, read as the reverse complement.
GCCCTCGGCCGTGCCGTTTCATTCGGCGGCGGGGCGTCGGGCGAACTGGTCCTGCTCGAGAACCTCCGCTTCGATCCGGGAGAAGAGGCCAACGATCCCGAGTTTGCAAGGAAGCTTGCAGGCTTGGCCGACCTTTACGTGGATGATGCCTTTTCCTGCACCCATCGCGCCCACGCGTCCATCGACGGGGTCGCACGGCTCCTCCCGTCGGCGGCGGGGCGGCTTCTGGAGAAAGAACTGAAGGCCCTGACGCAGGCGCTGGAGGCGCCCGAGCATCCGGTCATGGCGGTGGTCGGCGGCAATAAGATCTCGACCAAGCTCGGCGTGCTGGAAAATCTAATCGAAAAGGTCGATCACCTGGTGATCGGCGGCGCCATGGCCAACACATTCCTGCTGGCGGACGGCGTCCAGGTGGGAAAGTCTCTCGTCGAGGCCGACATGATAGAAACCGCGCGGAAGGTCACGGAGGCCGCCGCGGATTCCGGCTGCAGCGTTATTCTGCCGTCGGACGGCATCGTCGCCGGGGAACTCGCGGCGGACGCCGACGCGGCGACGGTTCCCGCCGATCGAATTCCCGCCGATAAAATGATGCTGGATATCGGACCGGCTACGACGGCCGCCATAATCGGGCAAATGAATGACTGCCGGACGCTGGTCTGGAACGGACCGCTCGGCGCTTTCGAATTTCCCCCGTTCGATCAGGGGACCAGGGACGTGGCCGGCGCGGCGGCCGAGCGGACCCGGTCCGGTGACCTGTTGAGCGTCGCCGGGGGCGGCGACACCGCCGCCGCCCTGGCAGCGGCCAATGCGGTCGAGGCCTTCAGCTATGTTTCGACCGCCGGCGGCGCGTTTCTCGAATGGCTGGAGGGCAAGTCCCTGCCCGGGGTCGAGGTGCTTTCCTGCTGATCTTCGTCGTTGGGACGAATCTTGACCAATAGGTTGTCAGTGGCGCGCTGCTGACCCAGACTGGCGGCATGTCTGAAGACCAGTTCAACGGACCATCCGTCAGGACGGTGCCGACCGGCGATACGGTCGAACGGTTGGTTTGCCCGGACTGCGGTTACATCGAGTACCGGAATCCGAAAGTGATCGTCGGAGCGGTGTGTGTCTGGGAAGACAAGTATCTGCTCTGCCGTCGGGCGATCCCGCCCAGAAAAGGCTACTGGACCATGCCGGCCGGCTATCTGGAGATGGGGGAGACCATCGCCGACGGCGCCCGGCGCGAGGTCTGGGAAGAAGCCTGCGCCGAGGTCGAGATCGGTGATCTGATGGGGGTCTATGAGATCCGGCACTTGAGTCAGGTCTATATGGTGTTCCGGGCCGAAATGCTGAGCGAAGGGTTCGCGCCCGGAGAGGAGAGCGAGGAAGTGGGGTTGTTCGAGTGGGAACAAATTCCCTGGGATGATCTGGCCTTCCCCAGCGTGCGGTGGGCCCTCGATCACTATCGCCGAGGGTCCACGGCGGTGATCGAGCAAGCGCCGCTGAAGATCTGAAACGCGGGCTAACCGGCTTCTTCCGGTCCCAAATCCACCAGCGCCCGGGCAAACGAGGTTGCATCGAAAGGCCGCAGGTCGTCCGCCTGCTCGCCGACCCCGATTGCATGGATCGGCAGACCGAATCTCTCGGCCAGCGCCACCACCACGCCGGCCTTCGCGCTGCCGTCCAGTTTGGTGACCGCGAGGCCGGTCACGTCGACCATTTCGCGGAAAGTCTCGACCTGGGAGTGGGCGTTCTGGCCCACGGTTGCGTCGAGCACCAACAGGGTCGATTGCGGCGCCGTTTCATCCAGCTTCTTGGCGACCCGGATGACCTTCTTGAGTTCGTCCATCAACTCGGTTTTGTTCTGAAGCCGGCCCGCGGTATCGATTAACAGCAGATCGGCGTTTTGCCGCCGCGCCTCTTCGATGGCGTCGAACACCAGGCCCGCCGCATCGGCGCCGGTCTCGCGCGCCACGACCGGCGCTCCGGTGCGTTCGCCCCAGATCTGAAGCTGCTCCACGGCCGCTGCCCGGAACGTGTCCGCGGCCGCCAGCATGACGCTCAATCCCTGGTCCCGATACGATTGGGCGAGCTTACCGACGGTCGTGGTCTTGCCGCTGCCGTTCACGCCGCAAACCAGGACCGTGTGGGGCCGGTGGCCTGGATTTATCGCCAACGGCTCGGCAACCGGCGACAGGATCTCCGCGATCTGTGCGGCAAGGGCGGCGCGGACCTCGTCACCGGTGATTTCCTGGTCGAACCGTCCCTCGGCCAATTTCCGGGTAAGCTTTGCCGCCGTCGAGACGCCGATGTCGGTCGCGATCAGCAACTCTTCGAGTTCATCGAGGGTGGCTCTATCGAGCTTTCGAGCGCCCGAAAACAGATCACCCAGGTTCTGGCCTAGCGCCGACGACGTGCGCCGCAGTCCGGATGTCAGCCGGTTCAGCCAGCCGGGTTGCCGTTCGGTATCCTCTGCCGTCATGCGGCCCGGGCAATCAGGTGACCGCCGGCAACGTGGTCGACATCGGCGTCGACGATGACGCCTCGAGGGGTGTCGCCGGCAAGCTGGGCCGGGGCATAGTGCTCCGTGTAGCCGCGCCCATCGCTCTCCACGAGTATCCGCGCACGCTCCCCGATTTGAGAATCGAGGTAAGCGGATCTCCGCGCATTGCCGGCCTCGCGCAGCCGCCGGGCCCGCTCATGCCGGACGGGCTTCGGCACCGGGGGCATCCGCGCCGCCGGCGTGCCGGGCCGTTCGGAATAGGGGAATACATGCAGATGGGTAAGCTCCGCCTCGTCGACGAGTGAGAGCGTCTCGGCGAACATCTCCGGGGTCTCCGTCGGGAACCCGGTGATGAAGTCGGCGCCCAGCACGACATCGGGACGGGACGCCCTGAGATCGCCGCACAACCGCAAGAACCCTTCGCGGCGATGCCGGCGTTTCATCCGCTTGAGGATCAGGTCATTGCCCGCCTGGGCACTCAGATGGACATGAGGCATGAGCCGGGGTTCCGTCGAGAGTACGAGCATCAACGCCGGGTCCCTGACTGCCGGATCGAGCGAGCTGAGCCGCAATCTCGGCAAATCGGGTATCAGGGCAAGGATACGGCGCACCAATTCGCCCAGGGTTGGTTGTCCCGGCAGATCGGTTCCGTAGGAACTGATGTCGACACCCGTAAGCACGACTTCCCGGTAGCCCGCCGAGGTCAGGCTTTCAATCTGATCGACGATTGTCCCGACCGGTACACTCCGGTTGTTGCCGCGGCCAAACGGAATAATGCAAAAGGTGCAGCGATGGTCGCATCCCTGCTGAATTTGAACGAAGGCCCGCGTGCGGCTCTCGAAGCCCTCGACCAGATGCCCGGCGGTCTCGGTGATCCGCATGATGTCCGACACCACGATTGCCTCCCGGCTCGACTCCGGCAGATAGCTCTCCATCCGGAGTTTTTCTTCATTGCCGAGGACCTGGTCCACCTCGGGCATGTTCGCGTAACGGTCCGCGTCCACCTGTGCCGAGCATCCCGTCACGATAATCCGGGCCTCCGGATGTTCACGCCGCGCCCGGCGGATCGTTTGACGGGCCTGCCGCTCGGCTTCGCTCGTTACCGCACAGGTGTTGATCACCACGGCGTTGTCGAGGCCCGCCTCGCCGGTTCGGTTCCTGATGACCTCGGATTCGAAACTGTTCAGCCGGCAGCCGAGGGTGATGACCCGGGCGCTCATTGCGCCATCTCCGCCGGGAGGGTGCCTCTGAAACTCTCGGCCACCGCGCCCGTCATGACGATGTGGCCGTTTTCGAGCCAGCTCGTCGTCAGGTCGCCGCCGTCGAGGCTGACGGTCAGGTCCCGGTCCGCCAAATCCCGGCGCGCCGCCGCGACCGCCGCCGCGCAGGCGCCGGTGCCGCAGGCCCGGGTGATACCCACCCCGCGCTCCCATACCCGCACCCGCAGATGCGCTCGCGACAGAACCGAAACGGCCTCCACATTGGCGCGCTCGGGGTAGAGCGGGTGGTGCTCGAGGACGGGCCCGGCCGCCGCAAGGTCTATTTCCTCGGCATCTTCCACAAAAAACACCGCGTGCGGGTTGCCGACCGATACCGCGACGGGGTCCTGCAGCGGTCCTTCACCAATCTCCAAATGCAGCGTGTCTGCTTCTTCGGCAAGCGGGATGTCCGTCCATCGATCCTTGGCTTTCCCCATGTCCACGCTGACACCGTCATCCGATCGCCAGACCGTCAGCAATCCGGCGCCGGTTTGGATTTGTGCCCGCTCCCGGCCGGTCTCCGTCATCACCATGTCGCCGACGCAGCGGGTGGCGTTGCCGCAGGCGTCGACCTCTCCCCCGTCCGCATTGTGGATTCGCATGAACAGCGCGGCACTCGAATCCGTCGCCGGCTCGAGAATGATCAGTTGATCGCAGCCGACGCCCGTGCGGCGGTCCGCGATGGCGCGCGCGCGCGCGTCGGACAACGCAATCGGCCGGGAGCGCCCGTCAATCACCACGAAATCGTTGCCGAGTCCGTGCATCTTTATGAAGTCGATCGAACTCATAGGCGGGGATATATGGGGGAATCCCCGAGAAGTCCAAGAGAAATGCGCTGGTATTGCGCGCGCGAATTCTGCGGTCCGAATTTAGGCCTTGGAAGCGCGCGCCAAACTCTTGACGAATTGGGAGAGCCGTTTGCGGACCTGTTCGTCGGGAACACGGAAATAATTGTGCATGAGCTCGATGGCTTCCCTCGAAGCCATCGGGTCGTCCTTGAATTGCTCTTGCGAGCCATCGGAGAGTTTGCCTCGGGTTTTGGATTGCTTGTCGAAGTCCGGCATGCCGTCAAAGAAGAACGAAACCTCGACCCCGAGCGTCCGACCGATTTTGAACAGATTGCTGGCGCCGATCCGATTGGCGCCATTCTCGTATTTCTGAATTTGCTGGAAGGTAACCCCTATTGCGTCGCCGAGTTTCGTCTGGCTCATGCGCAATCCGACGCGGCGTGCACGAACCCGGGAGCCCACATACTGGTCTATGGGATCCGGTCCATCAAATTTTACGGTTCGCCGTCTCATGGTTTATGCAAACTCCCTGGTCCCGGATGAATTCCCCGATGTGGGACTCCAATGGTCCTGGTTGCACAATACCATCTGAATTGTTCGCGTGGTATACCTTGACAGGCCATGGGACAGACCGTAGGTTCCGCCCGCTAATCGACGTCCCGAGGGGCGCCCCCCCGACCCCGGTTTATGGCACAGGCGGTTTTTTGTTGTGTTGTACGGATTTTTTTGGGGTTTTGGGG
>JAPPFK010000100.1:0-3838 GCA_028823885.1 Rhodospirillales bacterium | reverse complement strand
TCCCGAGGGGCGCCGCCAGTCCGCGAGTTTCGCGCACTGGCGTTTTTTGGTTGTGAAGACGGTATTTTTGGCGGATTTGGGCCCATGTTTGATGGTTTGACCAGCCGATTTGACGACATCTTCGAGCGTTTGAAGCGCCGAGGTGCGTTGAACGAGTCCGATGTCGATGAAGCCATGCGTGAGGTTCGGGTGGCCTTGTTGGAAGCGGATGTCGCATTGCCCGTCGTCAAGGAGTTCATCGACAAGGTCGCCGAGGCCGCGGTCGGTACGGAGGTGCTCAAGAGCGTCACCCCGGGCCAAATGGTGGTCAAGATTGTCCACGACCAGATGGTTGAAATGCTGGGACCCGAAGAAGCCGGCCTCGACTTGGCGGCCCAACCCCCGGCGGCGTTGTTGATGGTTGGTCTTCAGGGTTCGGGCAAGACCACGACCTGCGCCAAAATCGCTTCCAGGCTCATCGACAGGGAGCGCAGGAAAGTGCTGCTGGCGGCCCTCGACGTCGCCCGTCCCGCCGCGGCGCAACAGTTGGCAACCTTGGGCGGGCAGGTGGGGACCCAGGTGGTGCAGCCGGTCCTCGGCGAACGGCCGATTGGGATCGCCAAGCGGGCCATGGATGTGGGCCGCCGCGAGGGTTTCGATGTGGTCATTCTCGATACCGCCGGCCGTTTGGCGATTGATGACGAACTCATGGCCGAGGCCGCTTCTATCCGCGATCAGGTGATGCCGGTGGAAACCCTATTGGTCGCCGACGCGCTTTCCGGTCAGGACGCGGTGAATACCGCCAAGTCCTTCAACGAGCGGGTCGGCCTGACGGGCATCGTCCTGACGCGTGTGGACGGTGACAGCCGGGGCGGCGCGGCGCTCTCCATGCGGTCGGTCACCGGGTGTCCGATCAAGCTGATGGGCGTCGGGGAAAAACTCGACGATCTCGAGACGTTCCAGGCGGACCGCATTGCCGGCCGCATTCTCGGCATGGGTGACGTGGTCGGGCTGGTCGAGAAGGCCCAGGAGACCATCGATACGGAGAAGGCGGAGAAGGTCGCCAAGCGGGCGCTGAAAGGTCAGTTCACCCTCGAGGACTTGGGTGATCAGTTGGCCCAGGTGAGAAAAATGGGCGATCTCCAGGGCATCATGGGGATGCTGCCGGGGGTCGGCAAAATGAAGAAGCAGATGGATGCGGCGAACGTGGACGACAAGACGATCGCCCATCAGCACGCCATCATTCAGTCGATGACGCCCAAGGAGCGCGGCAATCCCAAGCTGTTGAACGCCAAGCGGCGAAAGCGGATCGCCGCCGGCTCGGGTACGTCGGTTCAGGAGGTCAATCGCCTGCTGAAGCAGTATCAGCAGATGGCCGGAATGATGAAGAAAATGGGAAAAATGGGAAAGAAGGGCACGGCCGGCGGGCTCCCGCCGGGCGCGTTGCCGCCCGGGATGATGCCGCCGCCCGGTTTCAAGTGAGTACAGACACTGAACCGGAACGAATTATTTGAATGCGGCCGCAATGCGGCCCTACCACGGAGGTCGAAAGACATATGGCACTAAAGATCAGACTATCGCGGGGCGGAGCAAAGAAACGTCCGTATTACCGTATCGTCGTCGCGGATTCCCGGTCGCCCCGGGATGGCCGGTTTATCGAGAGGCTCGGCACCTACAACCCGATGGTGGCCAAGGACAGCCCCGAGCGGCTGAACATGAAGGAAGACCGGATCAAGCATTGGCTGGAAAACGGCGCGCTGCCGACGGATCGCGTCGCCCGGTTCCTGGATGCCGCGGGTATTCGCAAGGCCCCCGAGCGGCCCGAACAGACCAAGCAACATCTTCCGCGCGCCAAGACGTTGGAACGGATGGCCGCCGCCGAAGAAGCCGCCAAGGAGGCAGCCGAAGCCGCGGCCGCGGAGGCCGAAGCGCCTGCCGACGAAGCGCCTGCGGAGGACGCTGGCTCTGAGGAAGAAGCCCCTCAAGAAGAGGCCGCCGCCGAAGAGGCGCCTAGCGAGGAAGCCCCCGCCGCGGAAGAAGCCCCTCAAGAAGAGGCCCCCGCCGAAGAGGCGCCTAGCGAGGAAGCTCCCGTCGGGGAAGCTCCCGTCGGGGAAGCTCCCGCCGGGGAGGAGGCCCCTCAAGAAGAGGCGCCGGCGGAAGAGCCTAGTGACGAAGAAGAGAAGAAGGAGGAGTAATTCCGGAATGCAACGGGGCCCTCAGGCCGTACGCCGATGAGCGGCGCCAAGCGGATATTGGTTGGCGCAATCACCGGGGCTCGAGGTCTCGGCGGCGAGGTTCGGATCAAGAGTTTCACGGATGATCCCTCGGATATTGCGGCATACGGCGACCTGACGGACCAGGCGGGCGAACGCGTGTTCGCCGTTCGGCTTCGCGGTTCTTCCAAGGGGGCGCTGATCGCCCGGATCGAAGGAGTGGACGACCGGACCGCCGCCGAGGCCCTGAAGGGAACCGAACTGTACGTCGCCCGTGAGCAATTGCCGGCCCCGGCGGATGACGAGTTCTATCATGCCGACCTGGTCGGCCTCCCGGTGCGGTCCTTGGATGGGCGTACGATGGGAACGGTGCGAGGCCTGGATAATTTCGGCGCCGGCGAGGTGATGGAAATATTGCTGGAGAGCGGCAAACCGCTGGTCGTCCCGTTCAGCCGGGAGGCGGTGCCGGAGATCCATCTGGATCGGGGATATGTGGTCGTCGATCCGCCGGAAGGGCTGAGTATCGACGGGGCCGAACAGGATGACGGCCTCGCGGACGAGAATGAGGAGAACGGATAAGACCGATGAGCGCGTGGTCCGCGACCGTGTTGACGCTGTTCCCGGAAATGTTCCCGGGGCCGCTTGGACAATCGCTGTCCGGCAAGGCCATGGACAACGGCACATGGTCGTTGGAAACGTTGGACATTCGGGGGTTTACGAGCGATAAACACGCCTCCGTCGATGACACCCCGTTCGGTGGCGGACCGGGAATGGTCATGCGGGCGGATGTCGTCGACGCGGCCCTCCGGGAAGCGCGGGACGATTCCCGGGATGACCGTGCACTGATCTATTTGACACCGCGCGGCCGGCCTATTACCCAAACGCGCGTTCGCGCGCTGGCCGACGGTCCGGGAGTGGTCTTGTTGTGCGGACGCTACGAAGGCATCGATCAACGGGTGATCGATGAGTGGGAGCCGGAAGAGCTGAGCATCGGCGATTTCGTGCTTTCAGGCGGCGAGCCCGCGGCGCTGACGCTGATCGATGCCTGTGTGCGGCTCTTGCCGGGTGTCATGGGGAGCGGCGCGTCGCCGGAAGAAGAGAGTTTTGAAGGGGGTTTGCTGGAGTACCCCCACTATACGCGGCCGCGGGAGTGGCATGATCGAGAGGTGCCGGACGTGCTGTTGTCCGGGCACCACGAAAAAATCGAAGCCTGGCGCCGTGCCGAGGCGGAGAGGGTAACGAAGGAAAGACGGCCGGACCTGTGGGCGGCTTATGAGGCGGCCCGGAAATAGACCGGGCCAGGAAGAGGCCAGGAAGAGGCCAGGAAGAGGCCAGGAAGAGGCCAGGAAGAGGATTGGAACGATGAACATCATTCAAGAGCTCGAACGGGAGCAAATGGCCAAACTGACCGCGGGCCGGGAGACCCCTGAATTCTCCCGCGGCGACACGGTCCGGGTCGAGGTGAAGGTGGTTGAGGGCAGCCGCGAAAGGATTCAGGCCTTCGAGGGCATGTGCATCGCACGCAAGAATGACGGGCTGAATTCGTCCTTTACCATTCGGAAAATCTCCTATGGCGAGGGCGTGGAACGGGTCTTTCCGCTCTATTCGCCCAATGTCGCCGGCATTCATGTGGTCCGCCGCGGCGA
>JAPPFK010000155.1 GCA_028823885.1 Rhodospirillales bacterium | reverse complement strand
CCATCAGGGTCAGCGTGCAGGGATAGCCGGTCGTGTCGACCAGTTCGGTCAGCAGCCTGGAGGCCCGGGGGCCGGAATTGATCACCCCGCCGCCGGCGTAGATGATCGGCTTCTTGGCCGACGCCAGCAGCTCGACGGCTTCCTCGATGGCCTTCCTGTCGCCCCTGATCTGCGGCCTGTAGGTCTGCTTGATTTCGATCTCGTCGGGACCGACATAGGCGCCCTCGCCGAGAATGACGTCCTTCGGGATGTCGACCAGCACGGGGCCCGGGCGGCCGGTGGTCGCCACGTGAAACGCCTCGTGCATGACCCGCGCCAGATCGTCGGTGCTCTTGACCAGGTAGTTGTGCTTCGTCGCCGGCCGGGTGATGCCCGTCGTGTCGGCTTCCTGGAAGGCGTCGTTGCCGATCAGGTGAGAGGTGACCTGACCGGTCAGGCAGACGATCGGAACCGAATCCATCAGCGCGTCGACAAGGCCGGTGACCGTATTGGTGGCGCCGGGCCCGGAGGTCGCCAGCACGACGCCCACCCTGCCGGTGGAGCGGGCATAGCCCTCGGCCGCATGCACGCCGCCCTGCTCGTGGGCGACGAGAATGTGTTCGGTCCGGTTCTGCTGGCCGATCTTCTCGTAAAGCGGCAGGGTCACGCCCCCCGGATAGCCGAAGACGACGTCGACGTCCTGGTCGGCAAGGGCTTTCAAGATGATTTCGCCACCGATCATGCGTCGCGTGCTCATGATGCTTCTCCTCGACCCGGCCTTCGTACAGGGGCCTGCGGGCGCTTTTCGTTATCCCAGTCTTGCGGTCCGTGCGGAGCAAGGATTTTGCAACGCAACAGACCAGAAACAAAGCGCGCCGGCGGCACGGCAAAGGCCAGCCGGCGACGCAACGGAGGCGGAAATTAGGGCATCAACCTTGCGCCGTCAACACGTTTTTTCGAACTTTTGAAAAGATTTTTTCCCGGAAACTTTCCGAATATTGCTCAAAAATGGTCAAATCCGCAGAAATCTGATGATTCAGCCAGGTCATTTGCCGCTTGGCGTAGTTCCGGGTGGCCTGCCGGAGGCTCGCCAACGCCTCTTCCCGGCTCGCCTCGCCCCGTATATGGCGAAGCAAATCGGGCACCCCCAAGGCCTTCATGGCGGGCAGTCCCGGGTCGAGGTTCATTTGGGCGAGCGCCGCCGCCTCGTCCAGCGCGCCGTCCGCCAGCATCGCTGCCGCGCGCCCGTCGCAGGCGGCATACAGATCGTCCCGATCGGGCCTGAGCGCGATGACAAGGAACCGGGCATCGAGGGGCGGCGCCGGGGCCTCGGCCTGCCATTCCGACAGTGGCCTCCCGGAGGAAAGATAGACCTCGTATGCCCGCATCATCCGCTGCGGGTCCGAAGGCCCGATGCGGGCGGCCGAAATCGGATCCGCCTCGGCGAGCAGTTCGTGAAACGCCTCCGGGCCGATTTCCGCGAACTTCGACCGCGCCGCCTCGCGGCATTCATCCGGGATTTCCGGCATGTCGTTCAGGCCCTCCATCAGGGCGCGGATGTAGAGGCCGGTGCCGCCGACGACGATGGGAAGTTTGTTCGCCCCCCAGGCCGCCTCGATCTCGGGGACGGCCAGTTCGAGCCAGCGGCCGGCCGAGCAGACCTCGGCGGCACTCAGCACGCCATAGAGTTTGTGGGGGACCAGCGCCTCGTCCGCGGCGCCCGGCCGCGCGGTCAGGACCCGCAGTTCTTCATAGACCTGCATGGAATCGGCGTTGACGATCACGCCGTCGAATTCCCGGGCGACGTCGATGGCGAGGGACGACTTTCCGGACGCCGTCGGCCCGAAGATGACGATGACGGGGGCGCCCGTCATGGACCTAGTCCAGCACGAGCGACACCATGCCGTCGGCGAGCTTGGGCTCGAACCAGGTGATCTTGGGCGGCATGTCGGCTTGCGCGTCGGCCACGGCCATCAGTTCGGCGACGCTGATCGGGTAATAGGCGAAGGCGGCGTCCCACTCGCCCGAGCCGACGCGGCGCTCCAGTTCGGCCATGCCCCGGGCGCCGCCGATGAAATCGATGCGGGGGTCGGAGCGCTGATCGGTGATGCCGAGAATGGGGCCGATGACCCGGGCGTTGAACAGGCTGACATCGAGACGGTCTTCGGCGGGCGCGCCGGCGGGCACATCTGATTTAGGCTTCAGGCTGTACCAATTTCCCGCCAGATACATGCCGAAGGTCCGGCGGATCTCCGGTTTCGCGGCCCCATCCCGCTTTTCGACCAGGAAAGCCTCGCCGAGGGCGGCGAGGAATGCTTCCGCATCGCGTCCGTTCAGCCCCTTGACCACCCGGTTGTAGTCGATGATCTGCACCTCGCTTTCGGGAAAGCTGACAATCAGAAACCGGTCCCAGGGCCCCGCGCCGTGTTCGGCCCGCCTCGCCGCCGCGACGCGCGAGGCCGCCGCCGAGCGATGGTGCCCGTCCGCGATATAGATCACGCCGATATCCTGGAACGCCTGGGTGATCCGGCCGATCAAATCATCTTCGGAAACCACCCACAGGCTGTGATCGGCCCGCCCCACGTTCCTTGCCTCATAGGCCGGCGGCGTCGTGGTGACCGAGGCGACGACATGGGACAATTCCGCGTTGTCGGCATGGGTGGTGAATACCGGCCCGGTGTGCGCATTGACCGCTTCGATCTGCTTCACCCGGTCGGTCTCCTTGTCGGGCCGGGTGGTTTCATGGCGGCGGATGAGATTGGTCTCATAGGCCTCCATGGACCCGGCCGCGGCGATGCCGGTCTGGACATGGCCATCCATCGCCACCCGGTAGACGTAGTAGCTTGGGTTTTCGTCCCGGACCATCACCCCGTCCGCGACCATCCTGGCCATGTTCTCGCCGCCCTTGGCATAGACCTCGTCGGAATAGACATCGGTGCCCTCGGGCAGATCGATCTCGGGCCTGGAAATGTGAAGAAAGCTCAGCGGGTTGCCGGCGGCCATCTCCCGCGCCTCGGCGCTCGACATCACGTCGTAGGGCGGCGCGGCGACCGATTGGGCCTTGTCCGCGACGGGACGAAGCCCCCGAAAGGGTTGAACGAGTGGTTCCGGCACGTTGAATTCCTACGGAAATTTCATTTGTTTGACGGAGCGTTGTTCATATCGCGGGCGGCCGCGAAACGGGAGGCTCAGCTCTCGCCGATCCGCAGGGCGACGAACCTCAGACCGCTTTGGCCCTCGACCAGAAGGAGCAGCGACTTGCGGCCGGCCTCTTTCGCTTCGTCGATCTTCCGGTCCACGTCCTCGGGCGAGCGCACCTCGTCCTGGCTGACCTCGACGATCACGTCGCCGGCCCGCAGGTTCTTCTCGGCGGCCGCGCTGTTGGGTTCGACACCGACGACCACGACGCCGCGGGCTTGATTCTTGAGGCTGAATTTCTTGCGCGCCGCCCCGTTGATCCGGGACAGGACGAGGCCAAGCTCGGCGACAGAGTGTTCGCCGATTTCACCGGCATCCTGAGCCGGGTCCGCCGAGGCGACCTCTTTGTTGCCCTCATCGAGTTCTCCGACCGTCACGGTCGTGGTGATCTTCTTGCCGTCGCGCCACACTTCGACGGGGACGGCCTTGTCGATTTCGGTCTCGGCGACGATCCGCGGCAGCTTGCGCATTTCGTCCACGTCGCGGCCGGCGAACGTCAGGATGACATCGCCGGCCTTGATCTCGCCGTCTTCCGCCGGGCTTCCCTCGGTGACGCTGGCGACCAATGCGCCGGACGCGCCGTCCATACCAAGACTCTCGGCGATTTCCTCGGTCACCGGCTGAATGCGGACGCCGAGCCAGCCGCGGCGGGTGCGGCCATACTGACGGAGTTGGCCGATCACCGGCTGGGCGGCGGCGGCCGGAATAGAGAAGCCGATCCCGACACTGGCGCCGGACGGCGAAAAGATGGCCGTATTGATTCCGACCACCTCGCCGGCCATGTTGAACAACGGGCCGCCGGAGTTCCCCTGGTTGATGGAGGCGTCGGTTTGGATGAAGTCATCGTAAGGGCCGGAATTGATATCGCGACCCCGCGCGGAGACGATTCCCGCGGTCACGGTTCCACCGAGACCGAAGGGATTGCCGATCGCGACTACCCAGTCTCCCACCCGGATCGCATCGCTGTCGCCGAACGGCACCGCCGGCAGATCCTGCGCGGATTCGACCTTCAACACGGCGAGGTCGGTCTTCGGGTCGCGGCCGACGACTTCCGCCTTCAGGGTCCGGTTGTCGTGCAATGTGACGGTGATTTCATCGGCGTCTTCAATGACGTGATGGTTGGTCACGATGACCCCCGCCGCGTCGATGATGAAGCCGGAGCCCAGCGACGTGGCGCGGCGCTGCGGCTGTTGCGGCCGGTTGCGGTCGAAGAAGTCGCGGAACTCTTCAAATTGCCGCGGAAGCTGAAGGCCGCCTTGCCCACGGCCGGACACCGCCGTGGAGGAAATGTTCACCACCGAGGGCAGCAGCTTCTGAGCGAGGTCGGCAAAGCTCTCCGGCGCGGCCCGGGCTTCGGCACGGGGCGCAAGGGCCGTCATTGCGATCATTGTCGTAACCAGGGCCGCAACCAGCCAGATGGTTGGAGCCGATGCGTCGGGGCGCGCCCGCGCCCGGTGCAATTTCGCCATCAAATCCCTACCGCCTCCAGAACCGAATACCCACAAAATAGCCCGCTCGGGGTCGCCGTCAATCTTTCGCAAATCCAACATTGGCCCGGCGCCGATCAATAACGGATCGTACTATCCCAATGTGGCGGTTTAACGGCATGAGTCACGCATTTCCGGCGCTTCCATGACGTCAAATCAGCGTGAACCTCACTGCCTGAGGAGCCAGATGAAACCAAGTCCCGCCACGACGGCAATGGCGCCGGCGATCCTCAACCAACCCGGCGGCGCTTCCATCACCTGACGGATGAAACGCTGCATGGCCTGGGGAAACAAGGCATAGAGCGCGCCTTCGATCACCAATGCCAGCGCAAGAGCCGTTAGAAGCTCGGTCAATCGCTCTCCGCCGGGTCGTTAGTTCGACGGCTGTTTCGCCGACCCGTCGATATTGCCGAAGAACCGGAAGAAGTCGGAATCCGGGCTCAAGACCAGCGACGTCCCTTCCCCGAACGAGGTCCCATAGGCTTCCAGGCTCCGATAGAACTCGTAGAACTCGGCATCCTGGCCGAAGGCGCGGTTCTTGGTCGAACGCGCGGTGCCTTCCCCTTGACCGCGAAGGATCTGAGACTGCCGCTGGGCATCGGCCAGAATGACCGTCCGCTCGCGGTCGGCCTCGGCACGAATTCGCAGGTTGATCTCCTGGCCCTCGGCGCGATCCTTGTTCGCCTCCTGGAGCCGTTCGGACCGCATCCGGTCATAAACGTTGTTGGAAATCTCTTCGGGCAGGTCGGTTCGGCCGATCCGGACGTCGACGATCTCGATTCCGAAATCGCCGGCTGCCGCCCTCATGCGCTCGTCGATATCGTTCATGATCGTGCCCCGCTTTTCGGACAAAAGGTCGGTCAGCGGATGCAACGCAAGCACGTCACGGACACCGGAGTTCAAGGTCTTGCCCAACCGGTCGCGGAGACGGAACTCATCCCGGACGGCCTGGAAGAAGATGAGCGGATCGAGAATTCGATACCGGGCGAAAGCGTTGACGTTGATCCGCTTCTGATCCGACAGCAGCACCTGCTCCGGCGGCGGATCCAATTCCAATACCCGTTTGTCGAAGAAGACCACGTTCTGAATGAACGGCAGTTTCCAGTTGAGACCCGGGTCCTTGATCACCCGGCGGGGCTCGCCGAACTGGAGTACGATCGCCTGCTGCGCCTGATTGACCGTAAACAGGGCGCTGAAGGCCAGGACACCGAGCGCGACGACGAGAATGCCGACAATGGCAAGTGTAAGGTTCCTCATTGGCTAGTTACTCCCCTGCTCATCGTCATCGGCGGCGGCGCGCGTCCGTCGCTGAATTTCAGGCAACGGCAGGAACGGGACGACACCGGTTCCGCCGCTTGGGCTGTCCAGGATGACCTTCTCCGTGTCCTGCATGATTTCCTGCATCCGTTCCAGGAACAGGCCTTGGCGGGTCACCTGGCGATTCTCCTTGTAGGCCTCGTAGACCGACAGGAACCGTTGCGCCTCGCCTTCGGCCTCCTTGATCAGCCGTTCCTTGTAGGCGTTGGCTTCCTCGACCATCTTGGAAGCCTCGCCGCGAGCCGTGGGGACGATACGGTTCTTGTAGGCCAGGGCCTCGTTCTGAAGCCGTTCCTTGTCCTGCCGCGCCCGTTGCACTTCGTTGAAGGCGTCGATCACCTGGTTCGGCGGGTCGACCCGCAGGAACTGCACGCGCTCGACGGAAATACCGGAATTATAGGAATCGAGCACCGACTGCATCAGGTCGGACGCGCGGACGGCGATCTGTTGACGCTGGCCGGTCAGGGTATCCTGCAGCGAGGTCTGTCCGACGGCCTCACGCATGGCGCTTTCGGCCACCGCCTTCACCGTCCCCTCCGGATCACGAATATTGAACAGGAACTGACCGGAATCCTTGATTCGCCAGAACACCGTAAAGTCGGCGTCGGTGATGTTCTGATCCGACGTGATCATCAGGCTTTCTTCGGGCACGTCGCGGGTCGAGCCGCCGATGCCGGACTCGCCGGTGCCGCGGAAGCCGATATCGGTACGGTTCTGACGGGTCACCTTGGGCGTGATCACCTGGCCGATGGGCGCCGGGAACCACCAGTGAAGTCCCGACGGCTTGCGGTCGACCCACTCGCCGAACAGAAGGACGACACCCTCTTCATCCGTATCGACGGTATAGATGCCGGTCAGCAGCCAGACGACGATTGCCGCCAGCACCAACATGACGAGCCGGCGTACGCCGCCGATGCCGCCCGGCATGAACTTCTTGAACCGGTCCTGGCCGCGGCGGAGCATTTCCTCGATGTCCGGTGGTTGAGGCGCTCTCGGACCGCCGCCGCCACCGCCGCCCCAGGGGCCGCCACCGCCACCACCGCCGCCGCCCCAGGGGCCGCCGCGTTGCGTATTCGAATTCATGGGATTTCGCCCTCTCCTAGATCGCGCCCAACAGGCGCATGTTGATCCGCTTTGCGTCTCGGCTTTGTGTGCCTTATATGACAGCTAGTCGGGGGGCGCAACGGAATCCAGGGCTAACTTCCCTGGCGCCGCCGCCCTTGACCGTGAATTCTTTGGAGGCCGGGAGGTTCCATGGCTGAAATTACCCGCGAGACCATCCTGTCGGCGCTCGAAAACATTGAAGATCCCGATCGCGGCCAAAGCATCGTCGCGCTCGGCATGGTCGCCGGAATCCAGATCAAGGACGGCCATGTGGCCTTCGGGATCGAGGTCGATCCGGCGCGGGGCAAGGCGTTGGAGCCCATGCGGGCCGCCGCCGAAAAAGCCGTTCATGCCTTGCCGGGGGTCCTGACGGTGACCGCGGTTCTGACCGCGGAACGCGCCGCCACGCCGCCGCAATCCCAGCAACCGGCGCAACAGGGGCAACCGGCGCAACAGAGGCAAGGCGGTCTCGAACTGCCGGGTATCAATGCGATCATCGCCGTGGCCTCGGGAAAAGGCGGCGTGGGCAAATCGACGACCGCGGTGAATTTGGCCCTCGCCATGGCTGCCGGCGGCCGCAAGGTCGGTGTCCTGGATGCCGACGTCTATGGGCCCTCCATCCCCCGTATGCTGGGCATTTCGGGCCAGCCCGACATAAGCCCAAGCGACGACGGCGAGCAAAAAGTCGCGCCGATGGAAAATCACGGCATCAAGTGCATGTCGATGGGGTTCCTGGTCGATGAGGAAACCCCGGTTATCTGGCGGGGGCCGATGGCGACCGGCGCGCTCGAGCAGCTGCTGCGCGACGTGACCTGGGGCGAGTTGGATGCCTTGGTTATCGATCTGCCGCCCGGCACCGGCGACATTCATCTTTCGATGGCGCAGCGGGTGCCGCTCACCGGCGCCGTCGTCGTCTCGACGCCCCAGGACATCGCGCTGCTCGACGCCCGGAAGGGTCTTGGGATGTTCGAGAAAGTCAATGTGCCCGTGCTCGGCATCATCGAGAACATGAGCTATTTCGTCTGCCCCCACTGCGGAGAGCGTTCGGATATTTTCAGTCACGGGGGCGCGCGGGCCGAAGCCGAGAAGCTGGGCGCGCCGTTCCTCGGGGAAATTCCCCTCGATATGGCAATTCGCGAGACCTCGGACGGCGGCGATCCGATTGTCGTCTCGTCGCCGGATTCGCCTCACAGCCAGGCCTATCGCGACATCGCGGCCCAGGTCTGGGCGGCGATCTCAGCCATCAAATCGAACCCAGAGGCGAGCGCGCCGCGCATCGTCATGCAATAGCGCCTGAGCCCCCTGAGCCCCTTAAGCCCATGCAGGCGGTCCTCCTGATGGTTATTTCCGGCGCCTGCTACGCCGGGATGGCGGCCATCGTCAAATGGCTGGCCGGCACCATTCATCCGCTGGAGATGGTGTTCTTCCGAAATCTGTTCGGGTTGGCCGTGGTGTTGCCGTTCTTCCTCGGGAACGGATTGGGGAGCCTGGATATGCGCCGGGCGCCCATATTCCTCGTCCGCGGCATTGTTCAGGCAAGCGCGCAGACTTTGTTCTATTTCGGCATCGTTTTGACCACCCTGGCGGCCGCCGTCACGCTGACCATGACCCAGGGCTTCATTCTGGCGATCGGCGCGGTGGTGTTCCTGGGCGAACCCTCGCAACTCAAGCGCTGGCTCGCCGTCATCGCCGGGATGGCCGGCGCCCTTATGGTCGCCCGCCCCGACGCCGGCCTGCTTGCCGTATTTCTGGATGGAGAGACCACCGACCTTCGGGCCTTGGGCGCGGCGTTGGTGATTCTCTCGACCGTGGGATATGCGGCCCTGTCCCTCAATGCGAAAGTGCTGGTGCGAAACCTTCCGATTCCCAGCGTGATTACCGGGACGCTCCTGTTCTCCACTCCGCTGACCTTCATCGCGGCGAGCTTCGTCTGGACTTGGCCGTCGCTGTTCGAACTCGTTGCCCTGGCGGCGATGGGCGGCCTCGGAACGGCCGGCAACGCCACCCTGACCCGCGCCCTCAAGATGGGAGACGTCACCATACTGGCCCCCCTGATCTATGTCCGCCTTCTCTGGGGCGCGCTCTTCGGGTTCGTCCTGTTCGCGGAAATCCCGGGCCCGTGGACCGCCATCGGCGCCGCCCTGATTATCGGCGCCGGCGTTTATATGTCCCGGCTCGAGCCACATCGGACAAGCTGAGCGCGCTCAGTTGCCCGGATACCGGATTCCCTGCATACTGCGGGTGTAATCAGGAACTCTGAATCAACACCGACAGGGAGATCGAAATGTTCAGAACAGCACTGGCAGCCGTAGCGGCCGTCGGCACGATTGCCGTGGCCGGCTCGACGGCGCCCGCCGACGCGCAGGCCTTGAAGGGCAAGACCATCGAGTTGATCGTACCCGCCGGCGCCGGCGGCGGCCTGACCCGAAATGCACGGCGGTTCGCCCAGTTCTTCGGCGATTACATCCCCGGCAATCCGAAGGTCATCGTCAAGAATATCGTCGGCGGCGGCGGTCAACGGGGCATCAACTTCGTCTATGAGCGCGGCAACAAGGACGGCACCACGCTTTTGTGGGGGCCCCTCAACTTCTCCGGCATCGTCAGCGGCCTCCGGGGGATCAAATACGACCCCGCGAAGTTCTCGGTCGTCGGCACCACCGGCGGCGTTCCCTTCGTCACCATCGCCAGTTCGGCGCTCGGCAACGGGATCAAGTCGCGGGACGACCTGATGGCGCAACCGAAGTTCAACGCCGGCGGACGGATTCCCGGCGGCGCGCTCGACGTTTACACGGTGATGGGCTTCGGCTTGCTGGGTAAGGCGACCACCCACATCACCGGCTACCGCAACCAGCCCAAGCTGAAAGCGGCCCTGATGCGCAAGGAAATCGTCGCGGCGACCACCGGCGCGCCCGGCTACTACGCCTTCTACAAGAACGATCTCTTGAAGAAGGGCACGGCCCACGCCCTCTATTACCATCCGGCAATCGGCGCCGACGGCAAGTTCATCCCGGCGCCCGATCTCGACAAGAGCGGGGTTCCCACCCTTGCCGCCTTCTACAAGAAGGTCAAAGGCGCCGACCCGTCGGGCGACAAGTGGGAGGCCTACCGGTGGTATGCGACCTACAACGGCTGGTCCAACTGGGTCGTCGGTCCTCCCGGCCTGTCGGCCCAGGTCGTTGCCGATCTCCGGAAAGGCTACGCCGACACCTGGAACGACGCCCGCGTGATCGACGGCTTCGTCAAGGCCTGGGGCATGCGCGGCACCACGCTGGTCGGCGACGACACCGGCTTCATCACCAAGAATTACAAGAAGATTTCGCCGGCCGCGCTGGCGTACCTGAAGCAGGTGCTCGGCACCTCGGACGCCAAGGCCAAGCCGGAGCCGAAGAAGAAGAAATAGAACACGGGCGTTACTTGAATCCGGGCCGGCCGCTTTAAGCGGCCGGCCCTTTTCTCTGCGCCCGAACCGCTATTTCGACGAACCGGATTTGCCTTTCGTACTCCTGCCCGACAACTCCTCGGATACACCGGCCAATCCGCTGTCGAGGCTCATTCCCAACTCTTCGCCGATTTTCTTCAGGGCCGGCAATTGCACGGCCATGTCCAGGATCGAGTCGACCGCCTGATTGACGACCGGCTTTTCGCCCGCGCCATCGGCTTCTTCACCCGGACGCGTCCCGGACGCCAAACCGGTAACGTGGTGGATTTTGATGGAATCGATGCGTTCCGCAGGCTTCACCATTTCGGCTACCACCTTGGGCAACGCTTCCAGCCGCGCCATGTCCACCTTCAACGACATCGCATCGCCGCTGAGAGCGTTGGCGGCCCGGGCCAACGCTTCCTGCCCCTCGGCCTCGGCCAGGATTTGCTCCTTCTTGGCCGCCGTCCTGAGAGCCGCGGCCTCGGCGTCGGCGCGGGCTTCCTCCAGCCTGGCCGCCGCCACGTCGGACGCCACGTCCTTTTCCGCGCTCGCGGACATGCGCTTGCGGTTGCCGGCGACCATGCCTTCCTGCTGAGCGGCCACCAGCGCCACGTCCTTGCGGCGTTCGGCCTCGGCAAGCTCCTTGGCGGTTGAGATTGCCTCGGCGGCCTTCACCGCGTCGGCCTTCGCCATGTCCGCGGCCGCCCTGGCCTTGATCTGCTCCTGCGACTTTTCGGCCAGGGAGATTTCCCGTTCCTGACTGGCCAGGGCGATCTCCCGCTCATTGCTGATCTCGGCTTCGCGAATGGCCCGTTCACGAGCGATATCGGCAGCCTGGATCTGCTTCTCCATTTCTATGCGAGCATGGGCGGCATCGCGCTCGCTGTCAGCCTTGCGCTTGGCCAATTCGGCAATCTGTTTCGCCCGCATGCTCTCGATCTGCTCGACTTGAGCGATCTCGGCTTCCTGTTCCTCGAGGTCGATCTGCAGCTTGCGCTTGGTCGCCTCCATGGCGGCGCGGCGCACGGAAACCTCGGCGTCGGCGTCGATTTCGGCCCGCTCCTTCTTCGATTCGGCGATCACCTCGGCGAGCTTTCGCATGCCGACCGCATTGAAGGCGTTGTTGTCGTCAAGGGCGGAGAAGGGCGTCTGATCGAGCCCGGTCAACGAGACGGAATCCAGCTCCAATCCGTTGCTTGCCATGGACTCGGCAAGACTTTCCCGGACCTCGGAGACGAATTGGCCGCGATTCTCGTGAAGCTCGTCCATGGTGAACTTAGCGGCCACCGAGCGCAGCGAATCGACGAGTTTACCCTCGATCAGCTCGCGCAACTGGTCAGGGTTGAACGTGCGGTTGCCGAGGGTTTGCGCCGCCCGTGAAATTCCCTCCGGGTTCGGTACGACGGAAACATAGAACTCGGCGCCGATATCGACCCTCAGCCGATCCTTGGTGATCAGCGCCGACTCCCCGCCGCGCTGCACCTCCAACCGAAGGGTTTGCATATTCACCCTGGAAACCTCATGGAACCAAGGGATCACGATCGCTCCCCTGTCGAGGATGACCTTGCGGCCGCCAAATCCGGTTTTCACCAGACTGATCTCTTGCGTCGCCCGCTGATAAAACTTCGCGAAGACGGCGACGACAATCACCAGCGCGATCAGGACAATCACTGTCCAGACGAGAACGTTAGCCATTTTTCTACCTCACCTTACCTACCCTGTTTAAACATTCACCGGCCTACGGCTTCGGACCGCCCGCCCTAAAGGTCATGGATATGACACAGGAGATGGGACGACATGCCGCCGTCGACCGGGATATCCAGGCCGCGCATCCACGCGCTCATGTCCGACAGCAAAAAACAGACAACGGGCGCGATATCGGCCGGCAGCCCCGGCCGGTCCATGACCCTGTTATCTTCTTCGGCGCGCTCGCCCAATGTCTCGATGAAGTCCTTGAGGATCGGCGTATCGACGGGCCCCGGGCTCACGGAATTCATCCGGATGCCCCGGTCCCGCCATTCCCACCGCATCTTCATCGTCCAGACGACGAGCGCCTCCTTGGTAAAGAAGTATGACCGGCCCTGCTCCTGGTCGATGCCGTAGCGGCGCACGAAATCCGGAACGCCGTCAAAATCCAGATCGTAGCTTGCCTTGATCTGATTGACATGGTCGGCCCACCCGAATCCCGCCAAGGAAGCGAGATTTACGATGGACGCGCCGTTCGCAAGCTTGGGCACCATCAACTCGGTAAAGTATTTGAGCCCCACCAGATTGACCTTGAGGACCGTTTCCGGCGGCAGCGTGGGCGGAACGCCGGCAATGTTGGCGATCCCGTCCGCGCCGTCGGGCAGCGCTTGGACCAGGGCCTTGATGGTAAGCTTGTCGGACAGATCGGCCTTGTAAAACTCGTCGACGTTCTCGGTCGTCATGTTGCGGTCCACGCCAAGTACGTCGCCGCCCAGCTTTTTCACCGTCTTCGCCGTCTCCCATCCGATCCCCGACGAGCAGCCGGTGACGATGATGGTTTTACCCTTGAGAAGCCTCTTGGGTTTCCAGTCGGCGATCTTGTAGTTCTCGACCATGGCGAGTTCTCTCCTGTCTGCCCGGCGTTAGAAGACCGGCGGAAAATCCTTCCCGCCTCTTTCGAGGGTGATCCAGCGGGTTTCGGAATAGGAATCAGCCGACCATTTGCCCCCGTAGCGGCCGACGCCCGATGACTTCGCGCCGCCGAAGGGCGCATTCGGCTCATCGTTGATCGGCGAACAATTGATATGGCTCATTCCGGTTTCCAGGCGATGGGCAATATCCAGCCCCCGCCGTTCGTCGCCGGTAATGATGCCGGAAGACAGCCCGTACTGGCTATCGTTGGCGATGGCGACGGCTTCATCGTCGGTGCGGAACGGAATCACCGGAGCGACCGGGCCGAATGTCTCATCGTGGTAGATTTTCATCTCCGGCGTGACGCCCACCAGGATGGTGGGGTCGACGAACCGGCCGTTCACGCCGCCGCCGAGGACGATCTCGGCGCCCCTGGCCACGGCGTCCTCCAATTGGGTTTTGACGTTGTCGGCTTGTTTGTCGTTGATCAACGGACCGATGACATTCCCCTTGTCGGCCAACGGGGGCCCGACCTTGAGCTTCGATGCCCGGTCCACGAACCTGGCCAGGAATTCGTCAAAAACGGTTTCCTGCACCAGGACCTTCTCGGCCGCCATGCAAATCTGACCTTGATGCATGAAGCTGCCGAAGCTTGCCGCGGCTGTCGCCCGCTCCATGTCGGCATCGTCACAAACGATCAAAGCGTCCTTGCCGCCCAGTTCGACACAGCATTTCTTCAGATGCGCGCCGGCTTTCGCGGCGATGGAGCGCCCGACCGCCGTGGAGCCGGTGAAGGAAATGGCTTTGACCGCCGGGTTCTCGATCAGTTCATCGCCGACTTGCGCCACATTTTCCCGTGAGCATGTCACCACATTCAGAACGCCGGGCGGCACACCGGCTTCCTCGAAGACTTCCGCGAAGAAGAGGCCCCCGCAATAGGGTGTTTCCTCGGACGGCTTCAGGACCACGGTGTTCCCCAAGGCGAGGGTGAAGGCGATGTTGCGCGCCGTCAGAATGACCGGGAAGTTCCAGGGACTGATGACCGATACGACACCCAGGGGATATCGAACCGCCATGGAAAACTTGCCATGGGGCGACGGCAGCACCTCGCCGATCGAGCCGTAGTTGGCGCCGGCGGCGGCGTGAAATATGTCGACGACGGCGCCGGCCTCGTACATCCCCTTGCCGAACCAGCCGCCGCCTTCGCCTTGAATGGCTTCGACGATCTCCGGACGCCGCCTTTCGACGACATCGGCCACTTTGAGCATCAGTTTCGCCCGCTCGACATGACTCAGCCCGGACCAGGCGGGAAACGCCGCATGCGCCGCATCGATGGCGGCGCGCGTTTCCTCAACGCCGCTGTCGGGAATTTGCGCCCAGACGGAACCATCCGCGGGATTCAGGTCCGAGAAGACCTGCGACGTCGAAGACCAGTTTCCGCCGACATAGATCCGATCAAACATCTTGTTCACGATCAATCTCCCTTGATCTTCTTCATTTCCTCGCCGGAAGCGGTTTTGACCCGGCGGTAAACCTCGATTTTCGGCTTCCTGTAAACTTCGATCTCCGGCAGCACTTCCTCGTGGGCGCCGTTCCCGGGCGCCGCGCGGGGCGAGCCGTCGGTGGCCGCCGGACGCCGCTTGAGCGCATTGGCCGCCGCCTGCTCGATGGACGAAAGCATCCGTTGGACGTCGCCGTTTGCCGGCGGCCGCGTCACATCATGCGCCATCGGCTTGGGCGCCGGCGCGGGACGCGGGGTCTCCGCGGGAGCCGATTGCATCGAAGCCGCCCGCGTCACCATATCGTCGATACGTTCCGGGATGACGCTGTCCGCGTCGATGCGGCGCGAGCCGTGTCCTCCGGCCGTGATCCGAAGATCGTCCCTCGGCGCGGCAGGCGCGGAAACGGCATCCTCGGCCGGCGGCGCCGGAGAAGCCGCCGCGGGGGCCCGGGCCGGCAGCTTGGGTTCGTCCGCATGAGCCCCGGATTGCGAGCCCGCGGCCCCGCCCAAATAGGCTTTTTGCACCGCCGGATCGCGGGCGAGGTTTTCCGCCGTATCCTCCCCGGTGATACGGCCGACCTCCAACAAGTAGCCGCGATCGGCGATGGCAAGGCTCTGCTTGGCGTTTTGCTCGACAAGCAGAATACCCACGCCGGTCTTACGCACCGCCTCCAGCGTCTTGAAAAGCTCGCTGCAGAGTATCGGGGAAAGCCCCAGGGATGGTTCGTCGAGCATGAGGATCGACGGCGCCGACATCATCGCCCGGCCGATGGCGACCATCTGCTGTTCGCCGCCGCTCATGGTACGGACGATCTGCTTTTTTCGTTCCTCGAGCTGCGGGAACAGTTCCAGGATACGGCGCAGGTTTGCGGCTTCGGACGCATCGGCGCGTTCCGGAAAGGCGCCCAGAGTCAGATTCTCGAGAACCGTGAGTTCTCCAAAGATGCCGCGGCCCTCCGGGACGAGGGCGAGGCCCGTCTCGACGATCTGGTGTGCGGGCATGCCGGTGAGGTCCACGCCGTCCATGCGGATGTCACTGCCCGCCTCCGGCTTCACAATCCCGGCGATGGCTTTCAGAAGCGAGCTTTTGCCCGCGCCGTTCGCGCCCAGGATCACAACGATCTCGCCCGGGGCAATGTTAAGGGACACCTGATCCAGGGCGTGGTGTTGGCCATAGAAGACGGAGAGGTTCTTGCACTCAAGCATGATCATCTCCCAGGTAGGCGCGGATCACTTCCTCGTCGGCCAGCACTTCGGCCGGTGTGCCCTCGGCAATTTTGTAGCCGCTGTTCATGACCACGCAGCGGTCACAGAGGCTTCGGATCGCGTCCATCACGTGCTCCACGACTATGATGGTGCGGCCTTCTTCCCGCAGGCTATTGACCAGGTCGATGCCGATTTGAAGCTCGGATGGATTCAATCCCGCCAGCCATTCATCGAGCAGCAGGAGCCGCGGATCGGACATCAGCGCGCGCGCCAGTTCCACCCGCTTTTGGTCGATATAGGTAAGGGCCGAGATAGGGCTGTAAACAGCGTCGCCCATGCCGACTTTTTCCAGCATTTCGACCGCCTGCATCTGCAGCGAACCGCCCCACAATTTGCGATGCCCAAACACGCCGCCCGCCTCCACGTTCTCGAGCACGGTCATGGAGTTTAGCATACGCACAAGCTGAAACGTACGCGCGACACCGAGCCGGGAGATTTGACTGGCCGATTGGCCGGAAATGACATGGCCGAACAACTGAATGTGGCCGGAACTGATCCTGAGCGCGCCCGAGATCAGGTTCATCATGGTCGTCTTGCCGGACCCGTTGGGCCCGATCAGGCCGAGTACCTCGTGCTCTTCGATATCAAACGACATTTGGTTGACGGCGATGAGGCCGCCAAAGTTCTTGGTCGCGTTCTTGACGGAAAGGGCGGAGCGTGCGGCCATCTACGTCCTCCCCCGCAAACGGTGGGAGTACTTCTCGATCAGGCCGGCAAAGCCGTTGGGAATGGCGTAGACAACCAGCAGGAAACAGATGCCGAGCATGAGAGTCGTTTGGTTCGGAAACGTCGCCGTCAGGAAATCCCAGACCAGCATGAACGGAATCACCCCGACGATGGGTCCCCAGAGCCGCTGCGCCCCGCCGAGCAGCGCCGTGATCACGACGATGAAGGACAGCATCGGACTAAAGGCTATGCTGGACTCGATATAGCTGAGGCGAGGGGCCAGGAGGGCGCCGACGATGGTCGCCACGGTGCCGGAGACGACGAACAGGATGATTTTGGCGGCCGCCGTGTTGATCCCGCTGTGCACGGCGACCACCTCGTCATTGCCGATGATGCGAAGCGCAAAGCCCAGCCGGGACCGGTTGATCCACCAGCCGATGAAGTAGACGATAATGCCGAGGATCAGGAGCTCCCAGAAAATGATCGGCTCCGTGATATTGGTGAGCACATAGAGCCCGCTGCTGCTGCCCATGGTGGTCTGGACCCAGGTCACGATCTGGCGGATGAGTTCCGCGAGGCCGAGGGTAAAGATCACAAAATAGACGCCGGAGAGGCGCAGGGTGGCAAGTCCGACCAGAGCCGCGACGACGGCGCCGATGACCGCAGCCACCACCACGAGCACCCAGTAGGGCAGGAGTTCAATGCCTACGCCGACGGTGAACATGCCGATTCCGTAAAAGGCGCCGGTCGCGAGGGAGATGTAATGTGTCGGTCCCGAAAACAGCGCCCAACTTGTGGACAGCACCATATAGGTGGCGATGGTGATGCCCATCGAGAGCCAGAACCCGCTGTCGCTCAGCGGAATGAGGGCAGCCAATGCAAACAGAACAATCGTAATCAGGAAGTTCCGGATTTCAGTCCTGGTCACGATGACTGTCTCCCGAAGAGCCCTTGGGGCCGGAAGAGCAGCACTAGGATGAACAACAGGAACGCCGCCGCCAGGGTGAGGCCTGGATCAATCAGTGTGGCGACCGCCGTCTCGGCAAAGCCCAGGATAAAGGCCGCGACGATGGTGCCTCTAATTTCCTTCACGCCGCCCAGGATCACGATGATGAGGGCCTTCATGGTAAAGACCACACCGATGGAGGCATCAAAGGTGTCGAACATACTAATGAGCGAGCCGCCCGCCGCCGTCACCGCGCCGCCTAATGCAAACGCCATGGCGGAAGTGCGCTCCACGTCTATGCCGACCAGCCTGGCGGAGGAAGGGGTCACGGAGACGGCCCGCAGTCTTAAACCCGACCGGGTGTGGGTGAGCCATATATAGAGGAGTGCCGCCAGGATCGCGGCGCCCACGAAGGCAATGATCCGATTCACGCCGTAGGCTTGGCCAAAAATCTCGAACGGAATTTCGAGATACTCGTAATTGAAGTACTCACCGCCGAAAATGGCGTGCAGGAGGCCGATAAATATAAAGCTGATGCCGAAAGTGGAGAGGATGCTGTCGACTTCGAGCTGTCCTTCCGACTTGGCGCGCCTCACCAGCGGCCGGAGAAAAATCAGATAAATGAAATAATTGAGAATGTAGGCGGCCGGCGCCAGCAAGACGATGGCCAGGATCGGGTTGATCTGGGCGCCGGTAAACAGCCACAGCGCCCCAAAGGAGCCCGCCACGAGAACTTCGCCGTTGGCCAGGTTCATGATCCTGGCAACGCCGTACTGCAGTTGCAGCCCCATGGCGATCAGCGCGTAGGTACCGCCCAGCAATATGCCGCCGAGCAAAATTTCCATAGTTCAGCCAGATTTCAGAGAAGGGTCCCGGCGGTGCTCATCACCGCCGGGATGAAATTTTTTACTTCCAATCTGGTTTGTCGATGACAGGCCGCGCGCCGGGCCGTCCTTCGGAGCTCACGCCATAGAATTTGTTGCCCTGCCACTGGCCGACAGTCCAGAAACGCTCGCTATTCTGATTTACGAATTTAACCGGACCAATGACCGTTTTGAACTCATGCTGCTTGATGTATTCAGTGACGGCTTTCCGGTCAATGGAACCGACCCCTTCGATGGCTTGACCCAAGACCTCGAAACTCGCGTAGGTTACGGCGCTGGCCCAGTAATCGGCATCCTTGCCCGTCACTTCCTTGTGGCGTTTGAAGTAGGCTTTCAATTCCGGGGTGTCGGGGTTGATTCCACCGGCGCCGAGAATACCTTCGGCCGCGTCCTTGAACTTGCCCTTAAAGGACGGGAACGGCGTCGCGACGGCGGTATAGTATGCTTTCACATCCAGCTTGTTGATCCGGGCCTGGGCGGTCAGGGCAAAAGTGTCCGGCGGATAGGACCAGGCGACGAAGGCGTCCGGGTTGGACGCCTTGGCGCCCTTCACAATCGGTGAAAGATCTTTTGCGCCCAGGGGATAGGATTTGTCATAGACGATCTCGAAGCCCGCTTCCTTGAAGACGGGGCGCGCCGCCGCGGCAAGTTCGATGCCGAACGCGTCGGCCACGTTCACCATGGCGACACGGTTGCCGATTTTGCCGTCACTGCGCATTTTCTTCAGGATCTTGACGACAGAGCCCGTGAAGGTCGATGTCGAGCCCAGCATGAAGAAGATGTTGTCATAGCGCTTGGTCAGCGTCGGGATTTTATCCGTGATGGCGGAGACGGCGAGCTGCGGGTAGCCCAGCTTGTTGAAAATCGGCGCCGTGGCGAGGTTGAAGCCCGTGCCGAACGGGGCGAGAATGAAGTCCACCTTGTCCTGCGTGGCGAGGCGATTGATGTTCTTGATGGCTTCGCCCGGGTTCGTGCGGTCGTCATACTCGATGACCTCGACCTTGGCGCGGCCATTTTTGAGCTTCAGGCCGCCGCGTGAATTCACGTCATGCACCCATAGCTTTACATTGGGCCAGTGGGTAACCGTCGCGCCGCCGGCCAGCGGGCCTGTTTTCGGGGCCGACATGCCCATTTTAATTGTTTGTTGCGCTGCCGCGTCACCGCCGAAAACGCCAACAGCCGTAAAAGCGGCCGCCGCCACGGACAGCATCAGCTTTTTTGAATTTAGAAAGGTCTTCATTCCCTGTCTCCTTGAAGAGTGTTCAAAACGATCATTTTCGCCTCCCAAAACGTGGTTGTTTCCTGCCGTTTCCGTTCCAGCCGGGGGGAGGGGTCTGCGGCTAACCGCATATTGTTCGGCATCCGTACAATTATTTACATTGACCGATCCTGCCCCCTGAGTCCACGCCGGATCACGCTCACAATATGATTGTGCGCGGAGACCGGACAGGCGCTCCTCACTTAATTCTCTAGGCCTCCCGGCCGAGGCTCTCCATCAGCTCCCGCCATTCCCGGGGGCTCAAGCCCGATTTCTCCTGGTCCACGTCCTCGCCCGCCAGCAGCCGCCTGACCACGCCGAGGCCCGCCGCCGAGAGGTGCGTCCCGCCGGCCCGGTAATCCATGAACGCCTCGTGGGTGATCGGGCACCACGCCTTGAGGCTTTCCAGCATGGCCTCGGCATAGACCCGGATTTCGTACTGGGCGTGGTCGTCGGCGCGCAAGGACAGGAAGTGCAGCAGGTTGTGGAGGTCGGTCTTCCAGTACCACTGGGTATAGGTGTTGAGGGTCAGGTTCATCCGCGCCAACTCGCGGGCGAGCCCGTCCCTGCCCTCGTCGATCACCTCACCCGCCTCGCTCTCGTTCAGCATCTCGATGTAATGGTCGTAGGTCTGCCGGGCGTCCGACTTGAGCAGGTCGAGCACCCGGGCGGCCTCCTCGCCTTCGAGCACCGCGCCCCGCCCCTGCCGGTTGGACCGGGACTGGGCCGCCAGCTGGTCCGGGGCCGGGATGTAGAACTCCCGGTCGAGCACGCTGTAGCGGGCCGAGTATTCGTTGACGTTGGCGGTGCGGTGGCGGATCCACTGCCGGGCGACGAAGATCGGCATCTTGACGTGATATTTGATCTCGCACATCTCGAACGGCGTGGTGTGCCGGTGGCGCAGCAGATAGCGGATCAGCCCCCGGTCGGTGGACACCCGCTTGGTCCCCTTGCCGTAGGAGACCCGGGCCGCCTGCACGATGGCCCCGTCGTCGCCCATGTAGTCGATCACCCGGACGAAGCCGTGATCGAGCACCGGCACCGGCGTATAGAGCAGTTCCTCCAGATCGGGGACCGTGACCCGGCGGGTCTCGGCCCTGGCGGCGCGGGCGTCGTCGATTTCCGCCTGCTGTTCGGGCGTCAGTTCCATGGCTCCCCCTTACCCGATTCCCGTCGCGGGGAGCAAGCGCGCCGGAACTTCGTTCCGAAACCGAGTTGGAATATATTTCCAACAAAAATTGCGAATCCGGCCCGATCGCGTGGGCTGCAA